>JANNNO010000614.1:0-21330 GCA_031398585.1 Myxococcales bacterium | reverse complement strand
GGGCCGCTCGTCGCCACGCGCGGCATGCTCTCCAAGGGAGGCACGAGAGCGACGCCGAGATCGGTCGGCTTGGGGCTGACGACGGATCCCGCGTAGATCCCGATCAAGCGACGACGCGCGGTCAGAACCAGGTCCTCGGCGCCCGAGGAGACGACCACGTCGCCCCAATAGAAGTGCGAGACGGGGCTACGGTGGGGCACACCCCCGAACCAAAGATCGATGGCGTCGTGCTCGTCCTGCCACATGCGCAGCAGCCGGGCGCCGAGGCCAAGGTTGGCCCGGGCCGACAGCAGATTGGCGGGCCGCCACTCCGAGGAATGAATCTTGGGTCCCGGCGCGCCTTCGCGATCGTAGAGCGCTCGGCTCAGGCCAAGCAGACCGTATTGACCGCGGGACTGACGCTTCTGTTCGCAGCGACTTCGCTCGCGCATGAGCGCCGCCAGCAGAAACGGATCCACGTCGGCTTCGCGGGCGCTCGCCAGCAGTTCGTCGGAGGGCACCTTGCCGACCGGCTTGAGACAGAGCTCTGCCACGGCCGCGCGGAACCGCTCAGGAGCGATCTCGGTGGGGGACGCCGGTTCAGCCGGCCAGCGAGCGGGATCGAGCAGCTGGTGGGTGGCTGGCGGCGGCGTGGCGGGTCGGCGGGCGCGCCAGGGGGCCCCGGAGGAAATGCCGCGCGCGGAGGCTGCGGCGGCGTCGGTCACGGGACCGAACAGACTGCCGAAGGCACCAACCAGAACAGCGAGGGTGCAGCCAACGTTCCGCAACGGGTTCGGTTCTAGCCCCAAACCGCACGGACGATCAACGTTCAACCACGGCCAGGTTACGGTCGCGCGACGAATTGGTCAGGCGCGCCGAGCGTCCAGCGTCATTGGCGGGGGCGCAAAACGCTCATGCGTCAGCGGTAGAAATGGTCCTCGCCCGGTCGTGTGACGCCTCTCAAGAAAGCCCGCAGAGTGGGCCCCCACGTCCGTCCCCCTGGCACCTGCGCCAGCGATTCGATCATGACGGGGCCGACCCCCGGTGCGTAAGTGGTCCGCACCAACCGGGGCGGGGACTCGCGCGCCTCCTCGACGGTGAGGCAATTGTCGAAGGTCCCTGCCGGGACAGTGACCCTTTGGCCGACGCGAGTCACGTGGGCGAAACCGCCGGCGATCTGCCAGCGCTCGCCCGGGCGCACGGGACTGCGAATGAGAAAGTCGGGGACGGATTCGCGTTTGTCGAACTCGGATTCGGGTTCGGGGCGAGCGATGCCCTGGGGATGAATGCGGTAACGAATCTCCTCGCCACCCGCTTCGATGACGACTTCGTCGCCCGTGCGGCCGCGCACCGAATAGACCGCGAGGATGCGTTCCGCTCCTCGCTCGATGTCGTAGGCCCACCGCCAGCCGGCTTCGAGCGGGTAGTATTGATGGGCGTCTTCAGGCGGCGGCTGGGCTGCGCCGGTGCTGCGCGTTCCGCTGCTTGCGCACGCGGCCAGCAGACAGGCGACCGCTAGCCAGCCTGCAACCGAACCTGAAAACGACCTTCCCGAAATGCCCGCCATCGCGCTCACCAGCATGCGGCAGCCGCGCCCACCGCGCCACGACCGGGCTGCGCCGTGGCGCCGTGTGGGTCGGCCAATTCCGGGAGCGCGCTCTCGAAGATCTGAGGCATTCGTCTCCGGCGCGGCCCGGGCATTGGCCAAGCAGGCCCCAAAGACAGTAAGGTCTTTCTGGCGTGTGCTTTGCAGCTTCTTTGGTCCGGAGCTGAAGACATGATGACGCGAGCGCTGCGGTTGAAGCTGACGCAAGGTGGGGGGGCCCTGGCCTTCCTGCTCGGTTGCGGCTTCGTCAGCCCAGCTTTCGCCGTGGATCCTGCTGCCGCCGCTGGTATCCCGACGGTCGTGGCGGGCGCCGCAAGCGAAGTCGTCAGGCTACGTGCCGAGCTCGACCGCAAGACAGCCGAGATCTCGGCCTTGAAGCGGATCGACCGCAGTGTCCGGCAGGATTACGAGCTCCGTCAGCGCATGGCCGAGGCCAACGAGCTGGCGCGCCGTTTGACCGTGCTCGAGAACCAGACAGGGCAGGGGCGCCCCGTCGCTCCCGCAGCGCCGATCGAGGGTGCTGCGGCGTTGGCCGCACGCGCCGACATGCTCACCGATGAGGCTCAGAAGCTTGCCGAACGCGCGGCCGGCATGGTCCGCGCTGCCGGGCAACTGCGCACGAAACAGACCCTGCGTCGACGGGCCGCTGCGGTCGAGCGCGATCCGTTCGCCAGCGTCGAGGGGTCCAAGCGGCTCATCTTCGTTCGCGGCAGCACCAACCTGAACGGGCGCAACGCCGCACCCGCGTCCGGCCAGGAATCGGCAGGTTCGAACGTGCCGCCCGGCGCCGGGCCGGGGGCAGGCTCCCCGACGCCGATGATGCCGATGCCGACCAGTGGAAATCCCGCCTTGGCGCCGACCGCACCGCCGCCGGGTGGTGGGGGCACCGCTCCGGCGGGCGGATCGCCGCCGCCCCCACCGCCCGGCGGGGGGCCCGAGCAGCCGACCAGCGGTCCTTCATCATCGCCGCCGCCGGCCACACCGGGATCGGCGCCCGCGCCTCAGCCCGTGTCCGATTCGAACTTCGGTGCCAACCAGGCACCGAACCTGCGCCCAGAGCTCGCGCCAGCCGGGCAGCTCGATCCCTCCTTGCGTGCGCAGGTCGCGGGAATCGAAGCCGGTCAGCGAGCGGGCACCGCGACGCCTGAAGCGCTCGAACGAGCCGCGGCCACGTTGTCGGACCGAGCGCGCGAGCTCGAACGCCAGGCCGCCGCGCTTCGGGCCCGAGCCGCGCAACGGTGATCGCCCGGTCACGCATTGGCGGCGATCGACGAGGTCAGTGATACCATCGCGTCCTCATGCGGCCCCGCGCCGGCGCGCCAGTCCCCTGGAACGGTAGTTGGCCTCTGTTGTCGACGCATCTTCGTTCCCGCCAGGGCGCCCCACCTGCCGAACCGACGAGCGGCGCAGCCAGGGACGAAGCGGACCGGTGAGGGATGTCAAAAATCACCTGACGTGGCTGACGTGGCCGTGTTGGCTGTCCCAGCCGACTTGGGTCTTAGGCACTTTCGCCTTCTGTGGTGTCAACGCGGTCGCGTCCGCCTCACCGATGGCATTCGGACTGCGCCTCGAATCGGGTGGCGAATGGGACAGCAATCCCGCACGTGTCGAAGTCATCGAGGGACTTCCCGCCGGGCGAACCGCCACGCCGTCACCCGCCCTGCGGTTGGCGCTGAACGCTGACTTCGAGGGCTGGTTGGGTGATCGATGGGCGCTGTCGGCCGGCGGGGGCGCGGCGGTGCGCCGGCTGCTGCGGCCCGAGGTGCAGGGCGAGGACCTCCTGGTCAGCGAGGCGCGTGCCGCCCTGTCGTTCGTGATGTTCGACGGCTGGATCCTGTCGGGGCAGGGCACCGTTTACGACGTTCTCCAGCGCACCGACGCCCTCGAGGACGCGCGCGATTTCCGATCTTCGTCGCCGTCGTTGCGGCTGACCGGTTCCGTCGGCAAGGGACGCGTTCACGCGGCGGTGGGCTGGCGCTGGTTCGCGTACAAGCCATTTCCCGCTTACGACTTCACGGCCCCCACGGCGTCCGTCGGCTATCGCCACAGCGCGGTCGCGGGCCTCGATGGGGGGGCCGACTGGGACTGGGGGCTAGGACTCGGCGTCGAGCAACGTCGCTTCGGTGCCATCGCGTGCGCGCCGAACAGCGGCTGTCCGGGCGATCGCCTGCTGTCTCGTCGCGATCCCTTCGTCTCGTTCGACGCCGACGTGACCCGCACGAGCGATCAGCTGCTGGGCCTCGGTGTGGCGGTCCAGAACAACCGCTCGGAGAAGTACGGCGAGAGCCTCACCCGGTTGGCGGTTCACCTCCGTTCCGTCTTCGTCTTGCCGCTGGAGTTCAGCCTCGCGGCGCGCGCCGAGGTGGTGCTCACGAGTTATGCCGACGCGGTTCCGGTCGGCCACGACGCCGTCGCCAACGCCTTCGTCACGATCGACGACGAGGGCCGCTCCAACCTACGCCTTGATCTGTCGCGCCCCATCGGGCAGCGACTCGAAGCGGGAGCCCGCTACACGCTCTATTCGCATGTCCCAGGGACCGGTCCTGTGCGCTTCTCTCGGCAGATCGGCCTGCTTTATCTTGCCGTCTCCTGGAGCCGCTGAAGGCAAAAAAAAAAGCCCCGCCGCGAACGGCAGGGCCTTTCTTCGTTGTCGATTGTTCTCTTAGAGGCCGAGGTTGTAGCCGAGGCCCAGGTTGAGACCGATGTACTGGTCGATGGCGCCGCCAGCGATGCGTGCCGCGCTCATCGGCTGGTTGAAGGCGAAGGCGATGCGACGGAAGTCGGCGCCGATGCTGACGTCGAGGCCCTTCATGAAGGAGAGGGGCAGCACCAGGTCGGCGCCAATCTCGCCGCCGATGGCCGAGCCCTTGGCGAAGTACTTGTCGGTCAGGATCTCGCCCGCACTGAGGATGTGCAGGTAAGCGGCGCCCAACGAGAAGGCGCCGCCGCTCTCGAGAGGAAGGCGGATACCGCCGCCGAGACGTGCATGCTTGTAGTCGACCGGCGCCACCTGAATGCGGTCCGGCGACGAGCTGAAGTTGTCGATCTTGAAGGCGTGGCTGCCGTACGAGACCGACGGCTCGAGCTCGATGCCGAACATCGGCACGCGGCCCTTGGCGCCGACCGCATAGGAATAGGCGTTGGTCGTGTAGACGCTGCCCGCGGTGTCCTTCGAGCTGGCGATCGCCTTGTTGTACGACCCGAAGACGCCGACCATGCTGACCGGGAAGAACTCCAGCGCCACGCCGGGAGCCGGCACCAGCGGCAGGTCCTTGAAGCGTGACTCGGGCGCCTGGTAGCCCTGCTGGCGACCGCGCACGCTCTGGTTGTATTTGAAGTTGCGCGAGAACATGCGGAGGTTGGCCGCAAGCCGCAGGTTCTTGCCGCTCGACTTTTTGCGCTTGGCAGCCGGCTCGTCCGAATCATCCGCCTCGGCGGCGACCTCGGCGTCGGCATCATCGCCACCAGGCTCGTCGGCTTTTTCGCCGTCCTTGGCCTCTTCGGCATCTTCGCCACGCTTGCGCTTGCGGGGCGTCTCTTCCTCGGCGGCCGCAACCGGCTCGTCCTTGCCCGCCGCTGGCTCGGCAGCGGGAGCACCGCCGCCCAGAGTTCCCAGCACGGCCGCAACCTTCGGACCTGAGCCGGCGCTGACCATGGCCATCAGCTTGGGAGCGCTGGTGGCCTGGAAAATCTGACCGCCCACGGGCTTGCCGTCGGCGTTGTGGACGATGACGCGGGCCTTGGGGCGCCGACCGCCGGTGATGATGCCGCTGACGAAGCCAGACAGCTTCAGCTCACGCGCGATGCCGCTCCACGAGTCGCTCACCTTCTGCAGCCCGAGGTCGGCTTCGACCTTCGCCAGCTGACGATCGGGAACGACGTCGATGCCCTGCCGGTAGACCGACTTCATCACGGCGATGCGGTACTTGTCCGCCGCGGGGCCCTTGAACGACACCACCACCACCTTCTTCTTCTGCGCCCAAGCCTGATTCGACGAACTGGTGGCGAACGTGGCGCCGAACGTGACGCCAAGGAACACGGCGCACGCGATGACTGCGGAAGGGCCTCTCATGGTACGTCTCCTGCCCCTCTTTTCCCGGGCGTTTTGCCCACGTTGGAGGGTGCTGCGATGGAATCCTGACTTCTAGCGATGGCCGTAGAAGGGTGTCAAGGAACAAGGCCGAAGGCCGTGTCTTTTGCGCCCCGACCTTCCCCTACAGCCGGACAGTGTGTTGGTCAGTGGCGCAGCCAGCGGCAAATGGACCGCGAAAATGAGGGGGGCCTGACAGGTGCTGTCGGAAGCGCCGGGGAGCTTTCCCCGCGGCCTTCTCGTTCCGCATTCTGGGTTCGTTTCGCCGCGGAGTTCGGCATTGACTTCCGATGTCGCGAACACCCAGAATGAGCGCCCGAGTTGAGGCACTTCCTAGGGCGCACTCGGTGAGATCTGGCGTGAAGCCCGTATACCCACGGGGGCAGGGCGCACGTCTCGCATCTCTAGGCCGTATCCGGGTCCACGTTCGCGGCCACGTTGTCTTCGTGCGGCTTTGCCGTTCGGGGACCTCGAGGTCGACATCGTGGGTGAGCGTCATCGACAGCGGCGCGCGTGGCGCTCCCACGCGCGCTTGACGACGCCCCTGGACGCTTCCACTTTTCACCCTTTCGTAGTCACCGATCCAAGAGAGGAACCGAGATGCCCACACCCAAAACCCCAGCCAAGCGAACGAAGTTCATCTTCGTCACGGGTGGCGTCGTCTCCTCGCTGGGCAAGGGGCTGGCGGCGGCCTCTATCGGCTCTTTGCTCGAGGCGCGCGGCCTCAAGATCACCATTCAGAAGCTCGACCCGTACCTGAATGTCGATCCCGGGACGATGAACCCGCAGCAGCACGGCGAGGTCTTCGTGACCGACGACGGGGCCGAGACCGATCTCGACCTCGGCCACTACGAACGCTTCTTGTCGCAGCGAATGTCGCGCCTGAACAACGCGACCTCGGGTCAGATCTACCTGTCGGTCATCCAGAAAGAACGACGGGGTGAATACCTCGGCGGCACCGTCCAGGTGAGTCCGCACGTCACTGACGAGATCAAAGCCCGCATTCTCGAATGCGCCCAGGGCGTGGACGTCGCCATCATCGAGGTCGGCGGCACCGTCGGCGACATCGAGTCACTGCCCTTCCTCGAGGCGGTCCGGCAGCTGCGCTTCGAGGTCGGCGCGCAAAACGCGATCGCGATTCACGTGACCCTGGTGCCGTTTATCAGCGCCGCCGGCGAGCTCAAGACCAAGCCAACGCAGCACTCGGTCATGAAGCTGCGCGAGATCGGCATCCAGCCCGACATCCTGCTCTGTCGTTCCTCGCGCTCGATCGGGCCTTCGCTCAAGAAAAAGCTGGCCCTCTTCACCAACGTTGCGCCCGATGCGGTCTTCTCCGCCGAGGACGTCGGCTGCATTTACGAGGTGCCGATCCGTTTTCATCAAGAGGGCGTCGACGACAAGGTCGCCGAGCTGCTCAACATCTGGTCGCGCGCGCCCGAGCTGACCGGCTGGGAGATGGTGATCGATAGGATCAAGAAGTCGACCGACGAAGTCGACATCGCCCTGGTCGGCAAATACGTCGATCTGGTGGAATCCTACAAGAGCCTCAACGAGGCGATCATCCACGGCGGCATCGCCAACAACTGCAAGATCAACCTGCGCCACATCGACTCCGAGGAGATCGAGAAGAAGGGCGCCGCGGCCAAGCTGGAATGGGCCGACGGCATCCTGGTGGCGCCCGGTTTCGGCACCCGCGGCACCGAAGGCAAGATCGCGGCGGCTCGCTTCGCGCGGGAAAAGAACATCCCTTACTTCGGAATCTGCCTCGGCATGCAGATCGCGGTCATCGAGTTCGCGCGCCACGTAGCCGGGCTCGAGAATGCGAACTCGACCGAGTTCGACGACAAGACCGCGCATCCGGTGATCGACTTTCTCCCTGAACAGCGGACCGTCACCGACAAGGGCGCGACGATGCGTCTCGGCGCCTATCCCTGCGTTCTCGTTCCGGGCAGCAAGGCGGCGGCCGCTTACGGTACGCTCGAGATCTCCGAACGCCATCGCCATCGTTATGAGGTGAACAACGGCTATCGCGAGCTGCTCACGTCGCACGGGCTCGTCGTCTCCGGCACCTCGCCCGACAAGCGTCTGGTCGAGATGGTCGAGCTGGCGGATCACCCCTACTACGTGGGCTGTCAGTTTCACCCGGAGTTCAAGTCGCGCCCGCAGGTGGCAGCGCCGCTCTTCCGATCGTTCATCGCTGCGGCCCTGCGGGTCCGTGTCGAACGCCGAAGGTCCGCCTCTCCCGCGACCGCGACCAGCAGCGCCAGCCACGCCAGCGCCTAACGCCATCAACGGCGTCAGTTTCCCCGGCCGGGCACTCGTTCACCCGTCGAGCGTTTGTTCCCCCGCAACCTGCCGTAAAGCCGAGGCTTTCGCTCCCATTGTGGGGGCGTACGCCGGTGGTACACCGCGATCGCAAGTGGGCGATAAGCAATACATGTACCACCGAGGCGATTGCGCCTTTACGCGGGGAGCCTCCGGGCCTATAAAAGAAGGAGGTCCGAGAATCGTTCTGACACGGCGTTGCGGGGATTCCTGATGTCGATGGAGATAAAACAGCACCTCAAGCTGTCGCAGCAGCTGGTCATGACGCCGCAGCTGCAGCAGGCGATCAAGCTCCTGCAGCTGTCGCGCATGGAGCTGGTGGACATGATTCGGGAGGAGATGCTCGAGAACCCGGTTCTCGAGGATTCGGTCGAATCCTCCTCCGAGCAATCCAAGACCTCTCCGCTCGAGCTCACCTCGGACGGTCGAGCCGAGCAGGTGGGCGAGACCGAGGCTCCGGCGCTACCGCAGGGCGAGCACATCGAAACCACGCCGGAGGTGAAAGCCGACGCGCGCAGCGACGAGGCGGTCAAGGAGTTCGACTGGGAAGCCTATCTCGAGAATCAGGCCGCCAATCCCCCGCTGCCCTCCTACCGCGCCAACAACGAAGAGCTGCCGTCGCTCGAATCGACGCTGACCCGGGGCACCTCCCTCTTCACCCACCTGGAATGGCAGCTCAAGCTCGGCCATTTTCAGCCCGACGAGGAGCCGATCGCGCTGCTCATCCTCGGCAATCTCACGCCTGACGGGTATCTCGACCAGCCGCTCGAAGAGATCGCCGAGGAGGCGGGGGTGGAGCTGGAGGTCGTCGAGGAGATCCTGACCCTCGTCCAGGAGCTCGACCCTCCCGGGATCGCAGCCCGCAATCTCGAGGAGTGCCTGCTCCTGCAGGCCCGGCACATCGGCGCCGACGACGATGTCGTCATTGGCATGATCACCAAGCACCTCGGCAACCTGGAAAAGAAGAACTACGCCGCCATCGCCAAGGATCTCAATCAGCCTCTCGAGGAGATCTACGAGGCGGCCAAAGTGATCATGGAGTTCGACCCGAAGCCGGGTCGGGCTTACACCGACGAAGAGCCGACCTACATCTCGCCCGACGTCTACATCCACAAGGTCGGGGACAAGTACTTCGTCGTCGCCAACGACGATGGTCTGCCAAAGCTCAAGATCTCCGACTTTTATCGGGCGGCCCTGCAGGGCGGACCCAAGGCCAAGGAATACATCCAGGAGCGCCTGCGAAGCGCGCAGTGGCTGATCCGATCGATTCAGCAGCGGCAACGCACCATCGTTCGCGTGACCGAATCCATCCTGCGGTTCCAGCGCGAGTTCTTCGACAAGGGGCCGGCCTACCTGAAGCCGCTCATCCTGCGCGATGTCGCCGACGACATCGGGATGCACGAATCGACAGTGTCGCGCGTGACGACCAACAAGTACGTCAACACGCCGCAGGGCCTCTTCGAGCTGAAATACTTTTTCAATTCCGGCATCTCGCGCAGCGACGGCGACGACCTCGCCTCCGAAGCGGTCAAGCTGAAGATCAAGCAGATCATTACGGCGGAAAACGACAAGCACCCGCACTCGGACCAGAAGATCGTCGAGCTCCTGGCCGACCAGGGCATCGAGATCGCGCGGCGAACTGTTGCGAAGTACCGCGAGCAGCTTAAGATCCTTTCGAGCAGCAAGCGTCGACAGGTGTTCTAGCGCTCACGCGCTGGGTGCCTGCACGGGCCCACCGCTTCCTCCCGCGCGACCGCGCGACGAGGTGGTCTCTTTCCTGGTTTCGCCACTGCTGCTGCCGCCGAAAGGAGCTCCCACGGATGCACCTTCTCACCACCTTCCGCCACATGGACGTCTCGCAAGCGGTGAAGACCTACGCGGAGGAGCGACTCGACAAGATCAAGAAGTACTTCCAGGGCGAGCCGCTGTCGGCGCACGCCACGTTCGCTGTCGAACGCATGCACCACCACATGGCGGAGTTCCAGATCACGTTGCCCAACGGCATCGTGATTCAGGCGCGCGAGACCACCGAGGACATGTACTCGTCGATCGATCTCGCGGGCGCTCGCATCGAACGCCAGGTTCGCAAGTGGAAGGAGAAGATCCGGAATCACAAGCCCCACGGGGGACCGAGCGTCTCCATCCGGAATCGGGTCATTTCGAGCGACGAGCTCGAACCGGTACCCGGAGCCTCGTCCAACGGGGTGGCGGCTCACGCAGCCAAGGCCGGGAAGGCCGCCAAGGGCAAGAAGCCTGGCCTCAAGGAGACACCCAAGAAGCGTCCCGAGGTTTCGTCCCCCGTCGCGCCGGCCATCAACGTGGTCCGGGAGCAGACCTTCACCGCGCGCCAGATGAGGGTCGACGACGCCGTCATGCAACTGTCACTGCTCGAGAGCGAGTTTTTCGTCTTCCTGGACGTAGACACGAAGGCGGTTTCAGTCGTATACCGCCGAAAGGATGGGAATTATGGGCTCATCGAGACCGGCGGACGCCTGCCAGCGCGAGCCTGAGCGCGAGCCTGTGCTCGCCCAACTTCTCACGTGAGACACCAACTCCACCGATGACCATATTCACCGAGCACGGTCTGCCATGAAGGTCGTCGATTTTCTCCGCCCCAACTTGGTCATCTCGCGGCTCGGCGGGACTGGCAAAGGCGAGGTCTTGGCCGAGATGGCCAATCACCTCGCCAAGCAAGAAACCGGCATCGATCCGGCTGCCTTGCGCAAGGTCCTCGAGGAGCGCGAGTTGCTCGCGTCGACCGCGATCGGGGACGGCATCGCCATCCCCCACGGCAAGCTCGAGACCGTGGATCACCTGGTCGGGGCGCTCGGTCGCTCCGTGGCTGGGCTGGAATTCGATTCCATCGATGGCAAGCCGACCCATCTCGTCTTCATGCTGGTGGCACCCTCGAGCTCGACCGGCATCCACCTCAAGGCCCTCGCCCGGCTGTCGCGCCTGTTCCGCGACGCCGACTTCCGCCGCCGCCTGATCGAGGCGCCCGACGACGCCGCCATGTATCGGGTGATTGCGGACGAGGACGCCAAATACTAGGCGCGATGCCGGATGTCGCCATCGGCTCGGGCACCGAGTCTCAACGTCAGGGCGCTACTCAGCTCCAACCATGACCTCGGGCTCGAGTTGCTCGCCGGTGCGGCGGGGCTCGACCGACCGATCAGCGTCCCCCGGATTCAGAAGCCGGGCTTGGCCTTGGCCGGCTACCACTCGCAGGTGCACGTCGAACGAGTCCAGGTGCTGGGGTCGACCGAGCTCGGGTACTTGGCAAGCTTGCCCGCCGACAGGGCTCAGCAGGGCATCGAGCAGTTTCTCGCCATCGGGCCGGCCTGCGTGATCGTGACCAAGGGGCAGACCGTGCCCATGAATCTCATCGAAATGGGGAACCGCGCGGACGTCCCGATCCTGCGAACCCCGCTGCCATCGTCGAAGCTGATCGATGGCGTCGAGCGCGTCATGGAGTACGCCCTGGCGCCCGTGGTCAGCATCCACGGTGTCTTGGTCGACGTGCTCGGCGTCGGCGTTCTGCTTCAGGGCAAAAGCGGCATCGGGAAATCGGAGGCCGCGCTCGAGCTGGTCATGCGCGGCTTTCGCCTGGTCGCTGATGATCTCGTCGAGGTCAGACGCATTGCGGGCGAAGTGCTGGTCGGTTTTGCATCCGAGCTCATCAAGCATCACATGGAGATCCGAGGCCTCGGTATCATCAACATCAAGGACATGTTCGGCGTGGCCGCCGTGCGGGACGAAAAGAAGATCGAGCTCGTGCTCGAGCTGCTCCGTTGGGACGACAACGAGGCGCCCGACCGCTTGGGGCTCGACGAGATGTCTTACGACATCCTGGGGGTTCCGGTGCCGATGCTGCGGGTGCCGGTGTCGTCAGGCCGTAACGTCAGCTCGTTGATCGAGGTGGCGGCGCGAAATCGATTGCTCCAGGTTCGCGGGCACCACTCGGCGCGCGAGTTTCAGGAACGACTCGATCAGGCGCTGGCAGCGGCCAGAGAACACAGGCAGCGGGAGGACGTCGAATGAAGGTCGTCGTCGTCACGGGTCTCGCCGGGGCCGGCAAATCGACCGCATTGCGCGCGCTGGAAGACCTTGGCTTTTACTGCGCCGACAACTTGCCGATGCCGCTTTTGCCGAAGTTCATCGAGCTTCTGGCCGATCGCGAGGAGGTGGCGCGAGCCGCGCTGGTGGTCGACGCCCGAAGCGGGGATTTCCTCGATGACGCCGGACCCATTCTGGCGGCGGTCCGCGCGGCGGGGCACTCGGTGGAGGTGCTCTTTCTCGATGCCCCCGATGGGGTGCTGATCCGCCGGTTTTCCGAGACCCGCCGTCGCCATCCGCTCTCGGGCAGCAACGTGCAAGAGGGCCTTTCGGCCGAACGGATCTCCCTGGCCCCCCTGCGGCAAGAGGCAACCACCGTCATCGACACCCGCGACCTGACCGTGCATGGCCTCCGTGCCCTGGTCCTGGAACGCTACGGCCGCAGCGAGGCGACCTTGGCCGTTACCGTGCTTTCGTTCGGCTTCAAATACGGCCTGCCCATGGAAGCCGACATCGTTCTCGACGTGAGGTTCCTGCCGAATCCGTTCTTCGTCGACGGGATCTCCACCATGAGCGGCGAGGACGCGCCGGTACAGAAGTTCGTGCTGGAGAACCCGGAATCACAGCTCTTTCTCGGGAAGACCGAGGAGCTCCTGGCGCTCTGTCTGGCCGCCTTCGAACGCGAGGGGAAGTCCTACGCGACGGTCGCCATCGGGTGCACCGGGGGCCGGCATCGATCGGTCGTCCTGGCCCTCGAGCTCGGGCGGCGGCTGAAGAACATCTCCACGGTTTCGGTTCGTCACCGCGACGTGCATCGCAGCCAGCCTGGCCCATCGGTGTAAACTCCGGGGGCGCGCATGACGAGACCCAGCTTGCCCGACCCAGACCTGCAGGACCCCGATTCCCAGTTGCCCTCCCGGATGGTGGGTGTGGTGGTCGTGACGCATGGCCGGGCTGCTGAGGCGATGGTGGCGGCCTCGCGGTCCATCCTCGGTCGCATTCCGGCCTTGGCGGCGGTTTCGACGCAGGTAGGGGCGGAGTTGGAGACCCTGGTGGAGCGCATCTCAGCGGCCTGTGACGACGTCGATCTGGGCGCTGGCGTCCTGCTGCTGGTCGACGTGCACGGCTCGACCCCGTTTCATGCCGCCATGACCATGATGGACGGAACCCGACAAGCCGAGGTTCTGTGCGGCGTGAATCTGCCGATGCTGATCAAGCTGGCGAATTCGGACAGGTCGGCAGGCCCCCCGGTTGTGCTTGCCGAGGAGTTGCGGGATTCGGGTCGGCGTTCGATCCGTCTGGGGTCCGAGCTAACTGGCAAAGTTGCCGTGGAAGAGAGGCGGTAAGTGGCAGGGCAGGGGGAAGAAGATTCAGGCGACGGCGCCGCCGTCACCCGCACGCTGCGCATCCGCAACAAGCTGGGGCTGCATGCCCGAGCCGCGGTGAAGTTCGTGCAGTTGGCGGGGCAGTTCAAATCCGAGATCACCGTCGGCCGGGCCGGGCAAGACGCCAACGGCAAAAGCATCATGGGCCTGCTCACGTTGGTGGCGGCCTGGGGCACCGACATCGAGGTGACCACCAGCGGCCCCGACGCCGACAAGGCCATGGAGGCCATCGTGGCGCTGATCGCCCGCGGCTTCGACGAAGGGGCGGTCGATGCGTAGGTGCCCAGGCGTGGGCGCGGCTCCCGGCATCGGGATCGGCTTCACGCATTTCCTCGGCGGCCGCGTCGAGGTTCAGCACCGCCATCTGCTACCGCCCGAGATCGAGCCCGAGTTGCATCGGTTCGGCCAGGCGCTCAGCCGCGCCGACGGTCAGATCGCGCGGGTCCAAGAGCAGATCGCCGCGATGGAGGGCGACGGGCAGCACTACCAGATCCTCGAAGCGCACCGGTTGATGCTCACCGACGTCCACCTGGTCGAGGAGACCAGGCGCATCGTGCGCGAGGAGAAGGTTGGGGCGGAGTGGGCTGTGCGCAAGGCCCTCGAGCAGATCCAGGCGGTGCTTTCGCGGATCGAAGACCCCTATTTCCGTGATCGCCGCAGCGACATCGAGATGGTGGGCGAGTACATCCTGCGCAACCTGATGGGGATCGAGATTTCGGGGCACGAAGCGGTACCGCCGGGCGCGGTCGTCTTCGCGCACGACGTTTCACCCACCGACATCATCCACTTGGCGCGGGTCGGGGTTGCGGGCTTTTTCACCGAGGGCGGCGGCAAGACCAGCCACTCCGCGGTTCTCGCGCGTGCGTACGGCTTGCCCTACGTGGTCGGCGTTCACGACTGCGCTCAGTTCGTGCGGTCGGGCCTCAACGTCATCGTCGACGGCGGCCGCGGCGAAGTCATCGTGGATCCCGACGAGGCGGCGCTGGCGGATTACCGTGCCCGCACCCAACGTCAAGCCGCGCGCTCGAAGCGGCTCGCCGCCGCCCGCGAAGAGCCGGCAGTCACCCTCGACGGCGAGCGCATCCACCTGGCGGCCAACGTCGAATTGATCGAGGAGGTTCCCTACGCCGTCGAGTGCGGCGCCGAATCCGTCGGCCTTTTCCGCACGGAGTTCCTCTATCTGGAGCGACCGGATCTTCCCACCGAAGAGGAGCACTACACCCACGCGGTGGCGGCGCTGCGTGCGGTGGGTACCGGGCACATCGTCACGTTTCGCACTCTCGATCTCGGTGGCGACAAGCTCCCCGCTTCGGTCCGTATCCCGGCGGGCCACAACCCCGCTCTCGGACTGCGTTCGATTCGCTATTCGCTCTGGCGCAAGGATCTCTTCAAGGCGCAGCTGCGCGCGCTCTATCGTGCGGCCGCCGTGGCGCCTCTGCGCATCCTCTTTCCGCTGATCTCGGGCGTGGGCGAGCTGAGGGCGGTCAAGGAGATCTGCGCCGAGGTCTGTCACGAGCTGACCGTCGAGGGCATCCGCCACAACGCCTTCGTTCCGCTCGGCTCGATGATCGAGACGCCGAGCGCGGCGAGCATCGCTGACCTCCTTGGCGCCGAATGCGAGTTCCTCACCATCGGCACCAACGACCTCATCCAGTACTCGCTGGCGGCTGACCGACAGGACGAGCACGTCGGGTACCTCTACCATCCGTTGCATCCGGCCATCCTGCGCATCCTGCGGCAGGTGGTTCTGGGGGCGCAGCGGTCGGGCAAGCCGCTCGCCATGTGTGGGGATCTCGCCGGCGAACCGTTGCTGACCTGGGTGTTGCTCGGCCTCGGGCTGCGCGACTTTTCCATGTCGCCGCGTCAAATTCCGATCGTGAAATCGATCATCCGAACGACCCGCCTGGCGGACGCTGAGAAACTCGTCGAGACCGTCGTGAACTTCCGCACCGAAGCCGAGATCGAGGAAGTTGTGCACAAGGTCATGCGGCAGCGATTCCCGCTCGAGCTGGACGAAGAGAGCTAGACGAAGAGAGAGGAAGAGCGGCGACAGTCTCGATTCGCTCGCACCAGGGCGACGCGGCTGTTGGATTCGCAGCGCGCTCCGTTTGTTTCGGACGCCGCGCCAGGGCTCGGGTAAACTGGCCGTCACCGTCGGGTGGCCGACCCGGCGGGCCTGTTTCCGCCTAGCCCCGGGGTCGCCGCACATGAATCATCGATCTGATCCGCTGTTCCGGCTGGCGATGGCTCTTCTCTGCGTCGCCCTCGGCGCACCTATGGGCGCCTGTCTTCCCGCGGATCAACCGGTCAAGGGCAAGCTGCTCCACTCGGGCATCAACATCGAAAGCCCGAGCTTCGTCCATCTTGGCGGCGAGCCGTGGGTGATGTTCCAGGTGCGACGGACGCGGCCCGGTCGCAGCCGCAGCGGCACAGTCGATCTTCATCTGGTGAAATGGCCCGACGCGAGCGAACGCCGGGTCCTGCTCGAGGGGCGTGCCGACCGTAACGAATGGCCGGTGATCGAAGACGCCTCGGGTGCTCGCTTCTACATGACGGAAGAGCGCTTGGCCTCGAACGGTCTGCCCATCGGCACTCTCAATCGCGTGAGCCTCAAGGACGGCATCGTCGAACGGATCCCAGACGTGCTGAGCTACGCTCTGGGGGGCGGGCGTCGGACTTTCTATTACCGGCGCTTCGTGGACGGCTCGCCCAACGCCGAGCTGCACCTGCACGATCTCAACGGTCGGGATCGCAACCTGGGTCCCTTGGCTGGGCAGGTGAGTTTGCTCGGCGACGACATCTTCTACTTCATCACCGGTGACGAGCAGACGTTGACTCGCTCGGCCGGCTTCGAGGCACCCGCCGTCCCGATCCGAAAGCGGGTCTCGCGTTTTCAGCTCTCGGGCGGCGAACGCTTCGCCATCGCAACGGTTGCCGTGGAGGGGGTGCCCAAGACTCTGATCCTCGACCTGATGGCGAAGACGGAAAAGCCGTTGCCGGTCGAGAATCCGTGCTGCTGGCTGGATCTGCGCGGCAACGTCTTCGTGTTCGCCGAGAGTGCGCGCGCGGGCAAGCCAGCGCTTTTGCATTACTTCGATGTCGTGACCGGCGACGATCGCACGCTCGCCATGCCTCCCCAGCTGAACGACGTCGTCGCCATCGTTGGTCGCCCGCCCGATGCTCGCGAGGCGCTCATCTTCGACAGCCGTCGCCAGCTTGCCGTCTACCGACCACAGGGCACGCCCGTGGTCGAGATGACCGGGCTGCGTCCGGCCGTGCCGAGCTTCACTCCCGACGGAAAATTCCTTCTCTTCATGGTGCCTGAACCGCCCCCGCCGCCACCTGCGGTCAGCAACGTCATCACCGGGCAGCTCTTCGTTCAGAGCACTGACGATTGGACCTCGGCGCCAAGACAGCTGTCACCCGTGGGTGCCAGCGTCCCCATCGAGCCCAAGGGCTTTTTGGTGAGAGACGGCAAGCCGTACCCGCTGGTCTACTGGGCCCGCTACGGTCTTGGCGCCTCCGACCTCTATCTCGGCGATCACGAGACAGGCCTCAGCGTGCGCGTCGCCGAGGGCATCGGCGAGGTGTCGGTCAGCCAAGATCGCGTGCTCGGTGTCATGAACATGAGCCAGGACCTCACCGGCGATCTTGTCTTCCGTGAGTTCAAGCCTCCCGTCGAAGGCGGCCCGATCAAGGTGTCCAAGGAAGCGATCATCGAACATGGCGTCTCGGACGTGGAGATTCACGAGGATATGGTCGCCTTCGTCGTGCGTGAGCGCATGACCTCGTCGATTCGCAACGGGCTCTGGTCCACGAAGCTGCCCAGCCTCGATGATCCGGCGCCGGCCTCGCGGGTGGTAATTCCTTCCCCCGGGCTTCCCGCGCTGGAGCCTGCCGGGCAAGAGGCCGCGAGCGTGGGGGTTCGGTGATCCGGGGAACGTTCGCGTTCGTCTTCGCCGTCTTGCTCTCCCTGTCCGTTCGCAACGCCGTCGCCGATGACGCCGGCGTGCCGGTCGACGCCTCGCCAGGCGCAGACGCAGGCCGAGACGCAAGTGGGGAAGGCCGACCGAACGAGGTAGACGCCGGACTGCCGGTGATCCCGCTTGCGGCGCCCTCTCCTCCGTCGGTCAAAGCCTCCGGCGTCGTGCTGGCCCGGGGCAGCCGGGACCCGATCCTGGGCGCGACCATCGTGCTCGACGCCCTCGTGGTCGGGGAGACCGACGAGGCTGGCCGGTTCACGATCGACCTTTCACCCGGCAAGCATCGTTTGCAGGTCCAGGCGCCCGGCTTCGAGCTCGGCGAGATGACAATCGGGCCAGGGGCACCCGGAGCACTAACCGTGAGATTGAGCCCGCGGACCTCCGGCGAGCGCTACGAGACCGTGGTCTCGGCACCGGGGGGGGGAGTGGCCATTGGCGGCGAGGATCTCACCAGCACCGCCGGGTCGATGGGAGAGCCGTTCCGGATCATCGAATCGTTGCCGGGCGTCAGTCAGGTCGCCTGGCCCCTCGCGCTTTATTCGGTTCGCGGCGCGAACCCCGGAAATACCGGTTTTTTCATCGACGGGGTCCGCCTGCCGGCGCTGTTTCATCTCGGGCTTGGGCCCGCGGTCATCCACCCCTACTTTCTCGAGCGGATCGATTTCTATTCAGGTGGGTATCCTGCCCGGTACGGCCGCTTCGTATCGGGGATCGTGGCCGCCAGCACCGAAGTGCCCAAGCCGGACCGCCTGCGTGGATCGGTCGATCTGCGGCTGTTCGATGCCGGCGGCATCATCGCCACGCCGGTCAACGGCGGCAAAGGCACGCTCATGGTGGGCGGCCGCTACTCGTTCACCGGCCTCATCTTCTCGGCGCTCTCGCCCAGCTACACCCTGTCGTATTGGGACTATCAGGCGCGTTTCGATCACGTGCTCGGGCCGGGACGCCTCACGCTTTTTGCGTTCGGCTCGCACGATCACCTGGGGCACAAGGAGTACGCCGAGACCGACGCCCGCATCGACTTTCACAGGTTCGATGCCCGTTGGCAGGGCGTGCTCGGGCCGGGGCGGCTGCAAGTGGGCGCCTCGGTCGGCCTCGATCGGTCGAGTGTGTCGCTCGACCCGGTCGTGAAGCTGCCGATCAGCATCGCCACCAAGAGCGTCGCGCCCCGGGCCGCTTACGTCGTCATCCGTGAGTCGTTCGAGGTCGAAGCCGGAGTCGACGCCGAGGTGCAATCGCTGCGGCCCACGACCGGCAGAGAGGACGTCAAGAGCCAGAGCCTCTTTCAGGACCGGATTGCCGCCGCTGCGGGCCTCTACACCTCCCTGACCGTGCGCCCCACCGCGGATATCGAGCTGATCGGCGCTCTGCGCGCCGATACCTTCTTCGAAGGCAAGAGCACCCGCACCGAGCCGGGCCCGCGCCTATCCCTTCGCTATCACGCCTGGGAGCAGACCTGGTTCGAAGCCAACGTCGGCCGTTTCGCCCAGACCGCGAGTCTTCCGGTGGCGGTGCCCGGTTTCGAGAGCTTCGGCCTGGCCGCCATCGGGACCCAGACCTCCAAGCAGGGCTCGGTCGGGGTCGAGCAGGGCCTCGGCGACGCGCTTTCGCTCGAAGTATCGGGCTATTACCAGCGGCTCAAGCTCACCGATCTGCTCACCCTGTTCAACTACGACCCGAACGATCCGCGGCTGCTCGAGATGCGTGACGGCGAGAGCTACGGCCTCGAAGTGATGCTCCGGCGGGCGCCCTCACACCGTTTCTATGGCTGGCTCGCCTACACCTGGTCGCGCAGCATGCGCCTGGTGGGGCCGAGCAAGTCCAATGCGTACTCCGACTGGGACCAGCGGCACGTCGTCAATCTGGTCGCCGGCCTCCGGTTGCCCGCCGGCTTCAGCCTCGGCGGTCGGTTCCACCTCAACACGGGCCGGCCCTATCCTCTGTTCGACGACGACAACCCCGAGCCGCCGGAGTACATCCGGCTGCCGACCTTCTATCAGATCGATCTGCGCGCCCAGAAACGCTTCGTGTTCGACCACTTCGTGCTCGACGTCTACCTCGAAGCCGTCAACACGACGATGACTCGTCAGGTGTTCGACGTGAAGCGGGTGATGGGCGACGTCGAGGAACGCTACTACCAGATCGTCTTGCCTTCGCTGGGTCTGCACGCCGAGTGGTAACGGTCGCCTACACGCGGCGACCGCGCACCGACACCACTGAGGCGCGGAATTGGTGCCGCACAGAGGTCGGCGCGGGCCCCGCTTTGGGCCCCGAAGATCCTTGATTTCGTGAGCCGGCTCAGATTATATCCGCGCCAGCCGCATGGCCTCCCCCTCACTGTTTCGGCCTAGACACAACACGCTCGCGCGCCTCACGCTTCTGGTTCTCGGCGGTGGTGCCGCCGGTGGGGTGTTCGGTGTCCTCGGATACGTGCGGAGCCCTCTCGCGCGCGGCATGCAGGACCCGGTCGAGCAGCCGATTCAATTCGATCACCGCCACCACACGCGTGACGAAGGCATCGACTGCCGCTTCTGTCATACGACAGTCGACCGATCGCCTCACGCGGGCATCCCCGACACGCAGCTCTGCCTCAACTGCCACTCGCAGATCTGGAACCAGAGCCCGCTGCTCGAGCCGCTGCGTCGCAGCTTCTTCGAAGGCAAGCCGATCGTCTGGAACAAGGTCAACGACGTTCCGGACTACGTCTATTTCAACCACGCCATCCACGTGAACAAGGGCGTCGGCTGCGTCACCTGCCATGGCCGCGTCGATCAGATGGCGGCGGTCGAAAAGGCGCAGCCGATGACGATGAGCTGGTGCCTCGACTGTCACCGCAAGCCCGAGCAGTACCTGCGGCCGGTCTCGGAAGTGACGAACATGGAATGGAAGCCGGCGGACGATCCCGTGGCGGTTGGGATGGAGCTCAAGGAGCAAAACCAGGTGCACACCCGCACGAGCTGCACGACCTGCCACCGGTAAAATTCATGAGCGCGCACGACCATACCGAAGACACCGCCTCCGCTCCCAAACGCTCGCGCTCCCTTGCCGTATTCGGCGAGGCGACCCCGCCGCCCGCGGCAACCGGATCCGCGCCTCGCTTCTGGCGCAGCCTGGAAGAGAAATCCGGCGATCCCGCGCTGGCCAAGGCGGCCGAGCAGGAGTTTCCTGCCGGCGCGTCCGAGCTGGAAGGCGTTTCGCGCCGCAACTTCATGAGCCTGGTCGGCACCACGCTGGCCGTCTCTGGCGTCGCCTGCACGCGCCCGCTGCAGAAGATCGTCCCCTACGTTCGCCGCCCGCCCGAGGTCACGCCCGGCAATCCGCTTCACTTCGCGTCGGCCTATGCGCTCGAAGGCTATGCGACCGGGCTCATCGTCGAGAGCCACGCGGGCCGCCCTACCAAGGTCGAAGGCAACCCAGACCATCCCGACAGCCTCGGCTCGACCGGGATCTACGAACAGGCTCTCACCCAGGGTCTTTACGACAACGATCGGGCCAAGGCTCTCCGCCACAACGGCGGCGGTATCGCCTGGCGACAGCTGCTGGCGGTGATCGCCGAGCTCGGCGTGCGTCATGCCACCGATGGGGGCGCCAAGCTTCGTTTCCTTCTCGAGCCGACCGGCTCGCCGCTGCTGGCCGACCAGCGCGCGCGCATTCAGCAGAAGTTCCCCAATGCCAAGTTCGTGACCTTCTCGGGTGTGGCCGGCGACGGCTTGGCCGAGGGCGCGCGCCTCGCTTTCGGGCGTCCCCTGGAACCCCGCCACGATCTCACCGGCGCCAAGGTGATCGTCGGCTTCGATGCCGACATCCTCTGCGAAGGCGGCGAAGACAAGCGGCTCTCGCGTCAATTCGGCGCCGCTCGCAACCCTGGTCCGGAGATGGCGCGGCTCTATGTCGCCGAGCCTTGTC
>JANNNO010000068.1:0-6983 GCA_031398585.1 Myxococcales bacterium | reverse complement strand
TCGCCATCGTCGGCGTCGTCGGCAGCGTGAAGATTCAATCGCAAGGCGAGCAACGGACGCCGATGGTCTACGCCCCGGACGATGGATCGAAGGGCGGGATCACCTTTCGCGATCCCTCGGTCGACTTTCTCGTGCGAAGCCGAGAGGCTCCGCAGGTCATGTCGGCGCGCTTGCGGTCGGTGGTACGAAGGGTCGAGCCTCGACAGGCGGTGGCGGACACGGGCCGCTACCTCGACCTCATCGGCAAACGAGTCATTTCACCGCTGTTCCAGGCGGCCGTGATGGGGGGCTTCGGTCTGCTGGCACTCGGCCTGGCCGGCGTCGGTCTCAACGGAGCGGCCCGGGCGGTGGTGGTCGCGCGGCGAAACGAGCTCGGCATCCGCAAGGCACTCGGAGCCTCGAGCGCGCAGTTGGTGGCTCTGGTACTGGTCTCGGCCGTGGGCCCAGTCGTGGCAGGTACGCTGGTGGGCCTGCTGTTGGTGAAGGTGGCCTTCGTCTCGTCACTACGCGGAGTCCTCACGATCGACCCGTCACCCGCCATCATCATCGGCGCAGTCACGCTGGTCATCGCCAGCGCCACGGTAGGCATCACCGTCCCCGCCTGGCGCGCCAGCCGCGCTTCGGCTTGGAAGGCGCTACGCCACGAATGAAGCTACGGGCAGAGTTTTGTGGCTGTGGGGCGGGAGCGGTCGGTTTTGCTGCCGTCGCCGATGGCGCCGTATTCGTTGCGGCCCCAGCAGACTGCGGCTCCGGTTCGCAGGACGGCGCAGGTGTGCCAGGTGCCCGCGGCCAGGGATTCCACGCCGGTCACGACGTCGGCGCCCGGCGATCGGCGAGCGGCCTTCGTGCCATCGCCGAGCTGCCCGTAGTCGTTGCTGCCCCAGCAGCGGACGGCGCCCGCGGTGGTGAGTACGCAGACGTGGGAAAAGCCGGTCACGACCGAATGGATGCCCGCCATCGCATCGGAGGCGGGGGGCATGGGACGGATTGTCGTCGTGCCGTCGCCGAGCTCACCGTTGGTGTTTCCGCCCCAGCAGCGCAGGCCTCCCGTCACGGTCAACGCACAGGTGTGTATGTGCGCGGCGGCGACCGTGGCGATCCCAGTGGCCACGTCGTTGGCCGGTGACGTCGGCCGATCCAGCATCGTGCCGTCTCCCAGCTGACCCGATTCATTGGCGCCCCAGCAGCGCACACCGCCGCTCGCCTTCATCACCGCGCACGTGTGGTAGTAGCGCGACGAAACCGCGATCGCGCCCGTCACGGCATCGACGGTGGGCGGTGAGGTTCGCTCCGCCGTGGTCCCGTCGCCGAGCTGCCCCAGATCATTGCCACCCCAGCAGCGCACACCGCCGGCCTTGGTGAGTGCGCAGGTATGCAGTGGTGCTGACGACAATGCCGCTACGCCAGTCAGCAGATCACCGCCGGGACGCGCGCGGCTGCTGCGTGTCCCATCGCCGAGTTGCCCCGAGCTGTTGTCACCCCAGCAGCGCACGGCCCCCGCGCTGCCTACGATCGCGCACGAGTGATAGCCGCCCAGGTCGATCTGATGTGCATCGGTGAGCACGTCCGCGCCGGGCGGCAGCGGGCGGTCGGTCATCGTGCCGTCGCCCAGCTGCCCATCGCCGTTGAAGCCCCAGCACCTCACGCCCCCCGAGCGCATCAACGCGCAGGTGTGGCCATCTCCCGCGGCGATCACCCGCACCCCACACCCGGCGGCCGTCGTGGCATCGGGTGGAACGGCATCGCTCATGCCCGCCCAACCGAGATCCCCGCCGGCGTCGCTCGGACCGCCACCCTGGGCATCGCCACTTCCGGCGTCACGATCACTCCCGCCGCCGCCACCACTTCCTCCGCTACTGCCGTCATCGCAGCGGCCGGGCCTGTCCCCGCACGGCAGGGCGGTGTCGCGCGGGAGGCCATCACCGTCGGCTGGCGTGACGGAGCTGCCCCCCGCCCCGCTGTTGCCAGCGCCACCGTCCATCGCCCGAGAAGGGCGGCCGTCTTGACATCCCGTCGCCACACCCGCGGTGACGCCGACGGCGAAAATCCAGAAGAGACGAATCGAAGGCTCGAGACGAGGCACGCTCATGACCGAGAGGAAGCTTGCCGCAGAGAGCGGCCCTCGCAAAGGCCCGCGCCGAGCCAGGAACCCGCAGCTGCGCTGCCCGATCGCGCCGCACTGTCCTTGCGGCCGCCGACGTCGCGGCATTTGACAACCCGGCCGTCGGCACGTATATAACCATCACGTTATGAAACCTAATGGTTATGAAACAACCGCCGCACGCCTCGACGCCACCTTTGCCGCGCTGGCGGACCCGATCCGCCGGAGCATCCTGGCTCGTCTCGCCACCAGCGAAGCATCGGTGGCAGAGCTGGCGGCTCCCTTCGCGGTGAGCCAGCCGGCGATCTCGAAGCATCTCAAGGTGCTCGAGCGGGCTGGCCTCATCTCTCGTGGGCGCGATGCCCAGCGGCGACCGCGACGCCTTGAAGCGCAGCCGCTCGCCGAAGCGACGCAGTGGTTGGAGGCTTACCGCAAGTACTGGGAGGGCAACTTCGAGCGACTCGATGATGTCCTGGCCGACCTTCAGACGGACCGACGACCCCCGCCACGAAAGAGGAGATCCAAATGAACCCAACGAGCCATTCGACCCCCAACCGGAGAGAGATCGTGAAAGAGACGCCCGCCAAAGCCGCCCTTCAGATCACCACCCCGAGCGATCGCGAAGTCGCGATGATTCGCACTTTCGCCGCGCCCAAGCAGCTGGTGTTCGAGGCCTGGACGCGCCCAGAGCTCATTCGACGTTGGCTCGGCATCCAGAACGGGTGGACGATGGCGGCCTGCGAGGTCGACCTTCGCGTCGGCGGTGCCTACCGTTACCTCTGGCGCCGCGACGACGGTCGCGAAATGGCGATGGGTGGGACCTACAGCGAAATCAGCCGGCCTGATCGCATCGTCAATACCGAGACCTTCGACGATCCCTGGTATTCCGGCGGCGCCATCGTCACCACGACGTTCGTCGAAACGGCGGGCCGCACCACCGTGACCAGCACCATGAAGTACGACAGCCAGGAGGCCCGCGATCAGGTCATCGCGTCGCCCATGGAGAGGGGCATCGTCGCGAGCTACGCCTTGCTCGACCAGATTCTCGCCGGGCAGATCTGATCGGCAGCGCGGTCGGAAATCCGCGCTGGCGCGACCTGCGCTGGCGCGGTGCCACCTCTTGACAGGCGGCAGCCGCTTGCGTCAGCTGAAGCTCGTGTCTGCCATCGACCGTCGCAACGCCGTCGACTGGATCCGCGCCGGCGCTCTGACGGCCGGCGTGGCCACGCTTCTCGGCGTCTGGTGGAAAGGCCTCGATCGACTCGGCTACCTGGAATGGCCGGCGGGCTTCGATGCCACGTTCATCGTCAGCATCGCCCTGGCCAGCGCGGCCGGCGCGACGCTGGGGCATCGGCCGGAGGCCAATCGCCCGCTGGTCTGGCGTCTCATTGCGGCTCTCGTCGTCGGCATCGCCTTCGGCGCCGCGCTGATCGGCCTCTCCTTCTTGCTGGTCACGAAGCTGGGCGTTGCCGAACGCAACCTTCCCCCCGTTTTCGTCGTGATGGGCGTAGGTCTCATCGCGTGGGGCCTGCGCTCCCTGCCTCGCTCGGTCGGCGCGCGGGTGGTGATGGTCGCCGGTATCGTCCTGCTACTGGCGATCCGCTTGCTCGCCACGTTCCCGCAGGTTGCGCACGCCATCGAGCAGCGGCTCTTCCCTCTGCCCCCCGCCGAGGTCCGCAGCGCCTGGGAGCAACGCGGTTGCGGCAACCTCTGCGACGAGGGACGCACGCGCGTCGTGGATTTCCAACACGAGGTCGACTACGAGAGTGAAGAGCACCAACACCTGAGCGCGCTCGCGCACGTGCGTCCCACCCTCGAGACGACACGTGCGTTCTTCGTCGACGGCTGCGGATGGGCCCGCAACGAAAAACCGGCTGTCCCCGAAGAGCTGCGCGGCTACCCGACGACGGCAGCGTGCAAGGCGGCTCGCCCACGCCCACGTCTGGGCCAAATGATGGAGCCCTACGACACCCGCTGCTGCTACATCGACAACCGCCAGCGCCAAGCCGGCGAACGGATCGTCCTGCCGCGCACGCTGCGATTCTCCTTCGTCCGCCTGCGCTGGCAACCGACCGGCGACGCCTCCTCGCACGAGCGTCGCCGACCAGGGCGCCCTCAACCATCGCCCCCTTGATCGTTCTCGGCGAACCACGTTCGCCACGCAATTTTGCCGACCACCAGCGCTCAGCGAGCGCTCGCCGCTACGGCGCCCGCGTGGGCGGTCCGGCGCTCGGATTCGCGGGTTGGCCACCACGGGCCTCTTCGCCAAGGCGCTTGTCGAGGCGAGCGCGCGCTTCATCGACGTAGCGTTTGCATGCGCCCGTGTCGACCAGAGCGTCGGGATTGCTGGCGCGACCGGCCAGGCGTTCGAAGAGGCGTGCGTTGTTGGGATGTGCGGCCAGCAAGATGTCGCACGGGAGCGCTGCCACTCGATCGAAGGTCCGGCGAAAGACCGCCAGCCGCGCCTCGTCGCCATGAAAGCGAAAGCCCGGCGCCGAAACCGCGTTCAGACTGTCCGCGTACACGACGTCCAGGCAACGCTTGCCCTCGCAGCTCTTCCACGTCCAGGTGACGCCGCCCGGGGTGTGCCCGGGTGTATGCCGCGCGAAGACCGCGACGCCGCCAAGACGGATCGCCTCGCCATCTTTCAGCTCCTTCACGCGGCTCACGCGGGGAAACCGCATCTCCTCACCGAAGCCGACCTGGGGATCGTCGTTGCCCACCATGCCCGCGCGCAGCACCCCAGCGGCATGCGGACTCGCCGCCACCTGCGCGCCACTCAAACGCGCCAGCGCTGCTACGCCACCGCCATGATCGTAGTGCGCGTGGGAGACCGCGATCCACTTCACGTCCCTTACGGAATGCCCCAGCGTCTTGAGGTTTTCGACGATGAGAGGCACCGACTGCGGCAGCCCCGCGTCGATGACGATGAGGCCCTTGGGTGTCGATACGATCACCGTCCCGAGGCCGCGCACGCCGACGTACGAGGTGTTGCCGAACACCTTGAATGGCGCCTGCGGCTGGTTCCATTCCGCGCACGGCCCGCAGACATGAGGTTTCAGATCGTCAGCGGCGCCCACGGAATGCGATCCGCCCAGGAAAGAAGCAATGACGACCATGGCCCGTGCGAGCATGCGCGGACGTTATCAGAGATGCCTTGGGACGGAAGTGAGTCGCCGGTCGACGTGTTCGCATGACTATAATGCCCACATGATTGGGCGTGCGATCCAGTCGCAGCGGGTCGCAGCTGCCGTAGCTGCCGCAGAGAGCGGACTCGGTTCGGCGGTCATCGTCAGCGGCGAATCCGGCGTCGGCAAGTCGTTCTTCGCACAAACGATGGCCGACTTGGCCGTGGAGCGGGGTTGGGGCGTAGCGCGAGGACGGTGCTTTGCCGACGCGGGCGGGGGTGCCTTGGCCCCGTGGCGCGAAGCACTCGGCGACCAGGGCGGCAAAGTCGAAACTCGTCTCGACAGTCGCGACGATCTGGCGCGCAGCTTCGAGTCGGTCCTGGCCGACGTGTCCCGCCGTCTGGCCGCGAACCCGCTTCTGCTGTTGATCGATGACTTGCAGTGGGCTGACCCCGACAGCCTCCGGCTGTTTCGCCACGTCGTCCGTTTCGGTCTCGAACAGCGAGTTCTGCTCCTCGGCACGGTGCGCTCGCCCGACCTCGACGGCGCAAGAAATCTGGGACTCGACGAAGTGCTCGCTGAGCTAGCCCGAGACGATCGCTGCGTGGCGCTGAACTTGCGCCCGTTTACGGAAGAGGAATCCGCCGCCTTCATCGCAACCGTGGCCGGCGGCGAAGTCCCCCAGGCGATCGCGCGCATCATGGCCGCCGAAACCGGTGGCAATCCCTTGTACTTACGCGAGCTGACCCGTCACCTCGTGGAAGAGGGCAAGCTCTTCGCACAGGGAGGACGCCTGGTCACCGATTTTGCCCTTTCCGAGCTCGGATTGCCCCCGTCTTTACGCCCCCTGGTTCGGCAGCGGGTCCGTCGCCTGAGGGAGCCCGCCGGTGAGTTGCTCCGCCGAGCCGCCTTGCTGACTGGGTCGTTCGACGCAGCTACGTTGGCCACTGCGGCCGATCTGCCCACGTCCGTGGTGGTGGAGGCGCTCGACCAAGCACGGGCCGCGGGCCTCGTCCGCAGTCGAGACGGCCGTAACGAGCTGGCCCACGCGATCGTCAAGCGCGCCATTGCCGAGGAATGGGGGCCAGAGCAACGGGCGCATGAACAGCTTCGGTTGGCCACTGCCCTCGCCGCGTTCCGCCCCGAGGAGCACGCCGAGATCGCGTCGCTCTGTCACGCCGCCCGCGCCTTGCCAGGCTCAGAACGTGGGATCCCGCATGCCCGGACTGCGGCAGAGACGGCTGTCTCCCTTGGCGCTCACGGCCTGGCCGCGTCCTTCTTCCAAATGGCCGCCGATCTCGCGTATGCAGATCCCCCGACGGCGTCTCGCATGCTGGCGAAGGCCGCGGTCGCATGCGCAGCTACCCTCGACGTCGCAGCGACAATCTCCGCGTTGGATCGCGCTCTGGCGGCCCTTGGCGATGCGAACGAGGCGAGAGGCGCTGAGGTCCTGGCCGCGGCGGCGCGCGAGCTGGCATTGGGAGGCACTCCCCGCGACGCTTGGAGCCCGATGGTGAACCGCGCGTTGTCCCTGCTCGGCGATCGACGGGATCCGACCTGGGCCAAGCTGCAGCTCCTGACCCGACGTCTGTTGCCGGTGATCGAAGGTCCCATCGCCATCTCGCGTTTTCAGCCGGCCAATCCCGATGCGATCCGAATCTTGCGCCAATCGAACGACGAACGCGATTTCGCCGCGAGCCTCGAGCCTCACGATTCCCGCACACCTGATGAGACAGCCGACTTGCGGACACGCG
>JANNNO010000597.1:0-13840 GCA_031398585.1 Myxococcales bacterium | reverse complement strand
ATCCCCGCTGGCGGTCACCTGGCCGCCTTGGGTCTTGTATAGGTCGGTGCGCAAGCTGGCGTAGTAGTCGGGATACGCGCGCAAGAGGTTGGGGCCGTCGCTCTTGTGGAATGAGGCATCGACCCTGACCGCCAGCGGGCCCAGGCCGAAACCGGTGGCGACGTCAGCTTCGATGGTGTTGCCGACGCCATAGCCGGCGCTCGCTTCGATTCGGTGTCCGCCAAGATCGCGTTCGTCCTTGGGCACGATGTTGATGACCGCCGATACCGCGTCGGCGCCGTACAGAGCAGAGGCCGGTCCGTAGATCAGCTCGACCCGTTTCACGTTGGCGAGCGACCAGTTGTGCCGCCCGAAGATGAAGTCCTTGCCTTCAGGCGACGTGATCTTGTGACCGCCGTAAAGCACGAGGATCTTGTTGTTCTGCCAGATGCCGCGTACGACGACGTGAGCTCCCGTCTCGGCCTCGACCAGATTCATCACCTGAATGCCAGGCAGATCCTCGAGCAGCTCGATGAGGTAGCGATAGCCGCGGCGTCGGATCTCCTGATCGCTGACCACCACGACGCGGTTGGGGATCTGCAGGACGCCGGTCGCGGTCTTGGTCGCCGTCTCCACCTTCTGTTCCAGCAAGATCTCGAGCGGCAGGGTCGCGATCTCGTCGAGATCGCCCGCCGGGGGCGCCGCGGGGGCGGGCGGCTTGGGCGCGTGGGACGCGTCGGAGGGCGCCTGCGAGGTGGCGGGCGGGTGGGCAGGATCGGGAACAGGATCGGTGACGGCCGGGGACGCGGGATCGGCCGGCTGCGCCCGGACGCCAGCCGTCCATGTCGCGCCAAGCCAGGCGAGCACCACCGGTAGGCCCCAAAAGAGCCGCCGTCGGGCTTGTCTCCGGAAATTGCTGTCGCGCCTCGCGTTCCGGAACATCCTGCCGCCTTTCTTGTGGGCTCGTTCGTCCCGCCGCAGCCGCACTCGGGGGTCGGCCGACGCGATATTGCGTCAGCCCGTGGGAAAGAAAAAGGCCTCCAAGGGCCATCCTGGACTCTTGGGCAGTCCTTCGGAATGGGGTAGAGGTTGTTCGTCGTGGCGGGACCTCGGGGCATCGCGCGCAGATCGGTCCTCGCCTCCCTGGTGGGCTCGTCGGCCTGGGCGGTCGGTGCCGGCCGCCATCTGCCAGCGGCCCGAGGGGAATCCGCGCGCAAGCTTCGCGCCGCTGACCTGAAGACGGTTCTCGTGGGCAAGATTGCCGAGTTCGTGCGCTGGCCGCCGCACGCCGGTCTCTCCGATCAGAATCGTGCCTTCGAGCTGGCCTTGCTGGGCGACAGCGCGCTCGCGGTGGCGATGGAGCGTTTCTACGGCGACAGCAAGGCGCGGATCGCTGGACACAGGGTCTTCTTTCGCCGGACGAGCGACGTCGCCGATGTCGGCAGTCCCCACCTGCTCTTCGTGGGCGACAGCATGGACGAGGGGATTGGCGATCTGATCGCCCGGCTCGGCAACGCGCCGGTGTTGACGGTGGCCGACGGTGCCGGGTTTGCCAGCCGCGGCGTTGCCGTCAACTTTTACCAGGTCGACGATCACGTCCGCTTCGAGATCTCGCGCCGCGCGCTTGCCCGTGCGGGGCTGCAGGCGAGCTATCGATTGCTCAGCCGGGCGCGGCTCATCGACGATCAGCAGGCGAGGCGATGATGATGCGCGACTCGGTCTCGCGGCGTCTGCTGGCGATCACGGTCGGTGTCACCGTGCTGGCGGTCGCGCTCGCGGGCGGGGTCCTCCTCCGCCATCATCGTCGTTCGCTGGTGAGCGGGCTCGAGAGCGGCACCGTGATCCTGGCCAAGACGGTGGCCGAGCACTGTGTGCTGCCGCTCTATTTCGAGGACGCCGTCGGCGCCGGCGAGATCCTCGCCAAGCTCGAACCGAGCGCGGTGGTGGGGCGCGCGGCGCTCTTCGACCGCAAGGGCCGCGTGATCGCCAGCTACCAACAGCCGGGCCACGATCCGCCGAACGTGAGCTTGCGGCAGGCGCCCGCGATGGAGCACGCCGGGGGCTACTTGCACATCTGGGAGCCGGTGCTTCACCGCGGAGCTCCGCAGGGCACGCTCTATCTGGCGGCCTCCACGGCATCGGTGCGAGGGCAGACGCGCAACGATCTCCTGGTGGTTTTGCTGGCCAGTCTCGCGGCGACGGCTCTCGCGGTGGCGCTGGCGTGGATGCTTCAGCGCTCGGTAACGCGGCCGATCTTGCGTCTCGCCGCGACCATGCGCGGGATCACTGGGCAGACCATGCTGACCACGCGGGTCGAGCATCCTGGCCACGACGAGCTCGGGGTGCTCTACCGCGGTTTCAACGGCATGCTGGATCAGTTGGCGGCGCAGACTGCCGAAAGAGATCGCAGCGAGAGCCGCCTGCGGGCGCTGCTGGCGGCGCTGCCCGATCCGGTCTTCGTGCTCGATCACCGCGGCTTCATCGCCGAGGTTTTGGCCGGCGGGGATGCACGAGCACCATCGGCCGTCGAGGCGCGCGGCAAGACCATAGAGCAGGTGACAGCGCCGGATCGGGCGGGCGACTTTGCCGACGCGATCGCGCGGGCCCTCGGGACACGCTCGATTCAGCGCATCGCCTACGAGACCGATGGGAAAAGTGGCAAACGCTGGTTCGATGCCGTGCTTTTGCCGATCCGGACCGCGGCGACGACGCTGGAGGCGCACCAAGATCTCGTGCTGTTCGTGCCGCGCGACGTGACCGAGAGGCACACGCTCGAGCTCGATCTGCGCCAGCTTCAGAAGATGGACGCGCTCGGGCGGCTGGCGGGAGGCGTGGCGCACGACTTCAACAACATTCTCACCGCGATCATGGGCTACGGCTCGCTGCTGTCGGATCGCCTGCGCAGCGAGGGCGGCGATCTCACGGAAGCCGAGGAGATCCTCAAAGCCTCCGAACGCGCGGCGCTGCTCACGCAGCAGTTGCTCGCGTTCAGCCGGCGGCAGGTGGTCGAGCCGAGTCGGCTCTCGCTCAACGAGCTGGTGAGAGACATTCAACGCATGCTCGAGCGCATCATCGGCGAGGACGTGCAACTCGTCGCCGACCTGGCGCCCGCGCTGGCGGATGTGCACGTCGACGTGGGACAGATTCAGCAGGTGATCCTCAATCTGGCGGTCAACGCGCGTGAAGCGATGCCAGGCGGGGGCACGCTCACCTTGCGCACCCGTGGGCTCGAGGTGCGGGGGCGTTTGGTGGGCGGGCCGGATCTATCGGCTGGGCGCTACGTGATGCTCGAAGTGACCGACACCGGCGTCGGCATGGATGAGGCCGTGCGGGCGCGCATCTTCGAGCCGTTCTTCACCACCAAGGGGCGCAAGGGCGGCACCGGTCTCGGGCTCGCGATGGTGTACGGCATCGTCCGGCAGGCGAGCGGCGACGTCCTGGTCGTGAGCGAGCCTGACCGCGGGACCACCTTCCGCATCTATCTGCCCGAGGCGCCTGCCGGGGCGGCAGCGGGGGCGATCCGGCCGCGGCCTTTGCCGCACGCGCTGCCGCGGGGGAACGAGAGCCTGCTCGTGGTCGAGGACGAGCCGCAGCTGCTCGAGTTGACCTGTCGCATGATGCGCGACCAGGGATACCAGGTGATGGGTGCATCGGACGCGCACCAGGCGCTGCAGATCTGTGCGGTCACGACGGCCCCGATCCATCTCATGGTGACCGACATCGTGATGCCACGCATGCGCGGTACCGAGCTGGCGCAGGCGGTGCGACCGTTGCGGCCCGAGATGAAGGTGCTCTTCATGTCGGGCTATACCGACTCGCCGAATCTTTCCGGGGGGGCGGGCACGGCGTTCTTGCAGAAGCCGTTCACCAACGACGAGCTGTCGCTGGCGGTGAGGGCGGTGCTCGCGTACGGCGCGGAGCCGGCCGCGGGGGGTGGGGAGATCGAGCTAGACAACGGCAAGCGCGCGTCGGATTGAGGGCGGCCGCGCGCGGCAACGGACTCAGCGTACGCAGCGAACCAGGTGCTCGCGTTCGATGAGGCTGTTGTAGGCGACGCCGTTGCCGAAGCTGACGAACCAGGCGTAGTCGGGCATGCCAGCCAAGGGCGTACCGGTCCAGAACGCTTCCGGATCGGTGGCGGGAAAGGCGACCGGGTCGATGGCGGGATCGTTCGTGCTCTCGTCGATGAGGGTCTGCAGCTCCTTCATGCTCGGCAAGCGCCAGGGGCCGCCTGGCAGGGCGAGACCGGCGCAATGGGTCTTGGCGGCGGCCCACGTGCGGCGGGTGGCATCGGGCGCTCGTTGCCAGGTCAGCTGCGCGTGAGGATCCGTCACCGTGCCGATGTCGCTGATCTGGTAGCGAGCAGTGGCGTTCGGAGCAGGACCACCGCGGACGCAGCGGGCGCGGTAGGTCGATCCGATCTCGCGCGGGTGCGTGTTGCCATCGAAGAACGCCAGGTAGTACGCGCGGTCGGAGGGCTCGCCCGCCAGGCGCGACGACGTCCAGAAGTAGTCGATCGGCGTGTCGGGGAAGGCGGCGGGATCGATCGCTGGATCCTGTCGCGTGAAATCGACGATCGACACGAGCTCGAGGCGCGAGGGCAGCCGCCAATCGTCGTGGCCAGCGAAGGAGAGGCACGCACAGGCCGCCAGGGCTTCGTCGTGAGTGTAGGTGACGGCCGGGATCTCACGCTGCCAGACGAGCCCGGTGGTCCGATCCGTCACGAGGCCGGGAGACGTGGTGTCATAACCACGCGCAGGAGCGCCGGGGCCAGCGGGATGAGGCATGACGAAGTCGGCGCGGGTGCGGGCGGGCGCGCTGGGGCAGGTGGCTGCCGCGTCCGCGGGGAGGATGTCGGCGGTTGCATCCGCGAACCCCGAGTCCAAGGAGGTGGTGTCGCGCGGTCCGCCAGCGCCATCGGCGACGTCGAGGAAGCCAGCGTCCGACTGATCTGCTGACTGGGCAAGGGCGGTGTCAGCAGCCGATCCGTCGGCTGACTGGGCATCTTGGCTGCTGGAAACGGAGCGCGCTGACGGGTCGGCCGCGCAGCCCAAGAGAAAAATGGAGAGGACCTGCGGCAAGCGGTGCATGGCGATCCGCTTCACGATGGCACGAAACGATGGGCTGGAGGCGATCTCAGCCGTGCAGGATGAGCTGGGTGCAGCGGAAGGCGGCGAGTGGGCGTTCGGGATCACCGCCCGTGACCGTCGCGTCCCAGACCTGGGTCGTGCGGCCGAGATGAACGGCCTTGGCCTCACAGCGAATCGTTCCAACGCGAGCGGTGCCGAAGAAGTTGGCCTTCAGTTCGATGGTGGTAAAGCCCTTGGCGCCGGCAGGCAGATGGGCGACACAGGCATAGCCCGCGGCGGTGTCGGCCAGGGACACCACGCTGCCGGCGTGCAGGTAGCCGTTGGGGGCAAAGAGCTCCGGCCGTAGCGGCATTTCGGCGCCGAGTGAGCCGGAACCGACGGCGGTCACCACGATGCCAAGGTGAGCGGGCAGGTGTCCCGCGCTGAACTGGTTGAAAAAAGCGACATCGCGTTGCGGGGCAGGCATGGGGCGCAGATGGGATTCCTCTTTATCAGTCATGTAGACCAGTCTATATAATGGCACCGTCATGTCAACCGGCCGTCCCCCTCGCATGCCCCCCGAAACGAAACCTCGCGGTCTGGCTTCGTCGGGCGCTGCCAGTCCGAGAGCACGAGGCACCAAACGCGACGAGGTCATCGACGCGGCTCTCCGCCTCATGCGTCGCTCCGGCAGCAACGGCGCCTCGTTGGGGCGCTGCCTCGAGCTCAGCGGAGCGCCCAAGGGATCGCTCTATCACTACTTCCCTGAGGGCAAGAGCGTCCTCATCGAGGCCGCTTTACAACGATTCGCCGAACAGTTTTCCGTGTTCTTGATCGAGATCTGGACCAAGCCGCAACCATTCCACGAGCGTTGGACGTTGCTGCTGAACGCGATGGAGCGCGGGCTGCGAAAGAGCGCCTGGTCACAGGGCTGTCCCGCCGCCGCCGTCGTGCTGGACCTGGAAGGCACGGGCCCCGGCGACGAGGCCGAGCCCGGGGAATCGAAGATCCGCGCTGCCGCCCAGCACGCCCTTCACCGCTGGGCCGAACATCTCGAGTCCGGCCTGCCCGAAATCCATCCGTCCGCCCGAGCCGCGTTCGCTCAGTCCTTGCTCGCCCTCATCGAGGGCGCCCTCATCCTCGCGCGCGCCGACCGAACCGGTCGGCCATTCCAGAGCGCCCGCACCTTCGGCATCGCCGCCCACCGCTCCACCGCCCACACCTAACCCGCCGACGACCCCCTTCCTCGCCCTCAATCCGGAGCGCCGCTTTGCCGCCCTTTCCTTCCTGCCCGCTGGCGTGACAGGTTCCCCGAAGCGGGGCCACACCATGAACCAACTCGAGCGACGCTGCCTCGCCGTCACGATCGTAGGCGCGGTCGGCATTCTTGCCGTCGCCCCGGCGATCGATCTGGCGTGGCGGCGGTCGGGGCTAAGCGCGCCCACCGTCGCGTCGTTCTCGATGGGGGCGCTCCTCACCTGGTTCTGGCTGGCGTGGCGCCTTTACGCCTATCGGGGTGACAACCGCCTCACCTCTGGCAACGAGAGCGACAATCCCACCCGCGACACGCTCGGCCGGGCAACCGCCGTCACGCTGCTGCGCGGATGGCTCATTGCCCTCGTGGCGGGCCACCTCCCCTCGCCGCCGGTCGCGGGGCTCTGCGCCTGGATCGTCGCGCTTCTGTATACGACGGCCGCATTGCTGGATGTGGTCGATGGGCGGGTCGCGCGTCGGGCGGGCGCCTCCACTCGGCTCGGTGCCCGGCTCGACGTCGTGACGGACGCCACCGGCCTCTTCATTGCGCCCGCCGTTGGCGTGCTCGTCAATCGCTTGCCGCCCTGGTACCTGCTGCTCGCTTTCGCTTATCCCCTCTTTCGGGGCGCTCTGCTCGTGCGTGCGTGGCTCGCGCTGCCGGTTCACACCCATCGCCTCGGTCCCGACCCGCGCGCGCGCCTGGCCGCCGGCGTTCAGATGGGCGTGGTGGCGACGAGCCTTTATCCCGTGCTGCCGCGCTGGTTGCTGTTTGCGGCCGCTACGATTGCCATGTTGCCGACCCTGGTTCTGTTCGTGCGCGAATGGCGAATCGCCTCGGGTCACGAGGATTTCTTGCCGTTGCGACGTGATTCGGGGGGGCGCGGGGTCAGCCTAGGGTGCGGAGGAGGCCGCCGATGAGGACGTCTAGGGCGGCTTGGTTTTCGCCGCCTTCGGGGACGATGAGGTCGGCGAAGCGTTTGGAGGGTTCGACGAATTCGAGGTGCATGGGGCGGACGGTGCGGAAGTATTGCTCGCGGACCTGGGCGAAGCTGCGGCCGCGCTCTTCCAGATCGCGGGCCACGCGCCGGACGAGACGGATGTCGGCGTCGGTGTCGACGAAGATCTTGAGATCGAGCCGGGCGCGCAGGCGTTCGTCCGCCAGCACGAGGATGCCCTCGACGATGATGAGCCGGGCCGGGGCCACCGGGATGCAGTCGGTGCGGCGGGTATGGCTGCGGAAATCGTATTGCGGGACTTCGACCGATTTTCCCGCGCGCAGGGCATCGAGGTGCTCGACCAGCAGATCGGTCTCGATCGCGTCGGGGTGATCGAAGTTGATGTTGGCTCGTTCGTCGGCAGGCATGCCCGAGCGATCGCGGTAGTACCAGTCGTGTTCGATCAGCGTCGTCGCGCTGTCGGGCAGGGCGCGCGACAGGTGCGCCGCAATGGTCGTCTTGCCCGAACCGGTGCCGCCCGCGATGCCGACCACGAAGCACGAGGTGCGCGCTGCCTCCGCCGCGCCGGGCTGGGCGGGCTCGCCGTGCCCCGCTGCGGGTTGACCTGCCGGATTCATTGACATTTTTGCCTCAGCCTAACCCTTTGCCGATGCCGGTGACACTTTCGTCGGCGGGCGGTGTTTCCCGGTAGAAGGCCGGCATGACCGTCGACATCGAAACCCTCTACGCAGCCCATGGTCCTATGGTGCTGCGGCGATGTCGGCGCCTGCTGCGGGACGAGGGAAAGGCGCAGGACGCAATGCACGACGTATTCGTGGAGATCATCCGACGGCAAGACACGCTCGACGATAGGGCGCCCGCTTCGCTGCTCATGCGCACCGCGACCAACGTCTGCTTGAACCTGCTGCGGTCGCAGCGTCGACACCCCGAGGATCGCGACGAAGCGTTGCTGCAGTCGATCGCTCACGACAGCGGCGCCGCCGAGGGGCGCTCGCTCGCACGCCGCGCGCTGGATCGGATCTTTGGTGATCAGCCTGCCTCGACCGCGATCATTGCGGTTCTTCACCACGTCGATCGTCTCACCCTGGAAGAAGTCGCGGCCGAGGTCGGCATGTCCGTGTCGGGTGTGCGCAAGCGGCTGCGCACGTTGAAGGAACGCCTGCCGGGCCTCGACCAGCTGGGGCATCCCCTGGCGCCTGGCTCGACATCGGTGCCGAGCGCCGAGAAAGGAACTTCGCTGTGAGCGCCGAAAACCACCCTGTTCCCGATCTGTTGCTGGAACGACTGGCGCGCAACGATCTGCCACCGGCCGAGGCCGATGCGATTCGCGAGCGTCTCCGCCAGGAGCCGGGCGGTCAGGCCCGCCTCGACGCCATCGCCGCTTCCGACCGCGAGATCTTGGCTGCCTTGCCCCCGCGTGTGGTCGCGGCGGAGGTCCGCCACCGCGTGGATCGGGGGGCTCGTGCACCCCGCCGCTCGGGCGTCGCTCTGTTCGGCGTCGGCCTTGCGATGGCCGGGGCGCTTGCCGTCTTCGTCGGCAACAAGACCACTCAGCTCGCCAGCGGCACCGCGGAGGATCCCTGGGAGACACCGGAAATCACCCGCGAAAAAGGCCTGCGTCCTCAGATAGGCGTCTATCGCAAACGTGGCGACAAGGCCGAACGGCTCGCAGCGGGCGCACCGGTGCGAGCGGGCGATGTCTTGCAACTCAGCTACGTCGCCGCCGGTCACCGTTACGGCGTCATCGTCTCGGTCGATGGCAACGGCACGGTGACGCCTCACCTGCCGGTCACGCCAGGACCTGCGGCGCGGCTCGATGCCCGCGGCGAGACGCTCTTGCCCGAATCCTACGAGCTCGACGCCAGCCCCGGCTTCGAACGCTTTGTTCTCATCGCTGCGGATGAACCCTTCGACAGCGGCGGCATCGCCGACTCGCTTCGCCCGGGGGCCAAGCTGCCGCCCGGTATGTCTCTGGTCGAACTCACTTTGCGCAAGGAGCTGCCGTGAAATCCTGCCTTCTGCTCGTCATCATGGTGTTGGCGTCGCTGCTCGGTCCCTCCGCGCAGGCCGCGGGTGGCGGCCCCAGCAAGCGACGCTTTGCCCTCATCGTGTCAGCCAATGACGGCGGTCAAGGACGCGCGCGGCTTCGCTTTGCCGACTCCGACGCGCGTGCCGTCGCCGACGTGCTGGTCAGCCTCGGCGGGATTCAGCCTCACGATCTCACGCTCGTGCCCGCGGCCACGCGCACGTCGTTGACGGCAGCTTTCGACACGCTCAAGAGTCAACTCGGTGTTGCGGGCGCTGGCCGCGTCCGGCGCGAGCTCTTCGTCTACTACTCGGGGCACTCCGACGAAGAGGGACTGCTCTTGGGCGGCGAGCGCGTGCCCTACCGCGAGCTGCGCAGCTGGATCGATGGCGCCGGCGCCGACGTGCGCATCGCCGTGCTCGACTCCTGCGCATCGGGCGCTCTCATCCGCCTCAAGGGCGGGCGCCACTTGCCTGGTTTTCTCTCCGACGTCTCCGCCGATGCGCGCGGCCATGCGTTTCTCACCGCCAGCTCGGCCGACGAAAGCGCACAGGAATCCGATCGCATCGGCGCCGCCTTCTTCACCCACTTTCTCGTCTCCGGGCTGCGCGGCGCCGCCGACAGCACCCGCGACGGGCAGGTCACGCTGAACGAGGCCTATCACTTCGCCTATCAGGAGACGCTGCGCAGGACCGAACGGACCGCGGCCGGGCCGCAACATCCCGCTTATGACATCCAGCTCGCCGGTACTGGTGATCTCGTGATGACCGAGGTGCGCGCAACGGGATCCGCGCTGGTGCTGGCCGACGATGTGGGCGGCCGCATCTACGTGCGCGACGCCGCCGGTCGGCTGATGGTCGAGCTTCGCAAGGAGCCGCTCTATCCGGTCGAGCTCGGTCTCGCACCTGGCCAGTACAAGGTCTCGCTGGACGCCGACGGCCAGCCATTCGAAGCGAACGTCGTGCTGGCGCGTGGCAGCCGCGCGCGGCTCGGTCGTGGACAATTCAAGTCGGTGGCATTGCTCGCGACGGTGGCGCGGGGCGATCTGCGCTCCGCTCATGGTCCCGACGCCATCAGCGCAACGGCGTCGTCAGCGGCCGCCAGCTACCGCACGGTTCCTTTCGAGGCCGTGCTGGCGCCAGGCCTGCGCACGGGGGGCAATGACGGCCAGCCGGTGCTCAACAACTTCATGCTGGGCATCGTCGGCCACTCCCACCGGGTCGAGGGCCTGCAGCTTTCACTCGGCGGCAACATCGTGGAGCACGACATAAGAGGCGCGCAGTTCGGCCTCGGCTTCAACCTGGTTCGTGGCAGCGGGCAAGGCGCGCAGTTCAGCGTCGGCGCCAACATCGTGCAGAAGGACTACCTCGGTGTGCAGTCCGCCAGCGTCGCCAACATCACGCTCGGCGATTTTCGGGGGGCGCAATTCGGCGTCGCGAACTGGGTGCGCGGCTCCCAGCGCGGCGCCCAGATCGGCAACATCAACTGGACGGGCGGCGACAGCACCGGCCTGCAGGCCGGCGTGTTCAATGGAACCGGCGGCAAGGCAAGGGGGGGCCAGGTCGGCGTCATCAACCTCACCGGGGGTGAGCACCATGGCTTCGAGATCGGCGTCGCCAACGCAGCCGATGGCCTTCGGGGCTTTCAGACCGGCGTCGCCAACGTGACCGGCGCGGGGCGCGGCTTTCAGCTCGGCGTGGCCAACGTCGCGGGCGAGATGACCGGCGCGCAGATCTCCGTGGTCAATGTCGGCCGCAAGGTGCGCGGTTTGCAATTCGGCGTCGTCAACATCGCCGAGAGCGTCGATGGCGCCAGCATCGGCATCATCAACATCATCGGCGACGGCTACAACAAAGTCTCGCTCTGGTCGAGTGACCTTCTGGCGAGCAACGTCGGGCTCAAGCTCGGCAGCAAACACGCCTATACCTTGCTCGGCTTCGGCGCCGGACAGGGCGAGGCAGGAAAGACCCTCTACGGCAGCTCGCTCGGCCTCGGCGCCCACATCACTCCCTGGCAACGCATTTTCATCGACGTCGACGCCGTGGGCACCCACTTCATGGAAGAGGGCAACTGGGACGCCGAGAACGTCGCCATGGGCAGTCTCCGCCTCACCTTCGGTTTTCAGCTCTTTCGGCACCTGGCCATCACCGCGGGCCCCACTTACAACGTCTACGTCCGCAAGATCGCGGGGCCCGATTTCACGCCCGGCCTGGGCGTGCTCGAGTCCACCCATCGCGGCGACGAGTTCGAGGCGCGTCGGTTCCCGGGGTTCCTGATTGGTCTTCAAATCTGACGGACTGCGCCGGGGGCGAAATTGGCGGTGCTGCGGGGCCTGCCTTCTAATGGAAGCCATGCCCCTGCAAGGAGATCTGGCGACGCTGCCGGTGCGCGAATTGCTCGAAATGTTGACTCGGACGCGAGCCACCGGGCGCCTCAGCGTGACCCGGGGGATGGCAGCGCGACGCTTTCACCTCGATGCCGGCAAGGTCGTGTTGTCGAGCTCGAGCGAACCCGAATCGCTGCTGGGACGGCTGCTGGTCGACCGGGGCCTCATCGAAGAAGCGGGGCTCGACCGGGCGCTGGCTCCTCGCAAGGGCGCGCGGGCCGATGCTCTCTTGCGGCTGGGCGAGACGCTTGCCGACGCCGGGCTGATTTCGCGCGATGCGCTGGCCGAGGTGCTGGCCGAGAAGACCGAACGCATGCTGCTCGATACCCTCGGCTGGCGCGACGGGCAGTTCTACTTCGAGGAGGCCCTGCAGGTCGCGCCGGCCACCGCCGCCCCGGTCGACCTCGGCGCGCTGCTGGGCCAGGGGCGCGGTCGTGACATCCTGCCGGTCAACGACGCTGACGTGCTCGAGGTGAGCCCCCTGGCGGGGCCCGTGCGCAAACCGCCGGGCAGTGGACCGGCACCCTCGCGCGCGATGGCCCCCGCGCCCACGCGACCTCTCGGCGAAGGTCGCACGCGGCGAAGGAAACGCGGCGACGCTGTCGCGTGATTCGCAGACCTTGCCCGCCGATGCACGCCGCAAAAGGCGCGTGGACGGGATCACGAGCCGCGCCGCCCATCGGCGGCTGGCGCGGTTGTCACCCTCCGGTGACGACGGGGATCGTGGGCTTTTGCGCTAGGATGCGCGGCCCATGCCCGCTGCGTTGCGACTGACCAACACGTATTCCAAGACGGTCGAGCCCTTCGAGCCGCTCGACGCCCGGGGCCCCGTGCGCATGTATAGCTGCGGGCCGACTGTCTACTCCTACGCGCACATCGGGAACTTTCGCAGCTTCCTGCTGGCCGATCTGCTGCGCCGGGTTCTCGAGCGCGCCGGGTACGGCGTTCGCCACGTCATGAACATCACCGACGTGGGCCACATGACCCAGGACCACCTGGCCGACGCCAGCGGCGAAGACAAGCTGGCCAAGGCCGCGCGCGAGCTCGGCTGGGATCCTTACCGCGTCGCCGAGCACTTCCTGGCCGCATTCGTCGCCGATGCGCGCGCGCTGAGGCTGCGGAACTACACCGGAGACGATGCCGACGATCCGGCGCTGCACCCGCGCGCCACGCGCTTCGTGCCCGAGATGCTGGCGCTGATTCAGAAGTTGATCGAACGCGAGCACGCCTACGTCGATTCTGGCGGTCAGGTTTACTTCTCCATCGCGTCCTTCCCCGAGTACGGCCGCCTGTCGGGCAAAGTGCTCGACGAGCTGGAGGTCGGCGCGCGGGTCGAGGTGCGAGAAGAGAAGCGCGATCCGCGTGACTTCGCGCTCTGGAAAGCCGACGCCAAGCACCTCATGCAGTGGGATCCGCGTTCGGCCGAAGGCTGGCAAGGCGACGACTTCGCGCGCGTGGCGGCGTTGCTGCCGGGTGGGATCGACGCGCGGGTGGCGCGCGGCTTTCCCGGATGGCACATCGAATGCTCGGCGATGTCGACCGCCTGTCTCGGCGAGACAATCGACATCCACACCGGCGGGGAGGACAACGTCTTTCCTCATCATGAGTGCGAGATCGCGCAGAGCTGCGGCGCGCTCGACATCACGGTGCCGGGGCCCACGTCGGATCCGACGCCGCGGCGATCGTTCGCGCGCTACTGGGTGCACGGCCGCCATCTGCTGGTCGATGGCCGCAAGATGAGCAAACGCGACGGCACGTTCTATACGGTCCGCGATCTGCTGGATCCGGCGGCGGCGGGGCGGGGCGATCTCGCGGACAAGCTGCGGGAGGCTGGTTTTGCCGAGGGCGCGATCGCGGCGCCGGTGTTGCGGCTGGCGTTGCTGTGGGGGCACTACCGGCAGTCGATGAACTTCAGCTTCGATTCGCTGACGCAGTCGAAGAACGCGGTCTCGCGTCTGCAGTCGCTGTATGACCGCGCGTTCGAGGTCGCTTCGGCGGCGCCGCAAAAGGGGGTGGTCGCGGCGACCGTGGCGGCGGCCGCGACGACCGAAGCCATCACATCGGGCCTGGCCGCCTTCGATCAGGCGCTGGCGGACGATCTCGACATCGAGCGCGCGATGGCGATGGTGCTGGATCTCGTCAGCCGCCTCAACGTCATCGATCTCAAAGC
>JANNNO010000503.1:0-29122 GCA_031398585.1 Myxococcales bacterium | reverse complement strand
TGTATTCCGCCATGCCCCACACGAAGGCCGCCACCGCCGTCGCCAGCGTCGTGGTCATGAAGGCGTTTGCCGCCACGCCATCCGCGGCCACTGCGCTACCGGCGTTGAATCCGTACCAGCCGACCCAGAGCATTCCGGTGCCGACCATACAAAGCACCATCGAGTGCGGGGCCATCTTCTCTTTCCCAAAGCCCAGGCGCTTGCCAAGGATTATGCAAAGGATGAGCGCGCTCCAGCCCGAGGTCATGTGAACCACGGTGCCGCCGGCGAAGTCGATCGCCTGGATGGCGGCAAACGGATAGTTTCCGTCGCTACCACCGTTCCAAACGCCGTTCATAAGGCCGCTGATGCCCCAGACCATGTGGGCCATCGGGAAATAAACCACGAACATCCAGATCGCGATGAAGAGCATGATCGCGATGTATTTCATGCGTTCCGCGATCGCGCCGACGATCAGCGCCGGAGTGATGATCGCGAACATCAGCTGGTACATGCTGAAGACGTTCTGCGAGACCCAATACGAGTAATCGGTGTTGGGCGCCGATCCGACGTCGGCCAGACCCGCAAATTTGAGTCCACCGATGAACGGCGTGTTGGGCGAGAAGGCGAGGCTATAGCCGACCGCCCACCAGATCACGGTGACGAGCCCGGCACAGCCGAGACACTGCGCGAGCACCGACAGCACGTTCTTCTTGCGAACCAGACCGCCGTAAAAGAGGGCCAGACCCGGCAGCGTCATGAACAACACGAGCGCGGTCGAGGTCATCATCCAGGCGTTGTGACCAGGGCCCGGGGCGGCCAGCGCCTTGGGAGCGCCGTTGTTGATGTAGGCCTCGAGATCGGCCACCCGGGTTGCGAGATCCGGGGCCGCGGCCGTCTGCGCGTCGGCAACCCCGCTGGCTGCAAGCAGCGCCAGCGCCATCACACCTGCTGCAATCAGCTTCTTGGCGTCGATCATGTTTATCCTCTTGGTGGGTGTCTCTAGAGTTTCGACTCGGTTGCCGTCGCACCCGCGTTCGGCTGTTGCGAAAGTACCGACCTCACCTACACCCCACAAGCGTCGACGCGGGCACTCGGTTCGATTTAGCTGCCTGGAAATCGCGAAGAAACTGCCCCGAAACAAAGGCCAGATCCCGCGGCAGCGGCTTCATCGGCACACGCCGCGATCAGGCCTGCGGCAGGAACGACTTGGGTTGACCCGTCGCCTCGATCACGGAGGTCCATAGATCGTCGTTGGGATCGACCTGTTTGCGGCTCCGTGTGGTCAGAGGCATCGGCACATGAACGAAGCGCCCGTGCCAGCGACCGACGATCATCTCGGTGTTGCCCGCCATCGCGGCATGCACGGCGTTGCGGGCCATGTTCCAGCAATAGACACTGTCGGATGGCGACGCCGGCACACTCCGGATGGTGTAGCTGGGATCGAAGTACTTGATCGTGACGTCGCGCGCTTGCTGCTTGAAGGCATCGGCGAGCCGATCGCGCATCCAGGTGCCGCTGTCCTTCAGCTTGGCGTTGCCACTCTTGTCGCGCCCATCGCCGCCGTCGATGAGATCCTGGGCCGCCCCTTCGGCGACCACGATGACCGCATGTCCTTGACGGTCGAGCACGCGTTCGACCGTGCGCAGGACTCCCCTATCGCCGTCGAGTACGACCGGGATCTCCGGAATCAAGACCAGATCGACGTCGGTCGACGCAAGCGCGGCTGAACAGGCCACGAAGCCGGAGTGCCGCCCCATCAGCTTGACCAGACCGATGCCGTCGCGGGCCCCCATGGCCTCGACGCGCGCGCTACGGAGCACGTCGACCGCGCTCGAAAACGCGCTCTCGAAGCCAAAGCTGCGATCGATGAAGTGGATGTCGTTGTCGATGGTCTTGGGCACGCCAATGACCGCAATCGACAGACCGCGCCGCTCGATCTCGGCGGCGATGGCCAGAGCGCCTCTAATGGTGCCGTCGCCCCCCACCACGAACAGCATGTCTATGCCGAGCGCTTCGAGCCTCCCCACGACCTCGACGGGATCCTGCGATCCCCGCGAGCTGCCAAGGATGGTGCCGCCCTGCTCGTGAATGTGGCTCACCGAAGACGGCGTCAGCGCCACCGGCGTGTGGCCGTGCTTGAGCGTGAGGCCCTCGTAGCCGAAGCGAAAGCCCCAGGTGGTACGGACTCCGTAGCCGTTGGCGAGCTCGGAGACCAGGCCGCGCACGACGTTGTTGATGCCGGGACAAAGCCCTCCGCACGTCACGATCCCCGCACGTGCGGTGCGGGGGTCGAAGAAGATCTTGTTGCGCGGTCCCGCCATCTCGAAAGCCGGCAATGCGCCGACCTGGCCCGCATAAGCACCGAGGTGAGACAGGCAGTCGTTCACGAGAACCTTGTCGGCCTCGCCGACGAAGTGCATGGCGCTGGCGCCCAGGTGGTCGGCGAGCGGCGACGGGATCAAACAGCGTCCGAGATCCTTGATGGTCACATCGAGGGCGGTGATGCGTCCGGGGAGGCCCACGGGTCCGGGAACCCGCACCGGGCCCGGCGTCGGGACCTCGGCAAAGCTCCCGGCGCTCTTCTGCAGTTCGGCGAGGGACGCTTTCATGGCAACCGTGACCTTGTCGGCCCTTTCCGCCCCGAGAGCCGGGTCGGCGGCCGACACCTCACCGGCGACTCGGTGCGATGGTGCTTGCGTGACGTTCTCGGTGCGCATGGTCACCCCCCAACCGTCCTGAGCGTAGACCTCGATGGTTTCGGGCGTCTTTCGCCGCGCGAAAATCCTCGTAACCGACGCACGGGAGGAGGTGTGCGACATGTGGCGGTCGCGTGGACTCCGCCTGCGCGGTTGCGCAACTCCGCTGGCGAAGTTGCGCAACTTCCCGGGCGTTCGACAGCGGCGCTGACCCAACGCCGGGCGCCACCCCTCGGCTTTGCGCGGGTTTTCACCTTGGCGTTTGCAACGGATCGCAGCTGGCGAAGTCCCTCGACCTGGCCAGCGGCTTGCTCGAGAGATCCGCAGGGAGGCCCGCATGTCGAAGGCAAAAGCTCATCAGGTACGGCTCGGTGGGGCGGTGGCGCTCGGTCTTTGCGGCGCCCTCGCTTGCCACAGCGGCGAAGGTGGCCCGGGCAGCCCCGCCATCCCGCAAGACGTGAGCGCCATCGTCTTTTTGCAGCGACCCGCCCGCGCCGACGGCGTTGGCAACGTCTTCGACTACACGAGCTTCGTACCCGGAGCGCGCCTCGTCCGGCTCGAGCCGCCGGCGGCCGACGGGACGCGCACGGTCTTGACCCACCACCCGATGTTCGAGGGCTGCGACATCATGGCGTGGGATCTGTCGTTCGACGCCCGGTCGATCGTGCTGGCGGCGCGCCTCAAGGACGATTCGCACTATCAGATCTTCGCGATGAACGCCGACGGCAGCAACCCGCGGCAGATCACCGAGGGCCCCTACGATCACGTCTATCCGGTCTTTCTCCCCGGCAACCGCGTCCTCTTCATGACGTCGAAGTCGGTGGAAGCTGACGCCAAGCAGTTCCAGGACGAGTACGAACGACAGGTCACCGCACAGGTCGGCACGGTCAACATCGACGGCACCAACGAGGTGCTGGGGCCGCGCAACGTCTCGCACCGTGTGGCGCCGTCGCTGATGCCCGACGGCAGCGTGCTCTACACGGAGTGGCGCCATCTGGGTGACATCAACGATGGGCACCTGCGTTTCATGAACGCCGACATGACCGGCATGCGCGAGGCCTTCGGTGGCGAGGGCAAGGGTCCCACCAACAGCTTTCTCAAGGCTCGCCACGTCGCCAGCAGCCGGGCCGCTTCGGGGCGCGAGACTTACAAGATCGTCACCGTCGCCACCTCACGCGACAACACCTTGCAGGCGGGCAAGCTGCTCCTCGTCGACCTGAAAGAGTCCGAACGTCAGGCAGAGGTCGTCGACATGACCCGACTGGTCCCGGGAGATCGCACACCGTCGCAATCCACAGTCGGCCGCTACTACGACGCCGAGCCGGTGGGCGATCCCGCGCAGGGACGCTTCGTCGTCTCGTGGGCGGACGGCCCTGTCGAATCGCAGATCCTCTCGATGGCCAACACCAAGCCGAACTTCGGGCTTTACGTCTTCCACTGGGACGGGCGCGCGGGTCGGCGCTACCCGCTTTACGACGATCCCAACATGTGGGACGTGATGGCGCGACCGGTGAAGGCGCGGCCCGAGCCGACCGTCACGCCCTCGCCAGCGACCGGCAGTGAAGAAAAGAGCTTCATCCTCGGTGCGCTCAACGTCTACGAAAGCAGCATCTTCTCGGACCTGGCGCCCGGCTCGGTCGCCAAGGTTCGCCTGCTGGAAGGCTTCTCCGCCGAGGAGGGCTTCCCCGACATGTTCGGCCTGACCGAGTTCGACGGGCAGTCTCGCTACGGCGAGGTCGACGTCTACAAGGACGGATCCTTCGCGGCGAAGGTGCCCGCCAACGTGCCGCTACACATGCAGCTCATCGACAAGTTCGCGATGTCGGTGGCATCCGAGGACATCTGGCTGTCGGGGCGCCCGGGCGAACAGCGCTTCTGCGGCGGCTGCCACGAGGATCGGGCCAAGACCCGCGAGATCGCGCCCGGCAACATCGAAGCCGTCTTGCGCGGTCCCGTCGATCTCGACAAACCTCGCTCGGCGCGCGTCTCGCAGGATTTCTCTTACGCCAACGTGCGCGGGGTGCCATGGAACACCGCCATCCAGCGCATCTTCGACAACAAGTGCACCAAGTGCCACGACGGCGACGCCAGCAAACCCGGCAACCCGAGCTACATGGTCGTCGATCGCACGCTCGGCACCTCGCAGACCTTCACCTTCGATCTGCGCGGCGTCCCGCTCGACCTCCTCGTCGGTGAGCGCAACGACTACGACTACCCAGCGTCCTACGTCTCGCTCATCGGGCTCGAGATGGAGTTCGGCGAAAACACCGTCGACATCGTGCCCGGCGGCGCGCCGATGCGTTCATACGTAACCTCCGGTCAAGCGAGGACATCAGCCGTGATCAAGAAGCTGAATCCTCCGCAGCGATTTCCCAGCATCGACGAGACCGTGCGTGCGTTCCCCGGCGCGGCCCACCCTGCCGAGCTCGGCGAAGCGGCGCTCACACCCGACGAGATCTACCTGCTCATCCTCAACATCGACATGGGCGCGCAGTTCTTCTTCCGCGAGAACAAGCCGTCGGCAGGGGGGATGCCATGACCATGTCAACGCGCGCCTCATTCACGAGCAACCGACGCAACCGAAAGGATCCCTCCATGACGAAGTCGTTGGTGCTGGCACTCGGGCTCGTCTCACTGGCGTCGACGTCGGCATGGGCAGGCAAGGGATCGAGCCTGGGGGCGATCAAAGCCGCCATCGCTTCGAACTCGGTCGACGCCATCGCCGCCGAGCTCGAACGCTCCGAACGCCTGGTCTGCGGCGGGTGCGTCGCTCCCGTGCGCGCGCTGGTCGATCACCCCGATGCGCGCGTGCGCAAGGTCGCGGGTTGGTGGCTGGCGCGGCGTGGGCTGCGTTCGGACCTCTTCGTCGAGATGGCGATGCGCCTCGCGCAGCCGGATTCGCGCAAAGCCGAAGCGGCGGCTGACGTGCTGGGGGGGCTGCGCAATCCGAAGTCCGTCGAGCCGCTGGGCGCCGCGCTCAACAACCCCGTCTTCGATCCCGGCGCGCGTGCCGCCATGGCCGCGGCCCTCGGTCGCATTGGGGATCCGGCCGCAGCGGCGCCGCTCGGGCTCGCCGCTCGGGATGGCGATCCGGTGGTCAGGGCGGCTGCCCTGGGGGCGTTGCGCGACCTCCGTGGGGCACCGGACGGCACCGCCGCGTTGCCGGGGCTTGCCGATGCGGATGAACGCGTGCGCGTCGAAGCCATCTACACGCTCGCGGTCAGCCGGACGCAGCTGACGACGGCGATCCGCGCGACGGCGACGGAGAGCCTGGTTGCGATGGTCGCAGGCGATCCGTCGGCGCGCGTGCGGCGCAAGGCTGTCTGGGCACTGGGGGAGATCGGAGCCCCCTCCGACCGCGCCGCGCCCGCCCTTACAGCCGCTTTCCGCGATGCCGATCCGGCGGTGAGATCCCTGGCCGCTTCAGCGCTGGCCAAACTCGGTCGATGAGCGTGAGATCGGGGCATCCGCGGCGCGCGAGCGACCGCGGTTCGCCCCCTGCTGTTTGCCACCCGGGAGTCAACATGCCCGCGCCCGCTCCCTCCTCGCTCCGCCTGCTCGGCCTGACCGCCGCCGCGACTGTGGCGCTGGCGGCCCCGGCCTGCATCCGGGAAAAGCCGGCCGAGCGGCACTACTACGACGAACACGTGCAGCCGGTCTTCGACTCGTTCTGCGTCGGCAACACGTCCCCCTGCCACCGCATCGACAACGCGACCGGCACGGCGCTGGGAAACCTCGATCTGTCGTCCTACGAGAGCGTGCAAAAGCGGCGCGACGTGCTCCGCAACTACGGCGCCTATCCGCAAGCGCTGCTGCTGACCAAGGCGATCCCCGACAACGCGCTGATGATCCGCTATGCCGGCAAGCTCGTGCCCGGTGAGATCAAACACGCCGGCGGCAAACCGCTGCAACCGAACTCCGACGCCTACTACGAGCTCAAACGCTGGATCGACAACGGCGCCACCCGTGACGGCCAGAGCCCGCCCCCGCAAAAGCAGATCGGCAGCGGCGCGTGTGTCCCGGCCGGAAGCGGCCCCACCGTCGTACGAGAGAGCCCCGCCTACCAGGCCTTTTACGGCGAGGTGAACACGTTCCTCGTTCAGTCGTGCGCCTTCGCCAACTGCCACGGATCTCCCCAGGCCGATTTCCAGCTTACCTGCGGTGACACCGAAGCCGGCCGCGACGCCAACTTCGCGCGCGCCCTCGATTTCATCGCGATGGCCCCGGCCGAGATAGAGGAGAGCGAGCTGCTTTTGCGACCTCTCGCCGCCCGCGCCGGCGGGCTCAGCCACACCGGCGGCTCTTTCTTTGTGAATCGCAACGATTCTCTCTGGCTGGCGCTCCGCCACTTCGCCACCTTGGCGCGGGATCTTCCCCGCAGCGTGCCCTCCAAGCCGGCCGGCGAGCAGTTCTTCGCGGACCACGTGATGCCGGTGATGCTCAAGCGCGGCTGTGCCCTCGAAGGCTGCCACAGCCCGAACGGCTTCAACGATTTTCGCCTCCGTCCCGGCTCGGTCGGGTTCCTGGCCCCAGGCGCCCTTCGTCGCAACTACGAAACCACGCTGCACGAGTTCCTCTCGCTCGACACGCCTGACGTGCGCCAGTCGAGGTTGGTAAAGAAGAACTTGCTACCGGCCAGCGGTGGCATCACTCACCGGGGCGGCGCGCTCTTGGAGGATGCCCGCCGGCTCGGTGACGAAGCCTGTCCCAGTCCCTTCGATCCCTCGACGGCGTCGGCCTTCTGCACGCTGGCCGAGTGGCACAGGCTCGAACGACTCGACCATGCCGCCCTGATCTCGAGCGGCCCCCGTGTGCCCCTCGCCTTCGTGGCACGCCCGCCCGATCCCGACGGACCGCTCGAGTTCGACACGTTTCGTGGTGGCTCCGACCTGCGTCTCGGCGACGCCGAGCTCGGCGCGCGCGGGCACGTCGAACGCATCGGCAACGTGCGCAGCGCGCTCGGTCCTTGCGCCGGTCTCGCTGGCCGTGACGATCTCGACATCCGTGGCCCCGAATGGAGCCCCGACGGGACGCGCCTCGCCTTCGCCGCGCGCGTGGGTGCCGCTGGCCACCTGGATCTGTGGGAGCTCGACCCCGGGGCCGGCACGTGTCGACGCCTGACCGACAACGGCGGCAAGCAGGCGCAGGGCGTGCGCCTTCATACGTTCGATCCGATCTACGCGCCCGACGGCAGCCTGGTCTTTGCGTCCACCCGGCGAGGTCTGCTGACGCCGAAGCGATTCTTGCCCAACGCGGATCTCTACCGGACGTCGCCTCCCTGGGACTTCGATGCCGCCGAGGCGATGACCGTGCTCTCCGGCAGCGAGCTTGCGCCAGCGTTCATGCAGAACGGGCAGGTGACCTTCACCGCTGAAAAGGCGACGCCGGACTTTTATCAACTGGGCGGCCGCCGCATCAACTGGGACCTCACCGACTATCACCCGTTGCTGGCGCAGAGGGCCCGCTCCAACGACACCTTCGGCCCCAACGAGGTGCCTTCGGTAGGGCTCGCGCAGGCAACCGAGATCCGCGAAGCTCACGACCGGAACTTCCTGCTCATCCTCTCGAATCCCGATGCGCGTGGTGCCGGCGGCGCCCTGGCCGTCTTCAATCGCTCCATCGGTCCTTTCGAGGCCGGGCGCAACGACGTCACGTTTCTGCGCGCCATGCATCTGGCCGACCCTGCGTCGACCGGGATCGACGGCACCGCAGGCGTCTATCGCTCGCCCTCGTCGCTGCCCGACGGCGAGATCCTGGCCTCCTACGCCAGCAACGTCACGGCGCCGACGACCGACGTGCCGAGGTACGATCTGGTCGCGGTCGACGATCGCGGGGCGCGTCGGGTGCTGCTGGCGGGCGGGAGCAGCTCTCTCGTCGAAGCAACGCTGGGGCTCAAACGGTCGAGCCGGCTTCTCTTTCGCAACGTGCCCCAGCTGGTCTTCGGCGGCACGGTCGAGGGCGCCGGCGATGCCAACGTTCATTTCCCCGACTTGCCGATGCTGGCCACACTGCTGGGGTCGAACCTGCGGCGCGGCCGTAACGTGGCGGCTTTCGACGCCGCTCGCTACCTCGCGGTCTACGAGGCGGCCCCACCGCCGTCGGCCACGCCGGACGCTGCCACCTTGATGGGGCCCGAGCGCGTCTTCACGCAGAGGGCGCTGCTCGGCGTGGCGCCGCTCGAGTCCGACGGATCGCTGCGGGTACGGCTGCCGAGCCGCAAGCCGCTCATCCTCGAGCTGCAAGATCTCGCGCGCCGCCCCCTCTTCACGATGCGCGAAGAACATCAGCTCGGCCCCGGCGAGGCGATCTCGCCCGGCGTGCCGCGGCAGCTCTTCGATGGCATCTGCGCCGGCTGTCACGGATCCCGCAGCGGACGCGAGCTCGACGTCGCCACGACGCCTGACGCCCTCACCGGTGCCACCATGTCGCTTTCGCGTCACGCCGCCGCCAAGTCGCTGCAGCCGTGACGCCCGCTCGTCAGCGTCACTGAGTTTTCCGTCGCCGATTCGTCCGGGCGATTGTTTGCTGCGCGGCAGGCGCATGAGGTTCAAATCGGTGCTTCTGCGGCGCACGCCGCCTTTACACGACCATGACGAACCGCACCCTCGTTCCCGCCTTCCTTCTCTGTTTCCCCTGTCTTGCCTGCGTCACCACAGCGCGTGCGCCCGTCCCTGAGGCGAATGCCCCCGCGAAGCAGGCTCCCGGCGATCCCTGCGGCGTCACCGGTGATTCAGCGCTCTTCGCCGACTTCGTCGCCGCCAGACGAGCCGGACGCGAGCCCCGCTTGCCCGACTTCTCCTATGCCGGCTATCACCTGGCGGATGCGCCCCTGCCCGACGTCGCAAGCCGCCAGGGGCCCTTCGCTCGTCGCTTCGTGGTGACCGCTTACGGCGCGGTACCCAACGACGACGGGCACGACGATCTCGCGGTGCAAGCCGCCATCGCCGCGGCCGAGGCGGCCGGAGGAGGTGTCGTCTTCTTTCCCGCCGGTCGTTATCTCCTCTCCCCCAACGAGGATCCCAAGCAGGGCCTGCGTATCTCGCATAGCGGGGTCGTATTGAAGGGAGCCGGCGCCGGCGACGGCGGCACCGAGCTCGTCATGGACAAGATGAAACGAGGCTTCTTCATCCGGGTCGAGCCGCGAAGGGGCAAGGCTGAAACGCTCGCCACCGTCGTGGGCGGCGCGGCCCGCGAGGGCTTCACGGTGGACGTCGCCGATGCCGTCAAGCTCTCGGTCGGCCAGTGGATCGTCGTCTCGGGCGGAGGCGCGGCTTACAACGAAGCGCACTGGGAAGAGATCTGGCCGTTCCCGGAGACCTGGAGCCGCATGCACAAGGCGGGCAACCAGTTCGGCGAAATCCATCAGATCCGCGCGATAGAGCCACGACCCGACGACACCGGCGGCGCGCGGGTGCACTTCACGGCGCCACTGCACTTCGCGATCAAGCCGGGGACCGGCGCCACCTTCACGCTGCGCAGCCTCGAGCTCATCGAAGAAATCGGCATCGAGGACATTCGCTTCACGGGCAAGTGGTCGAGTTATCCCGAGACCTTCGTGCACCACAAGGACGCCATCCACGACACCGCCTGGAGCGGCCTTTACCTCGTCCGCGTCGCCAACAGCTGGGTGAGGCGGTGCGAGTTTCGCGACTTCAACCAGAGCTTGCAGGCCACCAATTCGGTCGGCGTTACCTTCGAGGCCCTGCGCTTCACCGGCAAGAAGGGGCACACCTCCGTGCACGTCAGGCGCGGCTACGGCATGTTGACCAAGGACAGCGTCGATCTGGCCGGTCACCACCACGGCCCCGGTCTCGGCTACTGGGGCGCGGGCACGGTCTACCTCCGACACCGTATGACTGTCGATCAGGCGATCGACTCACACTCGGGCAGCCCCTACGCGACCCTCTTCGACGGCGTCGAAGGCGGCGTCATCTCGGGCAACGGTGGACCCGGCGCCAACCTGCCCCACCACGGACACCATCTGGTCTTCTGGAACTTCGTTCACCGCGCTTCGGGCAAGAAGAGCTACGACTTCTGGAGCACCGACAAACGCGTGAACAACACCTTCGCGCGGCCGACGTTCGCGGGGTTCCGCGCCACCACGCCTGTCGTCTTCGCTGACGAGAGCACCAAGGTCGCTGCCAACGAAGCCTTCGGGGCGACTGCACAGCCGGGCTCGCTATTCGAGGCGCAGCTCGCCCTGCGCCGGTGCCGTGAGCAGGCGCCCCGGATCGCGGCGGCACCACGACGTCACTAGCAACCGCGCAAGGCCGACCGGCTAGGGATCCGCGGCGGCGAGCAGACCGATCGCAGCCAGGCACGCCGCCAGCGCGCCCGAAACCGGCGCTACGACCTCCAGCGGGGCACCGGTGTCGGGGTGCGGAAGCACCAGGCGAGCGGCGTGCAAGGCGAGCCGATCGAGACCGAACTCCTCGCGAAATCGCCGGTTGTGCTCGCTCTTGCCATAGTTGGCATCACCAATGATCGGACACGAGATGTGTTTGAGGTGCCGCCGTATCTGGTGCAAGCGGCCGGTCTGCGGGCGCGCCTCGACCAGCGCATAACGATCCCAGATCCCCAAGCGGCGGATCGTCGTCACCGCGCTTACCCGCTCGCCTCCCTCGCGCCCGGGAATGGGGTGGTCGATGACCAGCTCGTCGGGCGGATGCCCCCTCACCAGCGCGAGGTAGCGCTTTTCGACCTGCCCGCCCGCGAAGGCCGCCCCCAGCACCGCCGCTGCCTCGGACGAAAGGGCAAACGCCAGCACCCCGCTGCAGCCGCGGTCGAGCCGATGCACCGGGAAGACTCTGCGCCCGAGCGCCTCACGCACGAGACGCATGAGCCCGCCGTCGTCTTGTGCCCAGCCGGGATGAACCACGATCCCGGAAGGCTTGTCGACCACCGCAATCGAGTCGTCGCGATGAAGAAAAATCACCGACATGGCGGCGGCCCGGGCGCAACCAGGCGCCTCGCTTAGGCGAGCCCGAGCGCGCGGCGCGCGTCGAAGTAAGCCTCGCTGATCGAGAACGCGACGAGATCCTTGAGCCGCACCTTGGCCGTGACGGCGTTACCCGCCGCCGCATCGGCCGCCAGGGATCGCGCGGCGGCCACGAGATCGCTGCCGAGCAGGAACGCCGCGCGCGTTGCCGACAGCTCGACCGCCGCGTACCAGCGATCCACGTCGGGGAACGCTCCCCCGTGTTTGGCCACCAAGCGCCGGACGTTGACCACCAACCGCTCACGGACTGTCTTCGGCAACTGCGCCTCGAGCAGCGCCTTGCAGCGTTCGACCTCGTTGCGCAGAGGCTCGGACGGCGGCTTCAACCCGCCCAGCAAGAGCGCCGCCTCGAACCCTATTCTGACGGCCGCCCGGCCCGACGGCAGCGCGCACGCCATGCGCTCGGGCCGCAGCAGAACCAACGGCCGCCCGATCGCAAAGAGGGCCTCGGCCGGCTCGACATGGCCAAGCAAGGGCGCGCCCAGAATCAGAGTCGGGGTGACGTCAGCGCCGGTGCCGGTGCGAACCATGCGCAATGTGCACGCCGTCCGCTCGGAGGCGCGCGCGTAGATCTCGAGGCCAGGCACGTCGAACACCCGCCGTGCGCTGCCAAGGAGGCGCAGGATGCCAGCCGGAGCCGCATCGCCGGACCGATCGTCGAGCTTCTCCTCGCTGCGCAAGCCTAGGTGCTCGGGCAGAACCGCGTGCATGCCGGTGAGCACGGGCCCCAGCAGAGCGAAGAGCGCGGAGAACTCGCGATCCTCATCGGGGTGCGCGATGCGCGCCCAGATCTCAGGCGACAGCGGCTTGGTCGGCACCGCCGCGTGAACGCTGCGCCCGCGTTCGTAAACCTCCCTCAAATCGTCGTCGGCTTTGCGCAAGAACGACAGGGTGTTGGCGACACACCAGAGCCGATCCTTTTCCCCTGTCGACTTGTAGAGCTCGGCCAGCGCCGTGTAGGAGGCGAAGCGCTCGGGATCGGCGGCAATGGTCGCGTGGTGAAGGGCGGCCGCCTTGGCGAACTCGGCCGGGCCGACTTGCTGGTAAAGGCCTGCCATCAGCGCCTTGCGATCGATGTTCGAGGGGTCGAGGCCATCGGCCGCCTCGAGCGCCTTGAGCGCGACCCGTGGATCCTTGGAAAAGCGCAACGCCAGATCCGCAAGACCATCCATCGCGCGCAGCTTGACCACTCGCCCGGGGCCGTCACTATCCAGCTCGCGCGCCATCTTCTGATAAAGGCGCGCCATGGCCTGCCAATTTTTCTCCTGATTGAAGAGCCGCTCGAGCGCTTCGAACGTCCCCTCGGCATGAGGCGCCTCGTCCAGCGCCTTTTCCAGCAGCTGCGCCGCCCGTGCCGGCCGATCCAGCTCGTCGTTGGCGATCGCCGCCGCCTGACGGAGCACCCGCGCGCGGTTGTCGCCAGCGGGTTCGGTCCCCGCCAGCCGCACCAGCGCCTCCTCGGCGGCGGGAAAGTGTTTGTGGCGGGCGTAGAGCTCTGCCAGCTTGTGCAAGGTCGATCGCCGCACCGGATCCACGGCCAGCGCGGATCGGTAGTACGAGATCGCCTGCACCGGGTTCTTCATCTTCTCGCGGCACAGGTCACCGGCTCGTTCGAAAAGCGCCGGGCGTTCGGCCAGGGAGGCAGCCGCGATGGCGAGATGTTGCTCGCGGATCCACTCGGACCCGAGCGCGCCCGTACCGTTTCCGTCCGGCACGCCGTTGGAGCGTGCAACGCGCTCCCGTGTCTCGCCGCCTTCGGGCAGTTGAAAACGAGGCACCGTGAGGCCATCGGTGGTCGCCACCGCGGGGCCGCTGCGTACGCCGTTGCCCTGGCCGAGGCTGGCAAAAAAATCTTCCAAGCTGCCGCCCCAACGGACCGGCACGACGTCGAGACCAGCGCCAATCACCCCGCTGGCGAACTCCGAATCGGCCGCCAAGGAGGCTTCGGGCAAAAGCAGATAATGCTCGGCACGCGTCGGCGCGCCTCCCAGCATGTACTCGAGGACCAGCCGCAGATCGGGATCCCCCGGCTGAAAGCCAGCGAAGACGAAAGTTCGGTCGTAAAAGAGAGTCCGCAGGAACCCCGCGACGGCGCCCGGAAGCGCGCGGCGACGGAGATCCGCGGGCGCCAGGCAGAGAGTGTCGGGATCGCCAAGCGTACCGAGCGCCGGGAGAAGGAACGGCGTGGCCCCGTCGTCGAGCTTGGCGACGTCTTTCACCTCGCCCAGCTGCCGAGCAAGCAACCGGCGGCCCCCGCGGCCCCGCCAGACTCTCTCCCAGGTGTCATCGAACGAGGTACTGACGATCCCGCGGAAGGGCCAGCGCGCTGCCCGATCGATCGCAGCAGGCGGGGTACCCGGGATCACCATCACCTCGGCGATCACCTGGCGTAGAGCTTCATCGGGCAGCTGCTGCCGCAAAAAGGCGAGCGCGTCGCCCAGGCGACCTCGGTTGACGAGATCCAGCACCGCGCGGGCCGACTCCTTGAATTTCGGTCCCTCACCGCCCAGCCGCTCGGCGAGACGGCGCAACAGAGGAACCCACCCACGCGCCGATGGGGGATCGAAAAATCCGAAGCCGGCCACGAGTACGGCGTGGCCCGCACGCACTCGTTGAGAAAGGGCCGTTGGGATCCCCATGGGTAGCGGTCCGAAAGCGGTGGTTGTAGCCCGATCCGGCCCCTCGGCACAATTGATAGCAGGCGACAGATTCAGCGGCCGACCGAACTTGCGCGGGTTCGGGTTCCCCTCTAGGGTTCAGTCGATGTTACCGCCGTCATTCGCAGCCCCGCGCGCGATCGCCGCCCTGGTGCTCGCCTGCGCGTTCGGCAGCGCCGCCTGCTCCGACGACAAGGATCGACGGGACGTCCTTTACGGCACCGATGTCGGGGCCGATTACCAGCTGCCCGCCCGTCCCAACGACGCGGCCGCAGTGGAGACCACGCCCGCCCCCGAGGTCAATTCCGAAGCCGGGACCGACGCCGGAATCGATTCGCCGACACCTGGCGATGCCGGGGTGGACCTTGCCCCCGAAGCCGCGCCGGCGGCGCCCGACGTCGAGGACAGCGCCGCTGCCGGGTGATCGAACGATGGCCGAGGTCGATGGGCGTGAGGGGGCGTCCTGGGATGCCAGTGGACTCGATGAGCTACTCGCCTTGCTCGCCGAGGGCTCGCTCTCCGCGCGCCTGACCGCCCTGGCGGGCGAGGAAGCCTTCGGGCATATCGACGTCATCGCAGGCGGCATCGCCGACGTCCGCGCGGGTGCCGACCGCGGCGACGAAGCGATGGTCGCCATCCGACGCCGGGCCGGATCGCTGCGCGTGTTGCCGCGCTTACCTCATCCGACCCAGGCCAGCCTCGATCCCCCGGGAGAGCGACAAGGCCCCCTTGGTCAGCGTCCCGTGGCGGCGTTGATGCGCTACTGCGAGGAGTACGTGCTCACCTGCGCGCTCATCCTCGAACGCGGCAGCGAGGTCGCCCGCATCGTCTATCGGCGCGGCGAGATCACGGCGACCCTCGTCGACGGGACCGACGCGCCCCACCGCCTGCCCGACGTCATGAGCTGGTCGGAGGGCACGTTCCGCATCGATCTCGACGAGCTGCCCGCCCCACGACGCTCCCCGAGGAAGGCCGGACCGGAGCCGTCGACCCTCTTCGGTTATCCGGCCATGTCGCCCCGGACGCCGCCGCCTGCGCAGCGACCGACCCCGCGCGTGCCGATGGCCGCGGTCGCAAGCGATCCCGCCGCCAACCGCCCCACCCCGCGTGCGCCGATGCACACTCAGCCAGGCCCGCCCTCGGCCCGCGATGGCGCCGCCACCGTGCTGGCCCCCGGCGCCTTCGCGCACACGCGTCCGACTCGTCCGGCGACCACCGCGGTCCCGCCGAGCGTGCTGGGCGATCGACCCGGCCCCACGTTGCATTCCACGGCCGCCATCCCTGCCGGCGCTCGCCCGACGCTGGCCACGGGGGCCGCGGCCATCTCACGCCCAGTCACTCTCGACGAGGCCCCGCCGCCTGCCGGGTACCTAGCCAGGCCGCTCATCGTGCACGTCTTGGTCGGCGTCCTGCTCGGCCTCGTCATCGTCGCCGGATACTGGTTCGTCTATTTCGAGTCGTGACCGCCCACTGGTCTTCGGGGAGAGCATGCCGAGCTTCTTTCAACGCATCGCCGAGACCTATCGCCGTACCAGCAAGCCGACCGACATCCTCTGGAATCGCTTCGTCGCGCGTCCGCTGGCTGCCGTCCTCGTGGTGCCGCTCGAGCGGACGGCGGTAACGCCGAATCAGATCACCATCGCGTCGCTCGCCGTCTTCCTGGTGGCGATGTGCCTGCTCATCGTTCTACCGGGCCACGACGGCCTGCTCATCGGCGTCGTGGTGCTCCAGCTCTCTTACGTTCTCGATTGCGTCGATGGACAGCTCGCCCGTGTGCGAGGCAGCTCGTCTCCCATCGGGGCACACTTCGACTTCTTGATGGACGAGCTCAAGGCCTTCACGCTCGTCGCGACGACGGCCGCGCGGCTTTACAACGACAGCGGCGATGCGCGCCTGTTGCTCGAGGGCCTGGCCGCGCTGACCGCTGTCGCTTCCGGCATCAGCCTCACCACGTTCATGCGCCGGCCGGAATATGCTGCGGCCACCGGGGCTGCGGCCTCGCATGGGGCGGGTGACTACGGCGAAGGCTTTGCGCCCAAAGTCCAGGCGCCGCCCACCTCACTCGTTCGCCGCGTCGTCAGGGCGGTGGAGGAGTTCGGGCGCTTTCTCGTGCACTACCCGAGTTATCTTCTTTTCGTGGCCATCGCCAACCGTCTCGATCTCTTCCTCCACGTCTACTTCGTGGTGAACGCTGCTTACGCCGTGCGCGCCTTCGTGGGCATCGCGCGCAAGCTCGGCCGGAGCCGTCCATGAGCCGGGTCACCCGCCGCGCCATCATCGTCGCCGCCGGTAGAGGCAGTCGCCTCGGGCCCGAGACCGCCGAGATCCCCAAATGCATGGTCAAGGTCGCGGGCAAGCCGATCTTGCACCATCAGCTGGATGCGTTGACCGGCGCGGGCGTCGATGACGTCGTCGTGGTGCGTGGCTACCGCGGCTCGCTCATCGACGGCGGTCCCCACACGCTCCGCTTCGTCGAGAATCCCGAATGGGAGCGCAACAACATCCTCGCCTCCCTCATCTACGCCAGCGCCGAGATGGACGGTGGCTTCTTCTTCTCCTACTCCGACATCGTCTTTGCCCCCTCGGTCGCAACCCAGCTGGCGAAGGCCGCCGCGACCACGCAGGCGAGTGCCGCTCTCATCGTCGATCGCCGCTGGGCCGACGCCTACGTGGGCCGCACCCTGCATCCCATCCCCGAGGCCGAGCTGTCGGCCGTGAGCGGCGCGGGCGACACCGCCCGCGTCACCGCGGTCGGCAAGATGGTCGTGCCCTCGGAACAGGCCGCGGGTGAGTTCATCGGCCTCGCCTGGTTCTCGCAACAGGCGGCCGATGGGCTGCGCAAGATTTGGAAGGACGCCCTCGCCACCGGGGGGCTCGAAGCTCCCTTCGGCCGCGCCCGCGCTCTTCGTCACGCCTACCTCAGCGATGCGCTCAACGCCCTCGCCGAAAGCGGGCAGCACCTGGCTCCCGTCTTCATCGACGGACAGTGGCGCGAGATCGACACCGGACAGGACCTCGCGGCCGCCGAACCGATCGTGCGCGGCTTCTGAGCTGGGACCGCTCACTTCGGATCCACTGTCGGACGCGACCCGAACGGTAGGGTAAGCGCGTTACGGATCTCACCTGACCCTCGCGATCACCGCGAAGCGGTGCCATACAACGTGCGATCCAGTTGTCAGCTGTCGTACACTCGAGACCCGCCGTGGCGCCGCCTGTGATAGGAACCAGCTCGATCGATCGGAGCGCCGAGCCGGCCTGGTTCGGGCCGTACCGCGTGCTTTCGGCCCTCGCTACCGGTGGCATGGGCGTGCTCTACCGGGCCGCCCATCGCGACACCGGGGCAGCTGTCGCGATCAAGACGGTGGTGTCGCCAAAAGAGGGCGTGCTCGGCAGCATCCGCTCGGAAATTCGCGCGCTGGCGCGCCTCGAGCATCGAGGAGTCGCCCGCATCGTCGACGAAGGTGTCGAGGGCGGGCACCCCTGGTACGCGATGGAGCTCGTCGAAGGCAAGACGTTGGCGCGATGGCGCGACGAGCTCTGGCACGGACAGACCAGCGCGGATCTCGCCACGCACATCGAAAGCACCAGCACCCGGCCACGGCGCGATGGCGAAACGCCCGTGCCGATCATGTCCCGCACCACCATCCCACGCGCGCCCGCGGCCGCCGGTCACCTGGTCGAAGTCCTCACGACGATCGAAGCGCTCTGCGCCCCGCTCGCGTACATCCATGGACGCGGCATCGTCCATCGCGATCTCAAACCGGAGAACGTTCTGCGCAAGCCCGACGGCACGCCGGTGCTGATCGACTTCGGCGTCGCTGCCCGTTTCCCTGCCACCGACGGCCGCGAGGTGCTCGAGGCCTCGGGATCTCTCGCCGGCACCATGGCGTACATCGCGCCTGAACAGTTCCGCCGCAGCTTCGTCGATGCGCGCGCCGACCTCTATTCACTCGGCTGCATGCTCTACGAGTTCGTCTGCGGTCGCCGCCCGTTCCTGGGCAATTCGTCACGCCAGCTGGGCGAAGCGCATCTGCACGAGCCTCCGGTTCCACCTTCCCGAATCGTCGACGGCGTGCCATCGGCGCTCGAGGCGCTCATCTTGCGCTTGCTGGCCAAACGTCCGCGCGATCGCATCGGCTACGCGGCGGACGTCGCCGACGCGATCGCGATGATTCTGGAGGATCTGCGGCCGGGGGCTCGTCCCAGGCGGTCATCCGGTCAAAGTGACAGCGGCGATTTCTACCTCTATCGACCCGAGATGACCGGGCGCAAGGAGCCCGCGGATCGTCTGCTGGCGGCGGCCGAAGCGGCTCGTCGACAACGCGGCGGCGTCTTTTATCTGGGCGGCGAGAGCGGCGTCGGGAAAACGATGCTGGCCGGCGAGATCGGCAAACAGGCCGCCGTGCTCGGCATCCGCGTGGTCACCGGTGACTGCGTGATGTACGGCGAAGCGACGCCGCAGCGGGGCGCCCAGAGTCCCCTCGGCCCTTTCCGGGGCCTGCTCCAGGCGGTGGCGGACCATTGTCGTACACGCGGCGCCACCACGACTGGCCGGCTCTTCGGCGCGCGGGCCCCGCTGCTTGCGAGCATCGAGCCGACGCTCGTCGATCTGCCTGGGCTCGAACCCGGCCCACCCCAGAACTCGCTCACCGGTGAAGCCGCCCGTAGCGCCATCCTGACCGCGGTCAAGGATCTGCTGGTGCTCTTCTGTCAGGAGCAGCCCCTGTTGCTCGTGATCGACGACGTGCAGTGGGCAGACGAGCTGTCGCTCGCAGTCCTGCGTCTGCTCTCGCCAGCGCTGCTCGAGAAGCTGCCGTTGCTGATCGTGGCCACCTACCGCAGCGACGAGGCTCCCGCTTCTCTGCGAGCGCTGACCACGACCGCCGGCGCTCACGATCTGCGCCTCGCCCGGCTCGACGAAGACGGTGTCGCCGCCATGGTGACCGAGATGCTAGGCACCAGCCGGCTGCCGGCCGCGATGATTGGTTTTCTCGCGCGCACCTCCGAGGGCAATCCCTTCTTCGTCGCCGAATACGTGCGCGCCGCGGTGACGCTGGGTGTGCTGAAGCGCCAGCGCGGACAGTGGCAGCTCGACCAGGGCGACGATCGCGATGCCGCCTATGCCGCCTTGCCGCTGCCCAGTTCGCTGCGCGGCCTCATCCAGCGCCGTTTGCAGGGGCTTGCCGACACGACCTTGCGTCTGCTCGAGGCCGCAGCCGTGATCGGACGCGTCGTGGATCCGGCGGTACTTGCTGCCACGGTGGGTGGCGAGCCGGCCCTGGTCGACGATGCCCTGGCCGATCTCGTGACCCGGCACGTCCTCGAAGAGCACGCCGGCGGGTTTCGCTTCGTCCACGAAAAGCTGCGCGAACATGCCACGGGCGGCATGAGCGCCCTTCGACGGCAGGAGCTTCACCTTGCGGTCGCCCACGCGCTGGAAGCCGCCGCCCCACGCGAAGCCCCTGCCCTCGCTTTCCACTTCGAAGCCGGTGGGCGTCCCGAACGCGCATTTCACTACGCGAGTCTGGCAGGGCAAAGGGCCTTGACCGCAGGCGCCTTGCACGACGCCCACGACCAGTTCGGCAAGGCGCTGCGCCTCGAACAGGCCGCCATCGCCCACGCGCCTTCCGAGCACGGGCCGATCGAACGGGCACGCTTGCGCCGTTGGGTGGGCGAAGCGCGGGCCGCCATCGGCGATCTCGAGGGCAGCGATCAGGTATTGCGCGAGGCCTATCAGCTCATCCACGCTCGCGAGCTGCCGCGTACCAGCGCGGGCTGGGCCGGCTTCGTTCTGCTGCAGCTCGCGATCCAGACGGCTCATCGATTCCGGCAGCCCCACGCGCGGAGCGATGCTGCCGAGCGGGCGGCGCTGGAAGAAGCGGCCACGGTGGCCAACCGGCTCGGCTTCGTCGCCATGGTCCAGGGCGCCACACTGCCCATGCTCGGCGTGCTCACGTTGGCGGCCAACCTCGCCGAGAGGGCCGAGGCGCCGGCTCCGCGCGGGATCCCGTATTCGATCCTCGCCAGCGTGTTCGGCCTCATCGGGATGCGCCAAATCTCCCGCCGCTACTTCACCCTCTCGCGCCAGGCCGTGGCGGACGCCGGTGATGCGGTGGCGCCGCTGCAGCAGGCTCAGATCGAAGGGTTCTACTACCTCAACCAGGGCGACTGGGCGGCGGCTCGTGAGGTGCTCGAGTCGGCCTTCGCCCGTGGACAGGCGCTGCGCATCCCCTACGAGATCGAAGCGCTCGGCATCGCACGCGCCTGGCTCGAGATGATGCTGGGTCGATTGCCCGAAGCGCGGGGGTTGTTGGGTGAGGTGAGACGGACCGCCGAGACGCTCGGCAACCGGCTGCACGAGTGGTGGGCGCGGCGCTACGAAGCGCTGGTGCTGCTACAAGGAGGTCACCCGCGCGAGGCGCTGGCGATCTCTGCGCCCGCCGAGGCAGGTTTCCGCGCGCAAGGCGGCCCGGTGGATCTGCTGAACCTGCTCGCCGTCCGGGCCATCGCGCACCAGCGCTTGGGAGAAAACGACGAAGCACTCGCCCTCGCCAAGGAGGCGCAGGCGCTGGCGATCAAGCATCCGAACGCGCTCTGGCACTGCTTCGAGTTGCATGCCTTTTTGCCCGACGTCTTCCTGCGCGCCTGGATCCGTGCAAATGAGGCCGCCGGCGACCAACCCGCCAGCGAGGCGGCATCGCTGGAGCGGGCCGCGCGGGCGTCGCTGCGAAGCGCGGCTCGCTACGCCCGCACATTTCGCATCGGTCTGCCCAGCGTCCTGCTCAATCGTTCGCGCCTCGCGCGCATCGAAGGCAAGAGCACCCGGGCCGACCAGATGTTGAAACGCGCCAAAGCCGTCGCCGCCGAACTTCACATGTCGATCGACGGCATGCTGTCGGAGGACGAGGCGGCCAAAGCGCCCTAAGCTTGCGCCCCATGCCGGGTCCCGATCCCACCCACTGGCTGCACCGCCTCGCGCCCGACGAGTGGCTCGCGGCCGCCGACAACGAGCTCGCCGCCGCTCGCCAGGCGCTCGAGCACCGATCCTTGCGCGCCGGCGTCACGCACGCGCGACGGGCTGCCGGCATGGCGCTCAACGGACTGCTCTGCCTCGAGGCACGACCGAGCTGGGGACGCAGCTACATGGAACACGTGCAGGCACTGGCCACCGACGAAGAGGCCCCGTCGGCGATTCGACAGGCGGCGCTTTGCCTCAAGGCGACGCCTTCGCAACCGCCAGCCCTCGTGACCCTGGTGCGGCCCGCGCAGTTGCCGCCCGGAGGCGCCGAGGTGATGGAAGCGACGCTGGCCATCCTCGAATGGGTGCGCGCTCGATTGCCGGCACCGGCCCCACCCGTCAACTGAGCCGGAACGGGTAGGTCACGATCTGGCTCGATCCCGAGGGCGGGAAACGAATCCCCTCGAGCACACCCTTCACGCAATTGTAGATCCCGCCCTTATGCAGGATGGAGGGCGCCTCTACCCTCACGCCCTTGACCTGCCCGCCGCGCTGGATGCGGAACTTCACGTTGACCAGTCCCGGCACGTAAGCTTCGGCGTCCGGTCGCGCGCTCGAGATGCAGCCGAGGATGTCGTCCTCTTTCGCTCGAAACCCCCGATCGATGTCGTCCTGCGAGAGCTCGGGCAAGTTGTCGCGCTCGGCCATGTCCATCCTCACGACCTCGGGTCGGCCGAGATCATCGCCCTGCGCGACCATCTTTCGATCGGCAGCCGAGATCTTGATCGGTTCGGGATCGGACTCCTCGCCCTCGTTGCTGTCCTGTGGTCGCGTCTCACGTGAGGCACTGCGCCCCCGGCGACGTTTCTTTTTGACCGGCGCGCCACCGTCGGCAGCGCTCACCGTCGGCAACTTGGCCTCGCGCGACTGCCAGAACGTGTATCCCGCGAAGGCGAGCGCGGCCACGATCAACCCGAGCACGAACCCTTTCATGCACGAACTTTCATGAAGGCACGAACACTAACAGGTGGTGCCCCGCCCCGTTAGCCACGCGCAGCGCCGCATCGCGACTGCGCCCCTGTTTCCCCATGCCCGCCTGGCGGCCATGGGGTTTCGTCCCCGGATCCTCAGCCGAGCCTTGGTTGCCTGGGGCGTCAGCCTCGCTTGACCTTGCGGCAGGGCTGACATTAACTTTAGCCGCATTCGCCGGCCCCCCATTCCGGGTGCCGGGATTTTCAGCGTTGGCGACCGAGTCGCCAGCGGCAAAGCGAGGAGAGAGCCCGACACATGAAAAAGTCCGATCTGGTCGATCTGGTGGCGCAGCAACGGAACATTCCTAGGCCGCAGGTCGAAGCCACGATCGATGCACTCCTCGAGGCCATCGCCACGAACCTGGCGAAGGGTGAGCGCATCGACTTGCGCGGGTTCGGGGCCTTCCTCGTCCGCGAATCTGGGCCACGCACCGGCCGCAACCCCCGCAGCGGGGAGACGATTCAGATCGCAGCTCGCAAGACCCCGACCTTCCGGGTCGGTAAAGAGCTGAAGGATCGGGTCAACGCCCCGCCGAGCACCTGACAACGAAGCAGCCGAAAGCGAGCCAAAGAGGTCGTCCCCCATGGGTACCCGTCTTTTCGTTGGCAATCTTTCCTATAACGTCAACGAACAGGAACTCAAAGAGTCGTTCCTGGCCGAGGGCATCGAGGTTCGCAGCGTCAAGGTCGCGCTGGATCGTGAGAGCGGGCGGCCCCGAGGCTTTGCGTTCGTCGAGACCGTGACTGACGAGGGAGCCAAGCTCTCCGTTGAAAAGATGGCCGGCAAAATGTTGCAAGGCCGCGCCATCGTCATCGAAGAAGCCCAGGCGCGCCCAGCAGGTGGACCGCCGCGCCCAGGTGGACCGCCCGGTCCGGGAGCCCCTATGGGAGCTCCGAGGCCGGGTGGTTTCGGTACATCCCGACCAGGTGGGGGTTTCGGTGCACCGGGAGGTGCGCCTCGACCCGGCGGTTTTGGTGCCCCTGGGGCCGGCGGTCCGCCGCGTCCCTTCGGTCCTCCGCGTATGGGGCCGCCTGGCGGTGGCTTCGGGGGCGGGGCACCTCCTGCTGGCGCGGGCCCCCCCCGCACCGGCGACCGAGCCGGTGGGGAGCGGCGCGAACGTCCCGAAAAGAAGCGCTCGTCGCGGCCCAAACCCGAGGAGCGTGAACGGGGCAACTGGCGCTGGAACGGCAAGACCGACGAAGACTAGGCACTGAGATCGAGCCCGCTGCCGCCACGCCCGACATCATCCGGATCCGCTGGACGGTGCCCGTCGAATGCGGGGGGTGGCGGCTCGATCACTTTCTCAAGTCACGCATTCCGCGCCTTTCGCGCACGAAGATTCAGGCCATCATCGATGGCCAAGTTCGCCTCGAGGATGGACGTCGCCCTCGATCGGCGATGGGCGTCCGCCCCGGCGAGCTGATTGTCATCGAACGTCCGGCGCCCAAGGAGCCGGACGTCCCGCGCACGTTCGACGTTCTGGTCGACGAGCCGTCGTTCCTTGCGATCGACAAGCCATCAGGCCTGCCGATTCACGCGACGGCGAAATTCTATCGCAACACGCTCACGACCATCCTGCGCGAGCGTTACCCCGGCCAACCGCTGCAGGTCTGTCACCGCCTCGATCGCGAGACCTCGGGCGTGATGCTCATCGCGCGCGGCCCCGCCCCCGCCTCCCTTCTCAAGCAGGCGTTTGCCAAACGACGCGTTCAGAAAAGCTACCTGGCGCTCTGCCACGGACAGCCGCCCGACGAGGGCACCATCGATCGGCCGCTCAAGCTCGAAGTGGGCAGCCGCACCCGGCTCTTGATGGTGATCGCAAAGGCTGACGATCCCGCTGGGCTGCGATCGGTGACGCGCTTCCGGGTCATCGAGAGGTTCGCCAAGCACGCGTTGGTCCTTTGCCATCCCGAGACCGGCCGGCAGCATCAGATCCGCGTGCACCTGGCCGACCTCGGGCACCCGATCGTCGGCGACAAGATCTACCGGGCCAGCGAAGAACAGTTCATGGCCTATTGCGACGGCGGGCTCACGCCCGAGCTGCTCGACGCCTTCGATGGCCTCCCCCGCCACGCGCTACACGCGCACGAGCTGACTTTCCCTCATCCCGACACCGGCCAGCCCACCACGGTCGTGAGCCCGCTGCCGCCGGATCTCACAGCGTACATCGCGGGACTTTGAAGCGCGTCGGCCTTCCTCAGGCCGCGGACAGCAAGGGCAGCTTCTTGGCGATCTCGTCGAACTGGTGAATCGCGCCAAAGCCCATCGTCATCGCATCGATGACGTCGAGCTTGGCCGCGTAGGCCAGCGCCCGGTCGACCTCTTTGGACATCGCCCCGGCGCCCAGGATCTTCATGCCGATGATCCCTTTGCCCGCTGCTTTCATCTCGCGCAGGACCGCCAGGACGGTGGCCGGATCAGCGTCCATGGCGGCGCCGATCGGATTGATACGCGCCTGATCGACGTCGACCCACGGGGTGCGCGCCGCCAGCTGCAGCGCCGCCAGAGAGTGGCAAGAGACGCCGTGAGCCCGGATGATCCCTTGTTCCTTGGCCCGCGAGAGCACCTCCATGGCGCCCTCGTACTCGCGCGCCCAATTGGGACTCGTCAAGCAGTGGAGCAGAACGATGTCGATCTGTTCGCGACCGAGCTCGCGGCGAAAGCGATCGAGATCTTTGCGCGTGTCCTCGGCGGTTCGTGAACGCGTCTTGGTCAGCAGCACGACGTTGTTCTTGCCGACCTGGCGCATACCCTCGCGCATATGCTCGTGGGTGCCGTACTGGTCCGCGGTCTCGAAGAAGTTCACCCCTTGATCGAAGGCGTGGACCAGCATGCCGCCAAAGCCGTAGACACCGAGGCGCGCCTGCACCGACGTCTTCCTCGTGCCATGGGTGCCGCCGCCAATCGCCAGCCGCGACAGCTTGATGCCGGTCTTGCCGAGCACGACCTGATCCGAGACCGCCTTTTTGCCGGCAGTCGCCGTCGTCGCGAGCCCGGCTGCGGCGAGATCGCGATGGTGCAAACTCCACCACCCCGCCGCGGCCGTGCCGAGCGCCCCCGTGACGAACCGCCGTCGCCCGAACTGTCTGCCACCGGTGAGCCTCATCGGCGGTAAGGCTAGCGCGGGTAGCTGCCGCTTGTCGACGAAGCCGCCAAATGCCGGCTTTACAAGGAATTGACCCAAGGCCCGGGCCCGCGGAGCCGCTAGGGACCTCCCGGTTTTTGAGATTGGCCTCGAGAGCCCCGTGATATGTCTTGCGAACTCATCACCCGGCGCCGGTCCTGACCCGCGCCCGCTCGCCCGTTTCGGCGCCGCCTTGCGCCGCCCCCTCGGCAGGAGCCCGACCATGAACGACGCCTCGATCTCGCCCGGCCAGCAGACCCGCCTCGTCGCCACGTCCTTCTTGTCGCTCTTCGCGATCGTCGGCCTGGTGCTCTATGGCCTGCCGCTCTACTACGACTTCTTCGTCAAGGATCTCGGCTGGTCCCGTGCCGACGTCACGTCGGGGAACATGCTCGGCAAGGCCGTCATCGGCCCGCTCTTCGGCTTCGCCGCCGGCTGGATGATCGACAAGGTCGGGCCGCGCAAGCCGATGATGATCGGCATTCTCTTCGCTGCCGGCGCCCTGTACGGCCTTGGCAGCGTGACGACGCTCGGAATGTTCTATCTCTTCTACGCCCTCAACGCGCTGGCGTACGTGCTGGCCGGGCCGCTGCCCAACCAGGTGCTGCTGTCGCGCAACTTCAAGGGCGCGCGCGGAAAGGCGATGGGCATCGCCTACATCGGCATCGGAATCGGCTTCGCGTTCGTCCCGCAAATGACCCGCGGTCTCATCGAGACTGTCGAATGGCGAAACGCGCTCAAGATCTTGGGCGGCCTCGTGGTCCTGGCCGCCATGCCTCTCGTCCTCATGCTCAAGGAGGGCGATGGCCCTTCGGCGCCGAAGGCGGATGCCCCCAAGATCTCGCTGAAATCGGTGCTGACCAACCGAAACTTCTACCTGCTTGCCCTCGGCAGCATGGCTTCCATCGGCGCCGTCGGCGGCGCCAACCAGCACTTCAAGATGATGCTGACCCTCGATTACGGCCACACCCAGGGCCAGGCGCTCAACCTGGTCTCGTGGATCGCGACGGTCAGCCTTTTCGGTCGTTTCATGGCCGGCTACCTGGCCGACAAGATCGGACCCAAGAAGGTCATGCTGATGGTCTACCTGCTCGTGGCGACGGCGATGCTGCTGCTCGTTCTTGGCCCCACGGGCAACACGCTCTACCTGTTCGCCCTGGTCTTCGGCCTCGGGCTGGGAGGCGAATACCTCATCATTCCGCTCATGGCAGCCGAGCTCTTCGGCACCGCCGTGCTCGGCCGAGTCATGGGGATCATCGTCACCGCGGACGGCATGGCCGAAGCGCTCTTCCCCTGGGTCGTGGGCAAGCTGCGCGATTCGACCGGCGCTTACAGCAGCGGCTTTCAGCTGCTCGCCTTGCTCGCCGGCTTCGGCGCCGTCGCCGTCGCCCTGCTGCCCAAGAGCCGGCGCGACGAGGCCCCAGCTCCCGTCGCGCAGCCAAGCGCGTAGTCGCGTAGCCGCTCAGCGCTGATCAGCAGCTGTCAGCCGCGCCCCACGCCGGATCCGCCACCGCCGCTTTTCCGCTACTCGTTGCCCGAGGCGCGGGCCAGCTCCAAGGCCCGCGCCAACTCCACAATCGGACCGATCACTCCCCGCGCGACGGCGCGTGCCGCGTCCGAACCCGCCAGCACGTGGGCCACCGGCGGGCTCGAACGCGCGTAGAGCTCGGCCGCGGTCGAGGCCAGGGGGTGGCGTTGCGAAGCGCGATCGCGCAAGCCGCGCAACAGGTTCACGTCGGCGGCCAGCGGCGATCCATAGGCCGCCGTCGCGATGAAACAGCCCGAGAGCATGGTGAACTCACGCAGCGGCGTGACGAAGGTCTCGTAGCCGACGGGACCATTGCCGCAAAAGCCAACCGCCCTCACGCCGACGGTGTACTCCGATTCCGACTTCAGATCGTCCACCGTGACGGTCACCGCCTGGCCCGGCCCTCGTTTCGCGATGGCGGCGAGGGGCAAACCGCTGGTGAACTTGCCCTCGTTCATCTCCTTGCCGCCCCAGCGATGAACCTCGTATTCGAGGATCTCGTTCCAGTGAGGCAAAGCAGGCTCGAGGAAGGTAAACGTCGCGATCTCTGCCTTGATCGCACGCCCCTCGATTTCAGGCGCGCTCACCTCGCTCAGAAGGCAGACCGGCGGTGGACCCGAGACATCGGGCGGCGGCGGCACCTGACCATCCTCCTGCGAAGGCGCATCGACGCCTGCGTCGGGCTCCCCAGTATCGATCGGCCCCGTGCCGGCATCCGGCGGTGGCGGTGGCGGCGGTGGAGTTCCGGACAGCTCCGTGGCCACCAACACACGCCCGGTCAGAGCGGCTGCGCTCGCCGCCGGCGGCTGGGTGATGACGAGTAGCCGCCCGGCCCCGGATCCCGGCTCGTCGCTGATCGTGCCGTCGATGGGAGTCAGCTTCCCGGTGCCGCCCAGCGGATCGCCATAGCCGACCGGCGTTGTCACGGCAGTCGCTACCGGCGCGGTTCGTGAAAGCCGGAAGGGCACCCGGTAGACCACCGAAGGCTGCCCGAAGTTGTTGGTCTGGCCCCACTCCGGCAGCATCTGATCGACGTGCGCCGGGTACTGGTGCGAGGCGTTTCCGTCGAACTCCTTGCTCACCTCGACGTAGACCGCGTAGTCGCCGTCGGCAAGTCCGTCGGGCACGCGCCACAGCTTGCTGAACGGCCTGCCGTAAGGAGGTGTCGCCGCTGCCACCAGGTCGAGATCGTTGATCTCGGCAAACTTGCGCGCGCTGATGTTGCAGTTGGCGCCACTACGCGGCTGATCGCAGTCCGAATCGGTGAACGTCGCAAGATCGTTGCGTGGGGGGTAGTAGCTCTTCGGCGGCGGAACGTATTCGTTGGGCACGCCGTTGGTGCTGTGCATTTCGACATCGAGCTTCGCCGAGAAGGGACGCCCCTTCACGCTGTTGAATCGTTGTGTGGGACAAGAGACGGCATCCACGTCAATCTCCTCCCAGGTCATCGGCCGGCAGTAATAGGGATCCGGAGACGACGCGATCTCGTGGAATCCCAGCCAATGCTCTCGCTCGACACCGTCTTGCATGACGAGGCTGTCGTAGAGCTTGCCGCGACGGTGAGCCCAGACCGGCAAGGTCATCGGGCGCCGACCATAGGGATACTTGGGACCCGACGGCATCGTGGCATGTCCCGGCCGGTTGCCGATGCCCAGCAGGGCCGTGAGCTTGGTCACGAGGACGGTGTCGACGAAACGCGATCCGTCGGCGCTTTCGATCCAGATGGCGATCTGGGGACCGAGATCGAGGCGACGCCCGGTCTTGCGTCGATCACACGCCGCCGCAAGGGACGGACGGAAGCAATCGGGCTGCAAGGTAATGCGAACGAAAGCCCCTGCCTGTGCCTCGACTGGACGAGACGGCGGGAGGACGGACGCCAGGACGAGGGCCAGCAGCGCCAGTGGCCGAAATGGTCCGGCGCCAGGAGCACGCGTCGACTTCATGGATGCCTTTTTCCGCTCGGTCGCACGCGGCCTAGTACGCGAGTCGGACGCCGCCCCCCAACGTAACCAGAACGGGATCCCGGAAGAGCAGGTTGCCGTGCACGAATAGCTTGATGAGGAAAAGGTTCAGCTGCACGCCGGCCAAGGCTCGCATCGCGCCCGGACTGAGGCGTTCGGGATGGGCCACTTCGACGCGGCCGGCGC
>JANNNO010000479.1:0-13318 GCA_031398585.1 Myxococcales bacterium | reverse complement strand
CCGTCTGGGCCACCCCCTCCGCAATTCACCTCGCCCCGCGATAGCGGGGTGTGGTCGTCGGCCCCTCCGGTTCCGACGGGTGCGGGGCAGCCCCGCCGTCCCCGCCGCGCCGTCACATCCACCGCCACCCCCCTCGTCCTCACTCTCTTCGCCGCGATCCTCGCGCCCGCGATCCCCACCCCCGCGCACGCGCTCATCGCGCTGCTCCCCCAAGGAGGCCGCGCGGCCGTCGTGCTTCGCGAAGGGGGCCTCTGCGGCCCGCTGCCCGCTGGCTGGGGGCTCGATCGCGATCGCCGCACGGTCCGCCCACCCAGCCTGACGGCCACAGCGCCCCGCACGGTCGACGTGAAGACCGCGTCCGACCCCGACGGCTGCGACAAGAGCCGCACACAGATCACCCTCGTCGCCACCGGCCCGCACCCCGAGATCGATCTCGGCTCGGTCCAATTCGTGCCCGAAGAGGGTCGCCTCGAGATCGAAGGCAAGCGCCTCAAGGGCGTCATCGTCAGCTACCAGGCGCCGCTCACCGATCCTGCCGACGACCGACCCGGCCGGCGTGGCACCGAGATCTGCCTTCGTCCCATCGCGGTCCCGGGCCGCGGCGAGCGATGCGTGTTCCCGCTTCCCGCCAATCTCCCCGTCGACACGGCCCTCGCCTGGTTACCACCGGGGGGCGCCGCTGGCGAAGACGTCCGCGTCTTCGATGCCGGTGGCGCCGAATTGCCCGCCTCCGCGCGGGAGCTGCGTCCCGCCCAGATCACCGTCTCGCAACTGGTGCCTCCTTCCGCCACCGTCGACGTCTCGCTCGGGCCCGCGCGGGTACCCCTGGTTCACGGCGGCACCATCGCCGCGGTCGACTGCGGGCAAGCCCGCTGCGAGCTGGTCGATGGGGCGATCTTGGTCCGCTCGGTGCCGTCGCCGGCGACCACGTTGTCCTTGCGCGTTCGCCTGGCCCCGCGCGTGAGGCTGCAAAAGGGCGACGCCTTGGAGACGCAGGCGACGCTGACCCTTCCCCTGGTCCAGTGCCCGATCACGATCGCCTCGGGCGCCCCCCTGCGCGACGCCGACGATTCGCGCATCGTCGTGCGCGTCGACCCTCGCTGCGCGCGCGAAGGCGAACGAGCGCGCTGGACCGTGAACGGCGAGCTCGTGGAAGAGCGGCGAGCCAAGCGCATCGGCGAGGCGCTCTTCGTGGTCCTGCAGGCCGGGCGGCTCACCGGCGATCGCGTCGCCATCGCCGCCCGCCGTCCCGACGTCGACGCGACCATCATCGGTTCCGTCAGCGCCTCGTCCGTGCCGGTGCCGCGCCCCCGTGTGACGCTCGAGCTGCCCAAACACGGCAAGGTCGAATTCATCCCGACCAACCGCGATGCCGTGCTCACGGTGGCGGGCGCACCGGCGCAGGCCAGCCTGGTGCCGTTGCCGGTCGAGGGCGCCTACAACGTCGAGGCCAGAGAAGGGCACTTCCTGGTCCGAGGCGATCCGAATGCCGGCGGCTTCGTCGCCCTCCGATTCGGTTATCGCATCACGACGCTGCCCGCCGAGCTGGGTCCCATCGATCTCGCGATCACCACCGAACGGGTGCAGCGGGCCGTGCGCGAGGCGAGTGTGCCAGCGCCGTTTTCTACCGGCACAGAAGGGCAGGAGCCCCTGGTCGAGCTGCTCTGCGCGGGTGCCAAAGGGACCGTGACGCGGGTGCCGCCGTCTCGGCTCTACAAGCTCGACCACGACGCCAAGGACACCTGTCGCCTGGTGATCCACCGCAACCGACTGCCCTTCGAGTACGGCCTACAAGAGGTTCTGGTCGAGGTCGAGGTGAGCCGCGCCGACGGGAGCCGGCGCGGTGATGCGAGCTTTTCCGAACGGCTCATCCTCGTGCCCGGCGCCGAGCCGCGGGTGATCCCTTTCAAGGGCGGGCTCGAGGAGTTCGATCGGATTCTGGTTCGCCTCTCGCACGTGCTCGACGAGACCCGCTATGCGCTCTCGCCCACCGGGCGGCAAGGCATCCCCTCGGTACAGTGGCCGCTCGCCATCGAAGGTGGCCGGCTGCGGCTCTACGCCACCGCCGCCATCCCGGCAGGCCTTTACCGGATGAACAAGCCGACCGGCCAGCTCACCCTCAACTTCGGCGTGCTATCGCGCATCACCTGGCTCGACGAGCGCGGCAAGGAAGGTCTCCTTGGCGCCGAGGTCGGCCTCATGGGCATGGGCCTCATCCAGCGCCCCGGGGCGGTGGAATACCCGCCGACCCTGGGCGCCGTCGCCGGCTTTGGCATCCGCGTCCCGCTTGGCGGCGGCGCAGCGGTGGGTGTCCACATCTGGGGCGCCTACGAATTCCGCGACGACTTTCTCTACAAGATCGATCAGAAGCAGTCGGCCGCTTGCGACACGACCGCGCTCTGCCGCCCAGCGCCTCACTGGTCCTTCATCTTCGGCCCCAGCATCTCGATCGGGAACGTCGGCACGAACCTCTGAAACGAAAAAACGGCGCGGGGAAGATCCTCGCGCCGTTGCTGCGTCCGTCAGTCGAACGCGGTGAAGAAGTGGCTCAGCTCTCCGCGTAGAGGCGGAGCTGTTCGTGTACGACGTTCTCCGACAGACCAGTCCGCAGGTTCTCCTGCAGGCAGTCGGCCAGGGTGACGACCATGTCCTCGACACCGCGGTCATGGACCAGCTTGGTCAGCAGCGCTCGCGCTGCCGGGCTGTCATCGCCGCGAAGAAAGTCCTTCACCATGTCGAGGGAAAGGTCACCAGAAAAGTCGAGCATCGCGTGATCGAGTAGAAAGGCGATGAGCTGGTTCACCGATACCTCCGCGAAATGTTCGTTTCGAAAAAGACCCGAATCAGCAGCCCAAAGTTGCTGCTTAGAGCGCCGAAGAAGCTTGAACGGGAATGGGTAAATATCGCCAAACCTCGCTGAGAATCAACATGTTATTTCGCACTGGTCCATATCGAAGCGACGTCATCATCCGCTTACGGTCGGTCGCTTCGGCAAGTCACCACCATGTTTCTCGCGACGGGTGTACGCACGCAAATTTCAGTGCCGCCATCCGTTTGTGAGCCAGCCAGCGTGCGATTGTTTGAGCGTGCCGCGATTCGTTGTAATGCTTCTCCTCCCATGCCCTCTGGCGCGATCATGAGCCGCCGCTTCCGGGGTCCTACCGCGCACCTGACAGCATGGCGCGTGAGGGTGTTTGCGTCGGCGTCCTTTGCGATCGCCTTGGCCGCCTCCACGCTCGTGATCTCTGCCGCCCGCGCGGACGCCGCCGAGGTAGCTCCCGCCAAGCCGGCAGCCGACAAGGCCACCCTCGACAAGCTGGACGAGCTCAAGCGCCAGGCCTTGGCCGACTACGCCGCCGACGATCTCGAATCGGCTCGGCTCGGTCTGCGCGAGGCCATCACCATCGCAGGCCGCGCGGGCCTCAACACGTCGCCGGTCATGGCGCAGCTCTGGGCTGACCTCGGCGCGCTCTACATCAACGGCTTTCGCGATCGCCCAAAGGGCGACAAGGCTCTGGCGGTCGCGGTCAAGATCCGACCCGACGTTCGTCCGAGCGAAGCGATGCTGACGCCCGAGGTGAAAGCCGCGCTCGCCGCCCTGGCGCCCGCGCCCTCACCAGCGGCGCCGTCAGCAGCCCCGGCCCCGACCCCGCCAATCCCGCCGCCGCTTCCCCCAGCCGGTGTCCCGGCGGCCGCGCCGGTTGCCTCGCCCGTGCCGAGCACCGATACGACCCCGCGACCGGCGCCGCGCAAGCGTAAACGCAACACAGGCACCGAGCCGGACCTGCCCGCGAATTTCCCCGAGCCGCTCTACTGCCCAACGGTGGACGAGGCGCCGCCCGACGAAGACGTCGTCATCCACTGCGCGCTCGGGCCCGAGCTCGATGAGGCCAAGCGAGTGATCCTCTTTTATCGCCCAGCGGGCGCCGAGGGCTGGACGTCGCTGCCCACCACCAAGTCCGAGCTTGGCTGGGTCAAAGCGGTCCTGCCGTCCCAAGCGCTCACTGGCAAGTCGGTGCAGTACTACCTCGAGGCGCGTGACGCCACCGACAAGCCGATGGCGCGGGCCGGCCGTGACGACAGCCCGAACTTCGTCCTGGTGCGCGCCGGGGCTGCTTCCGTTTCCGCTGGTGTCTGGGCGGGCATGCAAGGGGCCCGAAGCTCTCGCGAGGGTGGGCTCGGCGACGAAGATCCACTGCTCGCCGTTGCCCGCCAGCGCGAGCGCGAGCGCGAAGCGACAGGGATCCATCGCCGCGGTCCTGGAACGCTCTTTTTCGGCCTCTCCGGCGGAACGGGCTACGGCTGGCACCCCACCGAACGGCTCGAGTTCTACGACGAAGCCGAGATCCAGGCCGGCTTCATCCCGAGCGGACTGCTGCACCTGGTTCCCTCCGTCGGCTACCAGCTGTCGGATCACGTGGCTCTGTCGCTCGAAGCGCGTGTGCAGTACATCGCTCAGACGGGATCCGGTGGTGCCAAACCCGGCTCGCCGGCGCGCGGGGCGTTTCTCCTCCTTGGCCGCGCGCAATACCTGCTCGGGCAGGGCAACTTCCAAGGATCGATGTCGCTGCTCGCGGGCGCAGGGGACGGATTTCGCCTCACCATCGGGCCACAATCCGATCTTTATCGCCGCAACGATTCTGTCCGCGGAGGACCGCTTGCCGCCGGCGCTGGTCTCGGCGTGCTCTATCACCTCTCGCGACACTTCGCGATCGTGCTCGATGTGCGGGGGCTGGCCGGCTTCCCCACCTTCGCCACGGTCGGCGATCTGACCGGCGGCATCAACCTGTCGTTCTGACCGGCGCCCAGCGCGCGATGGCCCGAGCTGCGGCGGCCCGTTCGGCCGGAGCGTGGGACGTGAGGCCGGTCAGCACGCGTGCGATCGGCGTTCCATCCGAAAGCTCGACGGCACCCGGGTAGGGCGGCGCGAGCGTTCGGCCCGCAATGAGATCGTCGCGTGTCCGCATCGGACGGCCCAGCGCCGCCTCCCAGAGGATCGCGCCCGTCGCAAAGAGATCCGCGCTCTCCGACGGCGGCGATCCAGCGAACTGTTCGGGAGCGAGGTAAAGCGGTGTGCCGGCCGCTCTGTCGCCCGCGTCGTCGAGCCACGCCACGCCGAAGTCGATCAGGACCGGGTCGCCCGGGCCGCGCAGCAGCACGTTGCGCGGCGAGAGATCGCCGTGCACCACGCCGTGCGCGTGCAGGTGTGCGAGCGCTGCCAGCAGCCTGATCGCCAGGGCTCGCCATTCGCTGGCGGGCAAAAGTCGCCCCTCGCCGGGCCCTGCGCGCAGGTGATCGCGCAGGGTGCCGCCCGGGACCAGCTCGAGGACCAGCGTCCGCAAGGAAGGATCGATGTCGTAAGTCGCCACGATTCCAGGGTGACGCAGGCCCGCGACCTTGCGAGCCTCGGCGAAGAAGGCCTCGTCGCCCCTCTGTCCGCCCGCACGTGGATGCAACACCTTGAGAGCGAGCTCGAGTCCCAATGCTCGATCCCGTCCGCGGTAGACGGTCGCAAAGGCCCCGCGCCCGAGCTCGCCGAGAATCTCAAAGCGAGAAAAGCGCACGCCGACGCCCGAATCGAGAGTCGCGGCTGCCAACGGCATCGGCGAGGCCGCCTGGGCTGTCCCGCGCTCACTTGCCAGGCGCGACAGGTGCGCCCAGGCTTCGTCGTCATCGATCCGTTCAGCCAAGCTCCGTTGCCAGCGCGCCACCGCGTCGGCTTGGCGCCCCTCCATCTCGTCCATCGCCGCCAGACAGGCCCGCGCTGCCCGCCCGAGGGCACCCGTGGCGTTTTCGAGTGGTCCCAGCAGAACCCGCGCGGCCCCGCGTTCACCCGCCCGCGCCAGCGCCTCGGCCTGCGACAGGATCTCGGTCTCGCTCAAAGGTCGCTCACAATCCGTTCACAAGACTTGCCAGCGCTCCCCGCCGGGAAGCTCGATGACATCCCCAGCGAGCAGATCGCAGCTCGGTCCCACGAGGCGTCCATCGATCTTGATCGCGAGCGACGCCGGGCGCCGCAAGCGGGCCACCTCGCCCGCGAAGTCGACCGCGAGCGACGCTTCGGCGCTCGGGCGTCCCAAAGCCACGGGTGAAGGGCCGACGATCGCCCAGAGCCCGCGATCCAGGCCGCCGGCGCCCTCGAGCTCGAGGCGGTCTCCCGTGAGTCGCGTGAACCGCAAGCGCGCCTGAGCGCCGAGTGTGATCTCTCCCGCATCGCCGAGAGGCACCGCCCCCACGATGGGAAATCCCGCCAGGGCGGTTCCCCCCCGCGAGCTCGCATCTTCAAGCACGAGTCCGAGGGGGCCCAAGCCGACGCGCGCATGTCGTCGCGACACGGTCGGCTCGCGCAGCGGCAGCTCGACCTCGGGATCACGACCCAATACCGCCGGCGCTGCCGCCACCCGCAGCACGCGCCCGTCGCCGAGGCGAAAGGCAACGCTGCGACCCCGGCAGAGTCTATCCCGCAGGCGTTGCGCGGCCCGCATCAGCTCGCGCCCGTCAGCCGAGTCCTCGCCGGCGCTGTCACCGAGGGCGATGGCGGCCCTTCGATCTCCGGCCGTGGTCAGAGCGTCGAATTCGGCGCGCGCCTGTCGCAGCCGTCGCGCTTCGCCCACGCGGTGTTGCTCCCGGCCGAGACACGCCTCCATGCGCTCGAGATCTCCGAGGCTGCCCCAAAGCTCACCGGCGCGCTCGTCATCGCCCGCCCTTTCGTAGATGGTCGCCGCGCGCTTCACATCGCCGGCGATCACCAGGAGCGCTGCAGCCGCCGCCAGTCCACTGCGATCGGCGTCGGTCAGCGGCCGCTTGTCGCCCCGCCGGTGCAGAGCGCGGGCCGCGCGCAACTCGGCGTCGTGCAGCTCGGCGCTCGCTTCGCGCTTGTCGACCGCCGGCAATTCCGCCAGTGACTCGCATAGCGCCACGATGCCGCTGGCGATCTCCTCGAGATCGAGCGCCGGGCTCTCGGTGGCGGCGAGCAGGCTGTCGATCGACGACCACCTCCGTTCGGCCACCAGGCGGCGAGCGAGGTCGCCCAGACGCCCGGCGGACGCGGCCGCCTTGAGGCCCTCGAGGGAAAGCGGTGAGCCGTCGTCGATCATCGTGGTCAATCGTCGTCCCCGCCGAGCCTGACCCGGCAGCTGGTTTGGCGCCAGTGCGTGCCCCGCCGACATTTTTGAAGGTACACTGAAACCGATGCTGACGCGCGTGACCGTCGGCCAGGTGCGCTTCAACCTGGGGGGCCTCACGGCCGATGCCCGTGGGGTCGCGACCGGCAAGGAGCTGTTGCTCCGCTTCGCGACGTTGGATCGCCTCGTCGGTTTCGTGCGTCTGGCAAGCGCGGAACGAGCGCCCGAAGAGGTCTGGTCGAGTTTCAAGATCCTCTACGCCCGGCCCGCAGGCGGAGCGCGAGAGGTCCTGGCACGCCTCGTTCATCCCGGCTCCGACGCCGGCGATCGGGTGGCTGCCACCGCCCGGCTGGCCGGCGGCCAACCCTACACCGGCACCGGACGTCACTTCGTCCCGACACGTGACACGCGCGCGCCGCTCGGCTTCGACGTGGCCAGCGTACCGGCCGATGAGGGTGACTTCTGTCTCATCACGCCCGAAGGCGCGGTGGCATTCCGGCAAGAGGGCACACTCGCTTTCGAACGTCTCCTGTTGCGGCTCGAGCTGCGACGGCGCCCTGGTGGGGCCCAGGCGGCGTGGCTCGATCATGGCGGCGAGGTCATCGTCAGCGTCCGTCGCGGGCTGGCGCCTCTGTTCATGCAGCTTCTGTCACGCGAGGGGATCCGCGCCACGGCCGCCACCTTGGAAGGGAAGGCCGACGGTCCCTTCGAGGCCGCGGCGTGGTCGTCCTCGTGGTTGTTCCAGGTCGATCAGCTGCCCTCCCGGCTGGGGGATCTCTGTGCGAGCACGCCGGGGTTTGCTCTTTACCTGCCGGTACTGCCTGACGTCTTCGTGGCGGCGGGCTGGGAGCATCCGGTTCACTTGACCGGAGTCAAAGAGGCGCTGAGTGGTCAGCGTCTGCTGTTGCTTTCGCCGCCGCCCGGCGAACCGATCGCGGTGGCGCCGCCGCCCAGGTTCGTGGCCATCGAGGATCTGCTGCCGATTTCGCTCGCCGGTCTGGCCGGTCCCATCCCGCTCTCTGCCACTCGGCCGAGCGAGGCCCTTTCGGTGCCTTTGCGACTCGTGACCGTCCCCGCCGGCCCGGTACGCGTGCGCGGCGTTCTCACGTCGTGGGCGCAAGCGCATTGGCTGCGCCGTCTGCTCTTCTCACTGCCGTCGGTCGTGCTGCGTGACTGTCGTGTCGCCTTCGTAGAAGCGGGGGTTCTCATCCTGGGCGGCGATCGTTCCGACCAGATGCCGTTCGGACAGATCCCCTTCGGGCAGCCGCTGGTCGAGGCGCAAGACAGGCTCTTCGTGCCCGTCGGCATGAGCCTGCGTCCGCAGCTTTCGCCCGACCTCCTGGCAAGCCATCTCGGCATCGGCGACGGGAACATCTGCGTCTTTCCCGCGCCCGACGTGCCGCCATTCCGAGTGGCGCCTACCGCGTTCGAAGCCCTCGAACGCCGCGCGCTCGGCCGAGTCGACGTGCCCTGGGCAACGCCGCCATCCAACAGCCTCGGGCCGTCGCTCGCGGCCGAATCGACTGCAGCCCCCGAAATCGAAAACGAGTCGCTCGGCCTTCTGCCGCTATGGGGCTGGCGACCTTGATGCCGGGCCAGCTCGGGTTGGGATAATCAGACGTGCAGCGCGCGTTCGTCTCCGACTTCCTCTTGCCGCTGGTCAAAGGTGGCAGCCTGCGCATAGGTCGTCCGCTCGACGAGGCGGCGGTGGCGCGGCTCTGGGCGGTGCATGCATCGGCGGATCCCGAACGATCCCTGCGGCTCGCCCCCGCGGATCTCCATGCCGTCAGCGAGCTCGGCTTTCTGCGCGCGCGAACCGCGCGCACTCTGCTCCTCGATGCGCAACCACCCCCTCTCGATCAAGAGAGCTTGCGGCTCGCGGCCGCCTTGCACGACGTGCTTCTGCTCTCACACCCCGATCTGGGCGACGACCCGGCGGATCGAACGCGACAACGAATCGCCGATGTCGCCCACGGCCTGGCCGCCATCGGTCCACCCCGGAGCGCACACGAGGCGGTTCGCCGTCAGAGCCTGCTCTTCCGCTTGTCCGAGATCGTCCAGACCGAAAGGGTCGTCACGCACTGGCTCGGCCATCACCGCTTCGTCGGTCGCACGCCGCCGGCGCGCCTGTTCGCCCTGCCACGTTTGCGGCGGGTTCGCCTGGAAGAGACGCACCGAGGCTGGCTACGCGAGATCGGCATCTCGACGGTCGCGCGGCCGGCCTGGAAGGCGCTGCTCACGGCCAGCCCTCTGGCCGAGGCGCTGGATCCCTTGCGCCTCGAGCCGCCGCTGTCGTTTCCCCGCATCTTACCGATCCTCCGCTTCGCGGGTCTTGCGCGCGTGGTGGCGTGCCGTCTGCTCGACATCGGCCTGGTGCCCGCTGGCAGCGCCTACGCCGCTGCGATTTTTCGTTATGCAGCCCTTCGCGAGTCGGCGGATCCCAAGGGCGCGCCTCGCCGGGCCGTCGCGCTGGGCATCAGCTTTCTTGCCCACCTCTGCTGGCTGGACCTGCTCCTGGCTCCAGCCGGGCAGGCCGAGACGGAGTCCGACGGCGGCGAGCTCGGCGAGTTGCTCGTTGCGGCGGCGGCGACCGACCCACGCCTCGTCCATCCCCCCGACATCTCCCCCCTTTCCGACGCAGGGCAGAGGATGCGCCGGCGGCTGGCGTCGTGGCATGCGGCGGCCATGGCTCGGGGCGATGCGCGTCATCGCATGGCCCTGGGCGTGGCCGCGCACGCGGCGCGGGTTTTCGAGGAACGGCCGCTCAGGCAGGCCGTAATATCCGTCGAAGATCGTCGAGCGGGCCTCCCCGTGCGAGACCCATGACGTCGAAAAGAGTCGTGGGCACGATGACGTCCCCCTCTCATGATGATCAGGCGACGGACCTGGTCGCGTAAGGTTCTGTGAGCTCCGGAAAGGTCACACCGCCCATGTCGTTGAAGTCGCGCGTTCTGGCTCTCTGTCTCTCGTCGGCCTGCCTCGGCCTGGCCTGCAACCAGCAGCCGAAGGTCGCTCCGGCCGACGGCGTCACGCCTGGTGCGGGCGGCGGCGGCGGCCCGGCCCGCGGCGGCAGCGGCGGTTCGCTTGAGGGTGGCAACACGGGCACCGGCGGTGGCGGCGGCGGCATCATTCTGCCCGATGCCTCGACCGCAGGGGCTACGGGTACGGGCGGCTCCAGCGTCGATGCCGACTTCGGTGACTCGGCCGCCTGTGGTCTCGAGAATTTCAAGCTCGAGCGGGTCCCGCCGGAGATCATGCTGGTGCTCGATCGTTCCTCGTCGATGAACGAGCCGGTGGTGGGCGGCATGCCCGGCGCAACCCTTTGGAGCGACGCCCTGGCAGCGGTCGACGACGTGCTCAAGACAACGCAGATGCAGGTCCGCTGGGGGCTCAAGCTCTTCCCGTTGCCCACGGGCTGTCAGGTCGCCGATGGCGCCGAGGTCGTGGTTTCGCCCAACAACCACATGCCGATGATGGACAAGATCCGTCTGCACAGCACCAACACCACCGGTGCTGGCAACATGGGTGGCACGCCCACCGATCTGGCTATGAGCAAAGCCGTGGCGTACCTCAACTCGGTCGCCGCCACGAGCAAGAATCCCAAATACGTCGTGCTGGCGACCGACGGCGAGCCGACCTGTGCCGCCGGCCAATCGGCGGCGCAATTCGCGGCGCGGCCGGCGGCGCTCGATGCCATTCGGGCGGCGGTCACGGCGGGCTACAAGACCTACGTCATCGGCATCGCGATCGATCCACAAGGCATCGCTGTCCTCAACGACATGGCCATCGCCGGCGGCGTGCCGCGCAACGATCCCAGCACCAAGTTCTATCCGGCGGCAAACAAGGCCGACCTGTCGCAGGCGCTGAACCTCATCGCCGGTCAGATCTCGAGCTGTGTCTTCCCGCTCAGCAAATCGCCTCCGGACTCGATGCAGGTACGCGTGACCGTCGATGGGCAGCGCGTGCCGCCGAATCCGACCGAAGGCTGGAGCTTTACCAGCGCAGCCAACACCGCCATCCAGCTCAATGGCAGCTACTGCGACAAGCTCAAGGGCAGCAACGCGGCCGATGTCGCCATCGTCTTTGGCTGCCCCAGCAACCCGGTCAACTGATCTCTCTGGCGATCCCGACCCGGCGGCGCGTGTGCCGCGCGACCGCCTGAGCGTCGGCCCCCCCTGGTCGAGCGCGCTGGTCTATAGTGGCGGATTCATGACTGCGCTCGTTCCCCCCCCGCACCCGGGGGCGCCTCCCGGGCCCGCCGACGCGGGGGCGCCGCGGGTCGATCTCGCCGAGCTCGGCGGTCGGCTGCGCGAGGTCGCCCGCGTGCTGGGCGAACGCTTCCTCGACAAGGAAGAGCTCATCCGGCTCTTGCTGGTGACCCTGGTCGCCGGCGAGCACATGTTGATCGTGGGGCCTCCCGGCACCGCGAAGTCGGCGCTCGTGCGCACGCTCTCGCGGCTGATCGACGCGCGCTACTTCGAGTACCTGCTCACGCGCTTTTCCGAACCGAGCGAGCTGTTCGGCCCAGTCGACATCCAGGCGTTCCGGCAGGGCGTCTACGTGCGGCGAACCGGCTCGATGCTCCCCGAGGCCGAGCTCGTCTTTCTCGACGAGATCTTCAAATCCAACTCGGCGATCCTGAATTCGCTGCTCGGCGTCTTGAACGAACGCCGCTTCTTCACTGGCAGCACCACCATCAAGGTGCCGCTGTCGTCGCTCTACGGCGCCACCAACGAGATCCCCAACGACGAAGCCTTAGCGGCGCTCTTCGATCGGTTCTTGGTCCGAACGGTCTCCTCCAACCTCGATAGTTTCCATTTCCTGGGGCTCCTCGACCGGGGCATCCGTGCCGAGATCGCCGCGGCTGGAGGCGACGAGCCTGCACGACCGGCGCTGGTGTCGGTGGCGGAGATTCGACGCCTGCACGCGCGCATGGGCGAACTGCTGCGCTTTTCCGACGAATTTCTGGCTCGCTACAAGGGCCTCCTCTTTCAGATTCGCTCCGAAGGCGTCTCGGTCAGCGATCGGCGGGCGGTCAAGCTGCTCAAGCTCTTCGCCGCCAACGCACTCATCGACGGTCGCAGCGCCGTCGACGATTCCGACTTCTTCGTGCTTCAGCACATCTGGAACAGCGTCGATCAGGCGGCGCTTTTACGCGACATCGTCGGCCCGGTGCTGGAACGTCATCATCGCGATCATCCCGCGCAGCGCCGCCCGGGTGGCACGGCGGTCGATCTCGATACGGTCCTGGCCGAGCTCGGCACCATTCGCGCGCTTCTGCTGGGCGGCGAGACGCTGTCCGATGTTCAGCTCTTCTCACAATTGCGCAACTTGCAGGACATCCGGTCGGCGCTGCTGTCGCTCGGAACCGAGACCGCTCGTCAGATGGTGGTCGAGGTCGACAAACTGCTCGAGGGCGTCTTCGAATCTTCCCGATGGACCGGATGAACACCTGAATGAAAAAGACCGAACCCTCCCCGCGGCCGTTGCGCCCGCCGCCGCAGCGACGTGCTTTCTCGACCCTGCAAGGCCCGATCGACACCGCCGGCTCCACGACGGAGGCCCGCGCGCTGGAGCGTCTGTTCAAGGTCGACCCCGGCCTCGAGCGGGCCTTGACCCATGGATTTCACAGCTACGCCGGGCGACTTCATCCCTCCATCGCAAGGGGCGCCATTGCGCGCTATTCGCCCGCTGGCGGTGTCGTGCTGGATCCGTTCTGCGGCAGCGGTACGGTGCTGGTCGAAGGTCTGGCCGCCGGCCGCCGCGCGAGCGGAATCGACGCGAGCCCACTAGCAGTCGGCATCGCCCGGGTGAGGACCACACGCCTCGACGAACCCCTGCGCGAGCGGCTGGTCACGGAGGCGCGTCGGATCGCCGAGGAATCGGGCGAGATGGCGCGCAAACGCCGCCGGCCCGAGCTGCCCCGCTGGGTCGAGGCCGAGCGCCAGCCTTTTCACGCCCACGTGGTGCTCGAGCTGGCTACCTTGCGTGAGCTCATCTTCGCGCTCAAGGAGAGCGATCCCGTCGCGCTCGCCCTGCGCATGTGTTTCTCCTCGCTCCTGGTCAAGTTCATGCGCTCGGGACCTTCGGCACCACGGGACGGCGAGCAGAAGCGGATCGCACGTGGGCTGCCGTCGCGGTTCTTTGCCGACCGGGCGGCCGAGCTCGCCCAAGGGCATGAGGAGCTCGAACGG
>JANNNO010000474.1:0-5631 GCA_031398585.1 Myxococcales bacterium | reverse complement strand
GCCGGAGACCGCAAAGAGTCCGCCAGCAACGATCGACCTGAGACGCCGCATACGCCTTGCAACGCAGAGATCGAGGTTTCTTCCCGCGAGGCGCCCCGAGGGCCCTCGCTATTTCTTGCAGATCTCGGTCGAGCTGGCGGTGCCGAAGTCGAGAGTGGCGTCGAAGAGGCGGTCGCTCGGTTCGCCCTTCTTGTCTTTGCCGGGTGAGAAGGTGAACTTCACCGGGGTCAGCTTGCCCATGGGGCCCCCCTCGCCGACGTAGACGGCGCCGTCACCGCTGGCCAGGTTGACGAAGCTGCCAAAGTTGTCGAAGCCAACGAACGTGTACTTCTTGAGCGCGCTGTTGTAGCCGACGGTCGCACTGCCCTCGAAAGCGGGCATCGGACCCATCTTCGAACGCTTGTAGACGATGGAGTACCAGTGGCCACCCAGGATCGGCTTCACGACCCAGCTCGCCTTGTACTTCATCTCCTGACCGTCGGGCGACTTACCGGTGGCTTCACAGGTCCAGCTGCCGACGGACTTCTTGATGACGTCGTTCTCCGCCACCGGCTTGGGCACGGGGAAGGCGCCCGCGGCAGGGCCCCCCTCAGCCGCGGGCTTGTCGCCTTCTTTGGGCGCCTGCGCGTGCGAAGCCGATCCTGCACCCATCGCCATCGCCAAAGTCGCCACCGCTGCCAACTTCGTCCTCATCGTTCCCCTCCTGGTTGCGCCACCTCATGGCCGCTGCGCGCGGCCCGAGTCGCCGCCATCGTAACGCAACCTCGTAGCGATGGCGCGCTCGCAACGTCAGGCGCGGGGGGGACCACGGGCGACCCTGCCGGCGTCAGGGATAGGTGCTCTTCACGTTGAACGTGTCGGTGGAACCCTTGTGATACGTGCGGATGTTCTTGTAGCTCGAGCGGCAGGTTCCCGAATCGCAGGTGTAGACGCCGTGCTTGAAGTACCACTTGTTGACCGAAGCGGTGCCCGGTGCGCGGCTGGTCTCCTTGAGGCAACCGTTGATGTACGTGCGGACCTCGCGGGTGGCGATGTTGAAAGCGACCTTGAGGTTGAACCACTTGCCGGTCAGATCCGTGGCGATGGTGGTGCCGGTCGACAGGTTGAACATGCGGTTGCCGACCACCCGCAGGTAGATGGCGATCGGACTGTTGACGTTGTGGATCTGGAAGACGCAGGTCTTGCTGGGCGATTCGAACATCACGTCGCCCGACCAGATGTGCTCACCGGTCGAGATGTCGGAGTAGCGGGCTTCCGTGCGCGGCTCGGTGCTGCTGTCGGGCTTGTGGGACAGATCGCCGGAAGTCACCCAGAACTGGTAGACGCCGTTTTCGTACTTCATGCGCGCCGAGGCCGGCAGATTTCGTGGCCGCTGCACGACGAACGAATCGCGATACTCGGTGAAGCCGGCTGTGAGGTCACCGGGACAGGCGGGAGCGACGAGCGGCGGCGTGGGCGTCGCCGTGACCTGCACGGGCACCGGAATCACCTGGCCAACGCCGCCGAAGTCGAGAGGTCCCGAAGGAGGCGTCGGCCCGCCCGCGGTGTCCGTCGGCGCAGCGTCCTCGCCGCCTGTGGCTCCCCCGGTGTTGCCTCCGGCCGCCCCACCCGCTTCGCCCGCACCACCGGTGCCGGTCGGGCCCATGCCGTTGCCGCCAGCGCCGCCGGTCTCGTTGCCACCCGCGCCGCCGGTTCCTGAGGCGCCCGCCTGGCCCCCGCCGGAGCCCCCGGCGGCCTGACCACCCGTGCTGGACGGTGCGCCACCGCCGCCGCTCATCGCCCCCCCCGTGTTGGGGACCGATCCGCCAGCGCCTCCCGACCGGGTCCCCATGCCGCCGCCGATAGGACCCGTTGGGTCGCTGGGAGCCGGGGTACAGGCGCCCGCCAGCGCGAATAGCACGAAGAAACGGCCGAGTCGGGTTGGCTTTCGTGACGACATCATCAACGCCTCCGGTGATCCCGTTCGCTCTCGCCGTCGATCGCAGACCGCGTCCGAGGAGGAGGAACGGGGCCAGTATCTCGAGGGCACCCGGCGCCGGATATCTCCCACCCGAGCGATCGCACGCCTCCCGTTTGGGAGACCCCGTGGGCTCGCTCCTGCCCCGTCCCACCCGACGAAGCGAGAACTGGTCCCGAATGGCCGCGCGGTTCGACCGCCCCCATGTTGCCCGCATGAAAGCCGCGCCGAGCCCAGAGCCGAACAGGGTCGAGCACACCCGATTTCGAGCGCTCGGAGTCCTCGGCCTCTTGACGGGGGCCGTGGCGCTGGTGGCGGCCGCGGGCGCGAGCGTGACCTCGGGAGGGCGTGGGCGCTGGTACCGCGATCTGAAAAAGCCGCCGTTCCAACCTCCGCCCGCTGCGTTCGGGCCGGTCTGGACGGGCCTTTACGGGCTCATGGTCTGGTCCGCGTTCCGCATCTGGCGAAAGCCGGTCGAAACCGAAGAACAGGGCCGGATGCGTACCCGTGCGCTGCGACTCTGGGCCGCGCAGCTGGTGCTCAATGGCGCCTGGTCACCGCTCTTCTTCGGCGCTCACCGTCCAAGGGCCGCTCTCGTCGACATCGCGCTGCTCGTGCCCACTCTCGCAGCCTACACGCATAGCGCCGCCAAGATCGATCGCGGCGCCGCCCTGATGATGGCGCCCTATCTCGCCTGGGCCAGCTTCGCGACCCTGCTCAACATCGAGATCGTGAGGCGCAACCCGAAAGCTTGAGCTCGTCGCGAGGGCCAACCACGGCCTGAAGCCACCGCGCGTGAGTCTGTAGCGCCACTCACGGCGACGTGACGGGGTTGCCGTCGCTGTCGAGCGAAGTGAGGGTCATGCCCGCAAGATCGGGCTCGCTTGCAGCCAGCTCTCTCAGCTTGGGAAGCACGGTGGGACCGTCGCCGACGATCAGGATCTGAAACGTCGGCGGCGCGAAGTACTTCGCGGCGGCCTGCTGAACCAGGGCCGGCGAGACCGCGTCGAGAGTCTCGGCATATCTCGCGAAAGCATCGAAGCCGATGCCGAAGCGATCGAGAGCACCGTACTGGGCGAGGGTCTGCTCTGCGGTTTCGAACTGATAGGGTAGTCCCGCCACCCGCCCCCGCCGTTCGACCTCGAGCTCGTCGGTGGTCACGCCCTCGTTGCGCATCCTCCGAAGCTCAGAGAGGACTTCGCCGAGGGTCGCGGCGGTCGAGTCGGCGCGGGCGGAAGCGGAAAAGAAGTAGCCGCCACCGGCCAGGGTGTACGCAAAGCTTCCGCGGAATGAATAGACGTAGCCGTTCTTCTCTCGCAGGTTCGCACCCAAGCGGCTGGAGATGCTGTCGCCGCCGAGAATGCCGGCCATCAATTCGGCAGCGAAGTACTCAGGAGCGGTCCGTGCCGGCCCGTCGGCACGCAGGGTGACGATGGATTGCGGCGCCCCCGGCGCGTGCACGAAGAACAGCTGCCCTGGCTCGCGTGAGGGGGGCGGCGTCGGCAACGGCATCGGAGCGGGGCCGTTCATTCGGAGCAGGGTTGCAAAAGCAGCTATCACCTCGTCGCGGCTGATCGCGCCCGCGACGAAGAGCTTGGCCCCCATCGGCCGCGCCATCGTGGTGACGAACGCACGGCAGTCCTCGAGGGTGATTCGCCGCAAGGAGGCCGCGGTGATTCTCTGATTGAAGGGATGACTGCGTCCGAAGGCCAGCAGCGCGGAGACGCGTGAAGCGACTGCGTCGGGAGTCTGGCTCGGCGGCACCATGAGGTAGTTGACCCGCGCGGCCACCGTGCCCTCGAAATCCGACGGCTGCAGCGCCGGATCGAGAAAGATGTCCGCCCAGAGCTCGGCGACCGCCGCCACGTGGGGTCGCAGGGCAGCGCCATAGAAGCCGACATCATGGGCGCCTACGCCGAGGCCGACCTCGGAACCGGTGTTGGCCAGCAGCACCTCGCGATCGCGACGAAGCAAGCGATGGCTGGCTTGATACGCGACGTTGAGACAGAGCGAAGCCAACCCCTCTTTGCCGGGCGGATCGGCCATCGAGCCGACGGGAAAGGTCACGTGCCAGCTGACGTAAGGTACCGCCCGGCGCTCGACCAGAATGACCTGCAGGCCGTTGTCGAGGGCAAACGTCTCGGGCACGGGCGGTTGGTAAGCTTGGGCCGTGCCGGCAGCAGGCCGAGTCGCCCGGAAGGGCTCATCGGGAAAGACCAGCGGCACCGCGGGGGCCTCCGGCACCATCGCCATCATCATCGCGGGCGTGTCGTCGCTGCAGCCCACGACAGCGACCAGCGCGACCATCGTCACCCGGCGCAGCGCAAACATCGATTGCCGACCGTTCATGTCAGTTGCTCCCTCGCGTCGTCTTCATGCGCGCCGCGGTTGGCGGGTCCGTCTGCCATCGCCGCTCGGGATCCAGAGCTTCGATGGCGCGGGCGGGCTCGAGGGGAGCCGTCGCCTGACGCTGGGTCGCCAGCTGCGCCCCGGACGCCTCCCACCCGAAAGCCCTGCTTGCCTCGGCTTTCGACGTTCGCGGCATCGGCTGCGAGATGATCTCGACCCGCCGGGCGGTCAACACGCGCATCGCGGTCGCCTTGATGTCGGCAGGTGCGATGCGACGATACCGCGCGAGCTCGCTGGCGATCGAATCGGGCGGCTGCCCCGTGTGCACGTAGTGCTGCAGGATCGCCGTCCTGCTCGCCAGCGACTCGAGCGACCGCGTGACCGCCACTTCCCTTGCCGCCACCGCCTGGAGCAGCTCCGCCGCTTGCACCCCTTCATTGCTGATCGCACGGATCGTCGTCGTGATGTACGCCTCGACCTCGGCGATGCCGGCGTTGGGCAGGAGATCGGCGACGACGTGAAACTCGCCCTGGAAACCATTGCTGACCTGATAGGCGCTCACCGTCTGTGCCAGCTGCCGATCGTAAGTCAAAGCCCTGCGCAGCCGCCCCGTGGCTCCCGTCATGATGAGGGCGATCAGATCCAGCTCCGCGTCGCCCGGAGCCAGGTAGGCCGGTGACGGCCAGACGTAGTGAACCCGCGAGGTGGTCGCCACGGAATCGGCCAACGTCTGGCGCCGCTTCTCTTTCAGCGCGGTCACGAGCGGCACCGTCACCTTGGGTCGGCTGCTGACCGGAAACGTGCCGAACCACTTCTCCACCAGCTTCTTGACCGCCTCGGTCTCGAAATCGCCTGCGATGGCGAGCGTCGCGTTCGACGGCACGTACCAGCGAGCAAAGAACGACCGTGCGTCGTCCAGGGTCGCCTTCTGGAGATCCTCATGGCGCCCGATGGTCAGATACCGATAGGGATGGCCCTCGGGATAGAGCGACTCGGCGATCTCGAAACGCTCGCGGCTATGCGCGATGTTCTCGTAGCGCTCGCGCCGTTCGTTCCGCACGACCTCACGCTGATTGTCGAGGGCCTTTTGTTCGAGGAGCAGATAACCCATGCGGTCGCTCTCGAGCCAGAGCGCGGTCTCGAGCTCTGCGGACGGGACCGACTCGTAGTAATTGGTCCGTTCGGTGTTGGTCGTGCCATTCACGTTGCGCGCGCCGATGGCCCTTAGAATCGCGAAATGCTGGTCCGTGCCGGTGTGTTTGCTTCCCTGGAACATCAAGTGTTCGAACAGATGCGCATACCCGCTCTGCCCCGCGCGTTCGTTG
>JANNNO010000458.1:0-9623 GCA_031398585.1 Myxococcales bacterium | reverse complement strand
CGACTTCGTTACGGAGGTCGGCAGGGGTGAGCGGACGAACGGGGGGCTGCCCCGAGATCGGCGGAGCCTCGCCGCAGGTCACCTGCGGGCCCGTCGGGTTGCACGGCAGGTTGAGCAGCGAGCAGTCGAACTCGACCACCCGACGTCGCCCCTCCGCAATGCCGGTGCAGCGCTTGAGCACGTCGCCTTCGCAAACGCCGCGGGTGCCGAGATCAGCGCACGGGTCCGTCCACGCGACGGCCTTGTTGACGAAGGCGAGGGTCTCGGGGCCAAAGGTGGCGTAGATCGTTCCCCGATCGCAGATCAGCTCGTCGGAGTACGTGCCGCCCGAGACCACGCCGTAGGTGACGAACTTCCCGTCCTGTTTCCGCAGCAGGGGGCTGCCGGAATCGCCGTAGCAGGGCTGCGAGTCGCCAGCGACTCCGCCGGTCACGACCTCGTAGTCCTTCTCGAGGACGACGCTGTTCCAGAGCCGTTGGGCTTCGCCACGAATGACGTGGTCGGGAATCCCTGCACCGCCGTCGACGCGGGCGCCGCCCGCCCCGCCGCGACCGCCCGCCCCAGCGACACCGCCGGCGCCGCCCGCGCCGCCCGCGCCACTGTCGCCGACGATGCCTCCGTCGGCCTCGCCGACGCCACCGTCAGCCGGGGCTCCACCGGCGGCCTCGCCGCCGACTTCGTCGCTTGCCAACGCCGTATAGCTCGGCCTGCCGAGCTGCTTTTTCACCCATTCGAAGAACGCCTCGAAGGTGCCGAATAGCGCCTCGTACGTTCGGCCTTCACGTGCTTTCAGAGTCTGGCGCCCGAACTTTCTCGTTCCCGAGGTGCGCGCATTGTCTTGGGCGCCGTAGCCGATGGCGACCAACGGCTGCCCAATGTCCGCGTCCGACAGCGTTCCGATCGCGATCTTCGGCTCGTTCGGCAGCGGCTCGTCGAGGTGTAAGACCGCGACGTCCCGGCCGCGACGTACGTAGCCACCGACGTCACCCGGAGCCATCTCGAAGCCGACGACCTCGACGATGCGGCGAGGCCGAGAGATGTCGGGGCCCAGCGCGAACGCCACCGTCATGCCATTCGAGACCGCCCGCGGAATCGCGTCCGCGCAGTGCTTCGCGGTGACGATGCTCTCGTTGGCGACCAGGGCTGCGCCGCAGATCAATTGGGGGCGGGGCGGGTAGGGCGACGGGATGGACGACGGGTAGTTGTAGAGAGCGACCAGAGCGCCGGCGCCGTCGAGTTTGCGATCGTTGGCAGCAAAGCCCCCGATGATCTTCTGATCGTCGGTTTCGGCAAGCGGCGCAGGCGCTGACGTCGGCCGCCCTTCGCCGGCGTCTTCGATGCAGCCGCTGAGCAAGCAGCTGGGAACGAGCATCGTCGCAATCGTCCGACCCAGCCAATGCGGGCGTGCCGACGTTCGCGTGGAAGTCTGTGGACCTGGCACCATGTTTTCCTCCGGGCCGCGGCGTCGGAGATGAGCGTCGGGTTCGACCTTCGAACCGACGTCGGGCGAGCGGACCCCGCGGCGTAGGACGACAACGTTCGACCGCGACTCGAATTCTGCAAATCGAAGGCGATTTGCGAGGATTCGCCAGCCGCCGTGATCGAGATCACCCAGCGGGTCAGTGGTGTCGCAGGCGACTGTGTTTGAGTCAGGCCCGTCGCACCCGTAGGGTCAACAGACCTCGCGAGATTCTGAGATGGCGAGAGTTCTGTTACGGCCAACAGACGCGAATGCGGATCACTCGGTCAGCGTCGCCGCCTGCAAAGTGACGTTGCCGTACATATGCGTGAGGTCGACGGCGATCCACTTCACGACGACTTTGTCGCCGTTGTTGGCGGGCTGGAACGTGATCCGGTAGACCCGGTCGTAGCCCGGCGTTGTCGGCTCGTAGTACTCGTGGGTGTAACTCATGGATACGCCCGCGAGCGTCGCCGTCAACCTGCCGCGAGCCTGCCAGCCGCCCACGTGCACGGTCAACGTTCGCGGGCGGGCCGAGGATCCGACAGCTTGAATCTCGAAGCCGACGTCTTCCTGATCACCCATTACGACGCCGTCGGCGACGTTGCTTCCGCTGCTGGTCGGGGTGCCGTTGTTCCATGAGTGCGTGACCGGGCGATTGGCGTAATGGGCAAGGGTGCGCGCGCCGATCTTCTTCATGGTCACGAGCGGCGTGCCCTGACTCTTGCGGTTCACGCTGCCGGGCTCGCCATCGAAGCCGAAATGGATCCAGTCCAGCCTGCCGACCGATGTGAGGTTGGTATTGGCGGGGGCCGGCATGACGCTGCCGTAGAGCATGGCCTCGGGATCAGCGTTGGGAGCGCCAACGTCAATCGCACCCAGGTCGACCGGAGGCGGTGCCTGATCGATCACGCCGACATCGATCGGCTCGTTGCCTCCGGCCCCGCCCGTGCTGGGGGTGCCGCCGGTTCCACCCGTGGAATGGGTGCCGCCGGCCCCGCCCGTTGCCGGCTCGCCGCCCGCGCCGCCCGTTCCCGCGTTTCCACCCGTTGCCGGGCCGCCGTCGGGCGTTGGGGGGTCTGCGTCCATCGCGCCCGGACTTCCGCCGGTGCCTTCGTAACCGCCATCCACCGTGCGAGCCTCAGCCCGGTCTGTTTGCGCGGAGGGTCCGCAGCTCGCGACCGCGATCCAGGCCGAGATGGCCGCCATCCAGACCTGGAGTTTCCCTCTGCTCATGAATAGTCATATCGGTTACTGAAAGTAGGAGTTGATGACCCTCCGTAAGTGACGGCATGGACCCTGGGCACTGGCGCGCCGCTCGAGCCGATCTTGGCAACTCAGCCCTCCCCGAGCCGCCTCGTCGGTCCTCGGAGCGGTTACCGGTGAGGAAAGGTAGGAGGCCGCGCTAACGAAGCGCTCCGCTGATGTGGCGGCGGTCCTGAGCGCTGCGGAGTTGGAGAGCCGGGATCAGGGCGCGATGCCCAAGAACGTCTGCAGCGCCGTTGTCGTGTCACGCGGCCGTTCAGCGGGCATCGTGTGTCCGGCAGCGGGGATCTGCACCAGGCTGCAACCCGGAATGGCCGCCGCGATCTTCTCACCGCAGGGCAGGGGACAGGAGACGTCCTCCTGGCCGACGAGGACGAGCGTCGGGATCTGAACCTGAGTCAACGGTCGCAAGAGCGAGCGACGCCCCGTCCAGGCCTGCATGGCGAGCGCGGCGCCCCGGCGGTCGAAGCTTGCGAGCCGACCACGGAACAGGCGATAGAGCTCACCCCCTTCACGTCGAAAGGTCTCGCCGAAAAGATTCTTTTCGACCTGCCCCAGCACGAGCGATCGGATCCCGGTGGCGCGGACGACCCGGCAGAAGAGGGCATTGCGCGCGCTCGCAACGCCGCTGTCCTTGTCCGCATCGGCCCCCATCAGCACCAGGCGTTCGACCCGGTCGGGGTGGCCCAATGCCAATTCCATCGCGACGGTGGCACCCAATGAGACGCCGACCAACACGGCAGTGGCGACGTTCTCGGCATCCATCACCGCGATGACGTCATCGACCAGATCGGCGATGTCGTAGCGCCGCCGCGGCACCGGCGATTCGCCATGGCCCCGCAGATCGATCCCGATCGTGCGAAAGCGGCTCTGCAGCACCGCCATCGGGAACGTGAAGACCCGGCGGTCGCAAAAGATGTTGTGCAGAAACACGATCGCGCGAGGGCCACCGCCACCAGAGGCAGCCTGGCGTGCTCTCTCGATGGCGTCAGGTCCCGCGGCTTCGTAGGCGATTTTGGTGCCGTCCCGATCCAGGAAGGGCATGCGCGAGAGTTACCACGACTGTCTCGCGCTTTCACCGCTGCACGACTCGATCGCGTGGTCCTCCCCGGCCGAGGGCAGCCTCCTGGGGCTCGGCGGCCGCGGGGCCGATCGGCGCTCGGACACGCCGATCGGGCTAGGATGTTCGCGTGTCGGATCGAAATCTCCGCATCGCAGCTCGCTTTCGTGGTCCCAAGGCCTCCGGCAACGGCGGCTATACGGCAGGTCTGTTCGCCCGGAAGGTGGCCCCGGGGGAGATCTATCTAAGCAGCGCGGAGGCGGCAGCCCTCCAGGTCACAGCCAGCCAGGCCCCGTCACCGAGCGGTGCAGTGAGAGTGGCTTCCGTCCCAGCCCTGGAGGTGACCCTGCGCCGCCCACCGCCACTCGAGCGGGATTTGTTGCTCGACGAAAGCGCCTTCGGCGGAGAAGGCAAAGCACGGTTGCTCGATGGCGATGTCGTGCTGGCGGAACTGGCGCGCGTGAGGGTCGAGCTCACCTTGCCGCCGGCGCCGACATTCGAGCAGGCCGAGACGTGGTCCCAGCACTACGTCGGCCACGTTCACCACGAATTCCCCGAGTGCTTCTCGTGCGGACCCGGTCGCGCCCCCCTCGACGGTCTGCGCATCTTTCCTGGCCGGCCAGGCGATTCCGGCTTGGTCGCCGCCATGTTTCGTCCCGACGCCAGCGTCGCCGACGCCGCGGGCCAGGTGCTTCCCGAGGTCCTCTGGGCCGCGCTCGATTGCGCAGGCTTCTTCGGGGCCTCGCCGGCCGGCGGCCCGCGCGCCCTGCTGGGACGAATGGCCGCCGCCCTCGTCTCCCCGCTCCTCGTTGGTCAACCAGCCGTCGTGACCGGGTGGGGTCTGGGACAGGAAGGTCGCAAACTCTTCGCCGGCACCGCCCTTCACACCGCCGAAGGCAAGCTCATAGGCTGCGCGCGTCAGGTCTGGATCACGATTTGATCATCAGGCCAGCGAGCGATCCGGTGCTGTCGCCGAATCGATCGCGGCCGACTCCGAAGGCTTGAAGGAGGGCCAACCAAGCGTTGGCCTGAGGCGTACCTGCGGCTGCGCGGAGGTGTTGCCCCGTGCGTAGCCGCCCCCCGGCCGATCCAGCGATGAGAAACGGAAGGTCCTCGCAGGCGTGAGCGTTGCCGTCGCCGAATTCGCTGAAGAATGTCACCGCGGTTGCGTCGAGCAAGGTACCGCCGCCTTCTTGAACGGCGTCGAGGCGGGCGAGGAGCGAGGCAAAGAGGGAGAAGTATTGCGAGGTGATCGTCGTCCATCGGGGCGTATCGGTGGCCTCGCCGCCAAACTCCGCGTGGGAGAGGCCATGAATGTAGTTCGCGTTGCCAAGGCCGGGCAGGCCGAAGTGTCGACGTGAAAAGGCGCCGTCCATCATCAGCGTCGCCACGCGCGTGAGCCCACAGCGCAGAGCCAGCACCGTGAGATCGAACATCGCGGCCGCGCTCTCGGCGAGCGTGTTGCCCGGGACGCTCGGGCCGTCGGGTACGCAGGTCGCACTGTCGTTGCGGTGAGGCGACGGCAAGAATCGACGCTCGAGCTCCGAGACCGACGTGAAATATTCTTCGAGGCGAAGCCGATCCTCGCGTCCGGCTTGACTCATCAGCCGCTCGGCCTTGCGTTTGATCGCGCTCATCACTCCGCGTTCGAACCGCAGCCTCTGTGGCGAGCGCGCGGTGCCGATGCCAGGACAGGTCACGAAGCGGACGAAGAGATCTGCCGGGTTGCTGACCTTGGGTACGGGGGAGCGCGGGCCCCGGAACGAGACGTTGTTGTAGAAGATCGAGCTCATGCCTTCTTCTGAAAAACTCGGCACTCGTTCGTTGGGCAGGCCCAGCACCAGCGAAGAAATGCAGCTCGCGCCGGCGATGTCGTCGACGATCAGCTGATCGACCGAGACGCCCGCGCCGGCAAAACCCGCCGGGGTGAGTGGCTCGGCGACCAGCGAGCAGCCGGTTCCGCGGGCGTGAATGCCACCGGCGTTGCTGGCGCCAACGCTCGCGGGTTGATTGGCAAGGCCGGTGACCAGCGTCAGCTTGCGCGCAAAAGGCTGCAGAGCCCGCGCGAGCGGCGGCAGCACGACAGCGTCGCCTTCGCTGGCCGCTTGCCACAGGCCCCGCGGATAGCCCGAGGGGAAATAGACGAACATCGCTCGCGGCAGCACGTCGGCAGCCCGTGCCGGCATCGCCTCGAGCCAAGGCAGCGCCAGCGCCACCCCCGCACCCCGAAGCAGGCTACGCCGGCCGAGGCGCAGCCCGTGCACATGACGAACGATTCCGGCTGCCTTGCTCGTCACGGTGCTACCTCACGCGCGAGTCGGGCGGTCCGGAACAGCTCGCTGCGGGTGATGCGGACGATGTGGTTCTTGAGGCGGTATCCATCTAGGGCGAAGGCACGCGACAAGACGGCGATCGCCTCGTCGTCACAAGGGCCGGCGAGACCGCGTCCCAGCGCATAGGTGAGTAGCTTGCGGGTCAAGCAGGTGGGAAATCGTGGGTCGGAGCGAAGAAGCGCCAACATCTCGGCGGTGTTGCCGAAGCGTTCGCCCGTAGGCAGCACGCCGCTGGCGTCGATTGGCTGGCTCCCCTCGTGAGTTCGCAGCGAACCGACGGCGTCGAACGACTCGAGACCAAAGCCAATCGGGTTCAGCAGCGCGTGACAGCCGCTACAAGGGGGACGGCTGGTCCGCTGCTCGAGACTCTGGCGGCTGGTCAGGCCAAGTCCCGGGTCGGGCGCTGGCACCATCTCTTCGGCCCCGGGGGGCGGGTCGTCGAGCGGTGAGCAGAGCAGGTTCTGCAGCACCCAGCGCGCGCGGCGAGAGATGGAGGGTTTGTCGGGCAACGACGTCGTCGTCAGGAAGGCCCCTTGGGTAAGGACGCCGCCGCGAAGGCTGCCGGTGGTGTCCACCCGGCGGAGGTCGGTACCTGTCACGCCGGAAAGGCCGTAGTGGTCGGCCAGACGTCGATTGACGAAGGTGAACGGGGCCTTCACCAGATCCAGGACGCTGTGATTCTCGTCGATGATCTCCGCGAAAAAACGCTGAGATTCGGCCACCATCGCCGTTCGCAAATCGGCATCGAGCGCGCGTGAGTCGAACGGCGCTTGGTCGATCTCGTCGAGGCCGAGCCACTGCAGCGGCACGCTCAGCGGCAGGGGGCTGTGCAGCCGCGATCGATACCCCGGATCCAGAAGTCGGTTGGTTTCGGTTTCGATGACCGAGGGAGCGGACAATCTGCCGTCGGCAGCCAGCTCGAGCAGGCGGTCATCCGGCGTGCTCGAGACGAGAAAATAGGAGAGTCGGGTGGCGAGCGCGTACGGACTGATCCTTCCCTCGATGGTGGCGCTGAGGCTGGACGGCGCACCGGGGGCGGCGAGGAGCTCGGTACGGAAGAGAAAGTCGGGCGCCACCAGCGTCGCTTGCAAGGCGCACGAGATCTGAACCAGTGGGTCATCGCCACAGGTCGCAGCGAGAGCCAGCTGTTCCTGGATCTCGTGGGCATCGACGGGACGTCGCCAGGCGCGCTTTGCAAACGTGCCAACGATACGGGTCAGGCAACCGTCATGATCAGGAGTGCAGGGCACGAGCCGCTGGCGGGTCTCGGTTCCCGCAAGCGCTGCGGTGACCGCTCGATCCGCTAGATCGAGGTAGCGCTGCAGTGAGGGCGCGCTAACCGAGGTCTCGGCATTGTTGTCGAAGCCGAAGAGGATCGGATCCGCTGGAAGCCTCTCGCGCAACGGCAGCTGCAGGCCGAGCAGCTGGTTGACGCTGTTGTGGTACTCCGTCCGGCTAAGGCGATGGAAGACCGGTGCCCGGGCGGCGGCAGCACAGGCTGGGGCCGCGGGCGGCGTCTCGGCGTTGCCGAGCGCAACGGGCGTCGTGGGAAACGATTCGGGAGCAGAGGAAGGGGGCGGAGAGCTGCAGGCGATGGCGAAACAGGCGAGGCTTAGCAACAGCGGCGATGGCCGCGGCGACGTCGGGTTCGATCGTCGCCGCGGCAGAGGCGAGGGCGCCTCCGTTTCGACCGCCACGGGTGCCTCGGCTCAGTTCATCGGGTCGGTGGAGACGACCTGAACGTGCATGTACTGGCCGAGGAAGCCGGCCGGCACGCCCGGAACGTTCGGGCAGCTCGGATTGCCGGGGCCCTGGAACGACGTGTACACGCCGCCGTTGCTGCCCCCGTTGGAGATGAAGTTCACCATCGATCCGCCCTTGATCTCGAAGGTCGCGGTGTAGTCGAACTTGAAGATTTTGTCGGCGTAGCCGCTCTCCATGTTGAGGTAGTAGGTCTTGTCGCCAGACTTGAGGGCGAGCGTCGGGTAGGTCGGTGCGAAACCGCCTGTGCTCGGCATGCCGTTGATGCAGACCTTCGGGCTCTCGGGGTGGGCCGTGCAACCGGTGTAAGGCCGCGCTTCGTAGACCGCACAGATCTTGAGCTTCACCTTATAGGTGGTGGCCGCGTCGCCGCCGATCATGACGGGCTTGTCGAAGCCACGGACGTCGGTCGCGATGGTGCAGCTCTTGCCCGTGCCGCCCTGGGTGGGACAGGGAACCTTAATTACGTAGTCGTGCAGCGCCGCTGCGGGGCCCATGCCGGTGCCGCCGCCCGCGCCCGCGCCGCCGCCGGTATCTGTGCTCGGGGTTCCGCCGCCATCGGTCGATCCGCCGGTGCCGCCCGCAGCGCCGCCGCTGCCGCCCGCACCACCACCCGAACCGCCGGTCGAGGTCGAGCCGCCGCCGGTGCCGCCGGACGAGCCTGGCGAACCGCCGGTCGAGGTCGAGCCACCGCCAGTGCCGCCGGTGGAGGTCGAGCCGCCGCCGGTGCCGCCGGTCGAGGTCGAGCCGCCACCGGTGCCGCCGGCTTTGCTACCGCCGGTGTTGTTGCCAGTCGAGCCACCCGTGCTGCTGCTGGGGCTGTCGTCAACGGCCGGCGTGCAAGCCATGGAGAGGGAGAGGGCGAGTCCGAAGATCCAACGCTGTTTCATTGCAGTACTTCCTTCTTCGTTTGGCGATGCCAACGCGGCGTCTTTTTGTCGGCCGTGACCAGCACGTCGGTCGAGGCCGTCGTCGTCCGTGCAAAGGGTTTCACAGCGCTGAGGGTCAAGAAACGCCGCAAAACCTGCTCGGGCCTAGTGACCCCAGGTCGGCGCAAGTGCGCACCAGACGCTCATATCATTCATTTTGAAGAATTGGGCATCTGGCATAGATAACGTTTTCACGCGCCGACGCGTTGTTCCTCCTGGATGCGCCTCGTCGTAGCTTCCGCTCGATGAGGCATCAACTCCGCATGGCACGACTGGGCTGTTGGGTGATGGCCTCGATTGGGTGGGGCGGCTGTGAGCTCAATTTCACAGCGTGGCTGGGTCGGGCACATCGTTTGGATGGTCCACGGTCAGCTCGGTGCGGACTGCAAAGGTCACCGCCAGCGCGGGCCAGAGCCGCGGGAGGATGTCGAGCAGGCCGAGTCCCGACAACGCCAAGAACGCGCTCGTATCGATCGCGGGGTAAGGCGCCCGGGGGCTCATCGGCGGCCCGCCCGTGAAGTCGTGTCCATGCCCCTGTGTAGTGAATGCCGATCGAGCGCCGGTAGTTTCGGCGCGGCGGTTACTGGCCGGGGGTCCAGCTGGCGGCAGCGATCTCGGCTGCGAGCTCGGCGGGGGTCTGCGTGAAGGCCGGCACCCCGAACTCGCCCCGTCGCTTCAGGAACTCGACGAGCGAGACCCCACCGAGCTCGGCCGCGTCTTCGGCGGACAGCTCGTCCATCTCGTACAGCTTCATCGCTGCGGCGAGACGCACGCGGGGTTCGGGGACGCTGGCGGCCACACCCCAAGGTTAGCCG
>JANNNO010000454.1:0-2823 GCA_031398585.1 Myxococcales bacterium | reverse complement strand
GATCGCCCGCACCGAGAGGGTGCGCACGGGGCTCGCGCTCTGGTTTGCTTCCGAAGCCGCCGCCAATCCTGCCGCCAGTCCGGGCGCCATGGAGATGGTGCTGTTCAACGACGCGGTCGAGTACCAGCAGCGGTTTGGTGGCACCGTGGCTTCGCGGGTCGACATGCCGGACGGGCGCGAGGTCTTGATCACCCACGCGGGGCAGTCGAAAGCCGAGATCGACGAAGTCATCGTGCAGGGGCTGGTTCGTCAGTTTCTGCGGACCAAGTTCCCGAGCTTGCCGGCCTGGCTCGGTGACGGGCTCGCCGCCTACCTCGGGCGCGCCAAGGCCGACGAGACGCGACTCTGGCTGGGGGCGCCTTCGACGCTGCTCGGGCCGTCGCGCGATCTCGGCGACATCGCGCCCATGGACGAGCTGATTGCCGGCGGAACGTCCGACGTCGCGCTGCCGGCGCGCACCCGGAGAAACTCGGCCTGGGCGCTCATCGGTTATCTGCTCGACCCCGCGATCTGGGGCGATCAGGCTGACGCGCGGTTGTTCGCCTGGCTCGCCCTCGTGAGCCGGGGTGGGCCGGCGCCGCCCGTGGTTCGTCGTGCGTTTTCCGACGTCTATCCCGAAAGATCTCTCGAGGACGTGAGCGCGGGTTACCGCGGGCATGCACGCAGTGTCGTGGGACTTCAGAGTTACCAGCGGTTCATCGTGTTGCCGCCGGCCAAAGCGATGCGCTTCGCCACCGCAGCCACCGAACCCGAACGAACCGAGTTCATCTTGCTGCATGCCGAAGCGCTGCTCGCCATCAAGCAGCCCCACGTAAACGCGGCGATCGCGGCCGCTGATGCTCGCTGGTGGTTACAGAAGCCCCGTCACCAGATTCGCGTGACCAGCAGCTGGCTCGAACCCTTGCGCCCGGTGAGCCTCGCCTACGGCTTTTCGTTCCTGCCCAGCCACGCCGCCGACCTGGAAGTCGGCAAGGACTTCTTCGGGCACTTTCTCTCGTCTCGCTACCGCTACGAGATCGATGTCGGCCACGTGCGAACGATGTTCACCAACTTCTCGATCGGTCCCCAGCTGGCGCTCAAGAACAAGACCCTCGGCCTCGCCGAAGCGCTGGTTTCCGGGCCTCCACCGGACGGCCCGACTCGCTTTCATCACTTGAGTGTGGCGGGCGAAGTCGCGTTGGGCTTCAGAGTCTGGCACGGCCTCATGGTGCGGACGGGAGTCACCCTCTTGCTGCGGCTGGCGAGCAATCTCGACAAGCTCTGCAGCGATCCGCGCTTCCGCCAGAATCTCGACTGCCCGGAGGTCTCGCAGCAGGGAGCCGAGACGTTCGGCGGTTCGGTTCGGCTCGGCGTCGGCTACGCCTTTTGAGCACCTGCATGGTGACGCCCGGAGGGGGTTGGCTGTGGGCGCGGCGGGACTCGAACCCACTACCCCCGGCTTCGGAGGCCGGTACTCTATCCAGATGAGCTACGCGCCCGTGCTCGGAAAGCGCACTACATAGCGCGGTTCGGGGCCCAGGTAAAGCGCACCCGCTGACCCCAGCCGGCCCCCGCTACATTTTCGAGGGTTCATGCCGCGCCGGCGGCCGGGCGCGTACGGGGCGCTTGCGTGGGACAGGGTCGAGGGCGACCTGAAGGCGAGCGTCGTCGTCGAGCCCGATCGTGCGCTCGGCGGGGGAAAAGCCGGGCTTCTCCAGCCTGACCACCAGCGGCCCCGAGTGGAGGGGCAGTCGTCCGGAAAATGGGGTCACGCCGAGGCTGACACCGTCGCTGGTCCGGATCACCTGCGCACCGGCGGGCTGGCTGGCAATCTCAACCTTGACTGTCGCGTCCGCGTTCGCAGTCGCAGGGGCAGGCGTCGTGGCTGGGGCTTCCGTGCCGGCGACGCCGCCCGGGCCAAGCTCGCGGATTGCGATCGGCGGTGGCACCCGCGCCGCGGCGGGGGGCCCCGACGGCGGCGCAAAGAGAGCCGCGGCGAGGGCGATTGCACCCAGTCCCGCAAACGCCGCCAGCCAAGCCCATGACCGCCGCCGGGGCGCAGGCGCCTGCAGAGCGGACGCCGGCAGCTTCACGGTCATGTACTGGCGAGCGGCCTTGCGGCGTTCCGCCAGCCAGTGTCCCGCCGCCGATTCCAGGGCGCCCATCAGATTCTCCATCGAAGCGAAGCGCGCCTCGGGCGGTTTGGCCAGGGCGCGCAGGATGATCGCCTCGAGGGCCGGCGGGACATCGGGCGCGATGGTGCGCGGCGGGGGCGGCGGCAGGTTGATGTGCATGTGGACCAGCTCGCCAAAGCCCTGCGAGCGGAAGGGCGGATGTCCGCAGACCATCTCGTAGAGCATGACGCCGAGGGCGTAGACGTCGGAGCGCGCGTCCACCTCGCGGTTGCCGAGGCACTGCTCGGGCGACATGTACGTCGGTGTGCCCATCACCGCTCCCGTGCGCGTCCGAAGCGAGTCGGGCGTGTCGGGATGGTTGAGGTCCGACGTCGGCTGCAGCTTGGCGATGCCGAAGTCGAGCACCTTGACCGTCGCCAGTCGCGGATCCCCCGGATCAGCAACCACGAACAAATTATCGGGTTTCAGATCGCGATGGACGATGCCGCGGGCGTGGGCTGCGGCCAGCGCCGACGCCGTGACGTAAGCAAAGTCGATGGCCTCGTCAATCGGCAAACGCAGCATGCGTCGCAGCCGGGCGCGCAACGATTCGCCCTCCAGCAGTTCCATCACCAGGTAAGGCAATCCATCGGGCGTCGTTCCCGAATCGAGGACCTCGATGATGTTGGGGTGCCGGATCGCATTCGCCGCCCGCGCCTCGTTCACGAAC
>JANNNO010000436.1:0-3512 GCA_031398585.1 Myxococcales bacterium | reverse complement strand
CCATGGCCCGCCGCAAGAGCAGGACCGCGGTCTCCACCGAAGTCGCGCTCTGCCCACCGCCCGCGCCCCCCGCGGACGACGCGCGCGGGATGACGGCGGCCGTCGGTTTGCCTGTGTAACCCTGGCGTTCCAGCAGCAGTGTCAGGAACGAACGAGCTGGGCGCGTCGGGGTGTGAGCCATCGCCGCCACGGCGCGAGCGCGCACGGAGGGCTCGGCTTTTTCGTCGCGGGCCACGGCGATCAGAGCTTCGTCAACGCGCGGGCCGAGCGCCGCCAGCTCTTGCGCTGAGGGCGGCACGTGATTGTCCCGCAGGCGCCGCTCGACCGGGTTGCCGCCCCGTCGGGACACGCTGCTGCCGCCGTCCTCGGCGTTCTTGCTTCCGATGGACTTCGCGGCCGCTGGTGCGGGCGACCCCGCCCCCTGGCCACGACCGCCCTCTCTCAGCTCGCGCGGGATGGGAGCCGCGGTACCCGGGAAGGGACGGCGTGCAGCCGCTGGCCTCGCAGGCGTCGTCGTCGGCCCGCCATCAACGGGCGCCGCCATCGCAGGCCACGCCCCGGCGATCAGCGTCACGAGGCCCAGCGCCGCGGCAGGAAGAGACAGGTAGGCGGTCGGCACGTCGGCGCCCACCCTAGCATGCGGCCAACGGGCCTTCTCTCGCGGCGGTGGCCTGCGATGCCTGGGGTATAGTCGCGGCGCCATGAGCATCCGACGAGCCTCCGTGTCGATCGCCGCCCTGGCCACGGCCACTCTGTTGCTGACGGCCCCCGCGCACGCCGAGGAGGCGGCAGCCACGGCACCGCCGCCGGACGAACCGATCACTCGTTACGGCATCGGCCTGCGCATGCCGCGCTACATGACGGTCCCCAGCTGGTTTCTCGATCTCTTCACCGCGGAGAACGTCCCGCTGTCGACCTTCAAGTCGTACGGCGGCGAGTTCTTCGCCCGTCGCGGCGACTACGACATCGTGGTCGGCGTCACCTACCAGAACATGTCGCCGGAAGACGGCAACTGGCTCGGCAAGGGCAAGCTGCCGCGCGAAGACACCGACTTCGTGCAGGTCCGCGACATCGCGCTGCTCGGCGCCGACGTCTCGTTCGTCTATCGCTTCACCTTCACCGACTATGTCGGCGTTCGCTTTGGCGCGGGCCTTGGCCTGGCCAAAGTCTTGGGTGAAGTTCTGCGCATCTCGAACTGGTCGAACTGCACCGCAGAGAATGCCGGCGACGAACGTGCCTGTCGCCCGAAGATCTGCCCCGAAAGCGGCTGCACCGAACGCATGCTCAAGGACAGCGAGGGCCTCGACGGCGGGCCCGACGATCCAAAACGCTTCCGCGAGGACGGGGTGCCCGGCGCGTTTCCGATCGTCAACTTGAACGCGGGCGTCGATTTTCGCCTGCCTGAGTTGCCGGGCTTCGAAGCCCGAATCGAAGGAGGCTTTTACGACGCCTTCTTTCTCGGCCTCGGTCTCGCCTACGTCTTCTGACCAGCCGTGCGTGCCGGCATCGCGCGCGGCGGCTCGAGATCCGCTCAGCGCTTGGTGAGACGCGCTAGCAGCCGTTCCGCCTCGGGTCGCGCGGGCGCATCGGTCGCCGAGAGCTCGAGGTAGCGGCGCAAAGCGATGATGGCATTGGGCCGCGCGCCGGCCGCCGCCTCGGCAAAGCCGAGCTGGAAGTAGAGGTCGGCTTCCCAGGTGACCTTGGGCAGCGGCTTGTCCGTGGCGTCGCGAAAATGCGCCAGCGCGCTCGGCTGACGGCCCTTGTCCATCTCGTAGCGACCAAGCCGATAGTGGGCCTCGGCGAGATCGGGTGTGGCGTCGAGCGCCTTGCGCCACGCCATGGCCGCGTCGTCCGCGCGCCCCATCAGATCCAGGCAGATGCCCGCCAGGAAGTGCGCACGACCGTCGCTGGACGAGATGCGAATCGCAGCTTCTGCTTCTTTCAGAGCCTCGTCGGTCTCGTTGCGTTTGAGGCGGATGCGCGCCCTTTCGAGCCGCGCAGACGCGATCTCCCCCGCCGCCTCGAGCTCGGACAGGGCCTCCTCGTCGCGCCCGGTCTGCGCCAGCAGCCGCCCATACGCCAGGTGCAGCTCGGGTGAGCTCTCGAATGCCAGCGATCGCTTGTACTCGGACAGCGCACGACTGCTGTCGCCGGTCGCCTCACGCGCGCGCCCCAGCGTGAACAGCGCTTCGGGCGTCGCGGGATCTTCCGACGCCACCGATTCGAGCTCCTTGACCGCACGTTCGGACTGCCCCAGCGCGAGCGCCAGCTTGGCGATCTGCACCCGCAGCCCCGGAGACTTGTTGCCCGCGGTTCGCTCCTTCTCGAGCGTCGCCAAGGCCTCTTCCTTCTTGCCATGCTTGGCGTAAAGCGCTGCCAGGCGCTCTCGTAGACCTGTCGCCTTGGGCAGCTCGATGATCGCGCGGCCCAGCTCTTCTTGCGCTTCGGCCGCCTTGCCGCTGGCGTCGAGCGCGCTGGCCAGAGCGGTGCGAGCGGCCACGAGAGCGGGTGACTTCGCGATCGCCTTGCGCAACACCACCTCGGCCTGGGCCGGATTCTTGGCCTCGATCAGCGCTTGGCCCCAGACCACCGAGAGTGCCTCGGGTGGCGCGCCGCCCGCCTCGGCATCCTTGATCAAGGTCAGTGCCTCGTTCGCCTTGCCCTGCCGCTGCAGCAACGCCGCGAGACGCAGGGCCGCCGGTAAGAAGCGCGCGTCGATCGCCAGCGCTTCTTTGTATTTGCGCATCGCCGTCGCGTCGTCATGGGGGCGCTTGGACTCTGCCGCGACACCCAGCCAGAGGGCCACGCGCGGATCCTTCGGGATCTGTGTCGCCGCGGCTTCGATCTGAGCGTTGGCCTCGGCCAGCTGCCCAACGGACGTGAGCGCTGCACCCAACGCCAATCGACCGAGCGGGGTCGCGAGCGTCAGCGGATCCAGGGCGCGGAGCCGTGCCAGCGCTTCGCCCGGGCGGCCCTCGCCGATCATGGCCTCGGTCAACGCCAGCTGCGTGCTGGGATCGGTCGGGCTCGCCGCCGCCGCCCGCATCAAGGCTTCCAGCGCGTCAGCGGTCTGCCCCAAAGCCAGCAGCGCCTCGCCGCGCAGGGTCTGCGCCTCGCCGAGCTCACTGGGAGCGGCGCTGCCCTCGATCTTCTTGATGAGCCCGTTGGCGGCAGCCAATCGCTTGGCCGGCGTGGTGTTGGTGGTCCGCTCGACGCCAATCGAGGCGCCGGCGTGGTTGGGATTTTTGGCAACGACCTGGCCATAGAGGGTCCTGGCCTCGTCCCGCTTCTGCGTCTCCTCGAGCGCGCGGGCAAGCAAGTACGCTCCGACCAGACGGTCCGGGGCCGCCTTCACGAAAGCGCGCAAGGGTGCGATCGCCTCGCTCGGCTTGCGCTCGCGCATGCGCCGCAGTCCCTTGATCAAAGAAGCGTCGGGCGCCGAGGAAATCGAGCAAAACATAGTCAAAGCCCCAGTCGTGGAAGCCCAATTTTTCTAGCGTCTCAAAACCGTG
>JANNNO010000051.1:0-7355 GCA_031398585.1 Myxococcales bacterium | reverse complement strand
TACCAGAGCCTCATCAACATCATCCGCAACGCCTACCAGGCCAGCCGGGACGGCGGTCAGGTGCTCGTGCGTACCGGGCGAGAGGGCGACGACGTGATCATCGACGTCGAAAATGACGGCGAGCCCATCCCACCGGAGGTAAAGGCCCATCTCTTCGAACCCTTCTTCACGACGAAGGGTGAAGAGGGCATTGGCCTTGGCCTCTCGATGTGCCGCACGACCATCGAACGGCATGGCGGCACGATCAGCTGCACCAGCGGTCCCGGTCAGCCGACGCGCTTTCGCATTCGCTTGCCCCGATTGCCCGACTGAGCTGCCCCATGGAAGCCATCCGACAGCTCGCGGCGATGTACGTCATCGTCCTCGCGCTCAACCTGTTGCTGACGGGGCTGCTCTGGTATCGGCATCGTACCCCGCTCTATCGCCGCCTCTTCGTCGTCTGGGTGATGGGAGCCGTCTTCGTGGTCATTCAGGGCGTGCCCGCTGGCGGCGTGTACGCCAAGACGCTGCAATTCCTGCCGGCGTTCTTCATCACCTTCAACTTCGCGCATCTGGTGGCCGGTACCTCGGGCGTCGCTGTGCCGTCTCGCCTCTACCTGGCGCTCTTCGCCGCCGCCCCGCTGGTGAGCGCGGTCGTCTATCTCGCTGGCGGCCCGTTCTGGGCAGTCACGTTCCCGGCGAGCATCGCGATCGCGCTGCCGGCGCTCGACACGCCCTTGCGCGCCCTGCTGCGAACCGAGTCTCGCCCGACAGCGATCGGCAAGGCCTTCATCTTCGGCGTCATCCTGATGGGCCTGCACGATCTCGACTACCCCTTCCTCGGCAACAGAGCCGACATGGCGGCCGTCGGCCTATCGATCGCCCTCGTCATCATGCTGGCGATTTCGATCACCGCGCCCATGACAGTGCTCGAGACGATCACCGACGAGCGCGCCAAGGTCGTCGCTCAGAACGAGTTCCAGCGCCGCTTCTTTGCCAACTTGACCCACGAGCTGCGCACGCCGCTCACGATGATCCTCGCGCCCCTCGACGCCATCTTGGCCGGGCAATGGGGACCGCTGGCACCCATGCAGCGGGAATACCTCGAAGCGACTCGCCGGCACGGCATGCGCCTTTTGCGCCTGATCAGCGATCTTCTGGAGCTGGCGCGGCTGGAAGAGGGCTTCGTCATCCTCCGACCGCAACCACTCGAGCTGCACGGGTTCCTGCACGGCCTGCTCGACGACGCCCGGCCACTGGCGGCACGCAAGAGCCTCGGTCTCAAGCTGATCGGCGACGCCAGCGTGACGGCCATGGTCGATGGAGAAAAGCTCGAGCGGGCTCTCATCAACCTCATCGCCAATGCGATCAAGTTCACCGAGTCGGGCGCCATCACGGTCGACCTTCGTCGGCAAGGCAACGCGATCGATATCGCCGTCATCGACACCGGCATCGGTATCCCGGCGGCGCAGCTCCCTCACCTGTTCGAGCGCTTCCGGCAGGGCGATGATTCGGTCACGCGCCGTTACGGCGGCACCGGCATCGGGCTGGCCTATGCCCGTGAGATCGTCGAGCTGCATGGCGGGCGCATCTCGATCGAGAGCACGGTCGGCCAGGGCAGCCGCTTCGTGGTTCACTTCGACACGGACGAGCTTGCTGCCCGCGCGCCGAGCGGAGTGGTGCAGGAACCGGCCACGCCCCTCGCACCGCTGGATTCGACGCGGCGATTTGAACGCCTCGGTGACTACCGATTCGCCGAGGTGGACTCCATCAAAGCGGCGACTGCGGAGTCCCCACCGGAAGCGAGTACGGCATCCCGGATCCTCGTGGTCGAAGACAACCCCGACATCGTCCGCCTGCTCAAGTCGCAGCTATCGTCGCGCCATCTGGTCCTCACCGCGGCCGACGGCGAGGAGGGCCTTGCCATCGCTCGCCGCGAACGTCCTGATCTGGTCATCACGGACTTCATGATGCCGCGCATGGACGGCCTCACGATGATCAAGGCCCTGCGCGCGGATCCGCTGCTGGTCGATCTGCCGATCATCATGCTCACTGCAAAGACCGACATAGAAGATCGGCTGGCCGGTCGGCAGGCGGGCGCCGATGTCTATCTGACCAAGCCGTTCTCCCCGCGCGAGCTCGACGCGGCCATCGGCCAGCAGCTGAAGCGGCGTGGGCGTCAGGTTCAGAGCGTGATGCGCGCGCATGTCGAGGGCCTCGAGCTGGTGAGTGCCGGCCTGGCGCACGAGATTCAGAACCCGCTCAACTTCATCAAGAACGCGCAGCTCTTGATCGCCGAAAACGTCGCCAAGTTGCGCGGCGCCCTCGACGGGCTGCCTTCCATCGATGCCGACCGCGCTGTCGCCGTGGAACGCGCACAGCAGAAGATCGGCCGTATGGTCGAGAGCGCCGGCCGCGGCGTGGAAAGAATCGAAGGTGTGGTCGGGCTGATGCGCCGCTATGCGCGCGAAGGCTACCCGACCCAAGCGGCGGAGATCGATCTCGACCGTGTCGTCACCGACGTGGCCGAGATCGTGGCACCACGGCTGGAGATTGATCGGCAAGTGACGCTGGAGCTTCAGGACGGGAGCAAACCCGTGCGTGCGGTTCCCGAAGACCTCAACCAGGTCGTGCGCAGCCTGGTGCAAAATGCCGTCGAAGCGACAGCCCCGGGCGGCCACATCACGCTGCGTACGCGCGTGGAAGGCACATCGGTGGTGTTCGACGTCATCGATGACGGCTCCGGGATCGCGCCCGAGGATCTGCCGCGACTCTTCTCACCGTTCTTCAGCACCAAGACAGGCAACGGCCGCGGCCTCGGGCTTCCCATCGTGCGCAGCGTGGTCACCAGCTGCGGCGGAACCGTCGAGGTCACGTCGGTGCCCCGGACCGCGACGACGTTTCGGGTTCGTTTGCCGCTGGCCGCCCCCGCTGTCGACAAGTCCCGGGCCGGTGCACCTTCGTAACGCGCGCGGCGTGATCGCGGTTTGCGGCCGGCGACGCTGCCTCGTAGGCTGGTGGCATGAGCCCCGATGATGCCTCGATCGTGATCGCCACGACGCCGCTGGGATTCCCGTGGCAGACCGTGGATCCGTTCCTCTTTTGCGTTCACCATGACGACGCCTACCCCGCAGGCAATGCCGTCCTCGGTCCCGCGGCGTCACTGGCGGGGCGCAACCTGGGGCAGGACTTCGAAGGCAAGGACGGCTGGCGCATGTATCACGGCGAGACAGTGCCGGGATTTCCGCCGCACCCGCACCGCGGATTCGAGACCGTAACCATCGTTCGCCGTGGCCTCATCGATCACTCCGACTCGCTGGGTGCCGCCGCGCGCTTTGGCAGCGGCGACGTGCAGTGGCTGACCGCCGGCCGCGGCATCGTGCATGCCGAGATGTTTCCTCTCGTGAACCCGAACGCCGGCAATCCGCTCGAGCTTTTCCAGATCTGGCTGAACCTGCCGGCTGCGGACAAGCTGGTCGAGCCCCACTTCTCGATGCTCTGGCGCGAACAGATCCCGATCGTGCGCCTCGACGAGTCGGGCAGCGTCGAGATCACCGTCGTGGCGGGACAGTTCGGCGACGTGAAGGCCCCCTCGCCGCCGCCCAATTCATGGGCAGCACGCCCCGACACCGGCGTCGCCATCCTCACGATCTCCATGACGCCGGGCGCACGGTTCGTCTTGCCTGCGGCTTCCGCCGGGGTTCGGCGAACGCTCTACGGTTTCGCCGGCGACGGCCTGCAAGTCGGTGGTCGCCCCGTCCCGGCCAAACACGGCGCCGAGTTGATCTCGGATCGCCCCGCGCCGGTCCAGGCTGGCCCGAACGGCGCCGATCTGCTGCTCTTGCAGGGACGACCGATCGCCGAACCAGTCGCGCAGTACGGCCCCTTCGTGATGAACACGCGGGCCGAGATTCAGCAAGCGTTCGCCGATTACCAGCAGACCCAATTCGGTGGCTGGCCCTGGCCCGACGAACAACCGGTCCACCCGCGTGACGAGGGCCGTTTCGCCCGCCACGCAGATGGTCGGATCGAACGCGCCGAGGCTACTCCGCCACCAGCGTGACGAAAGGCTCCGAGAACGAGATCGAGCAGTTGCGTGCGGGCGCCCAGGCCTGCGTGCTGCCGCCGAAGAACGAGTGGAAGAGCACCGACGAGACCTTGTTGTTCATGCCGTCGTTCATGTACCGCATGTTGCTGCGATCGATGAGCATTGTGCCGTCGACGGAGATCTGAAGGATGCCGTCGGCCGCGTTGCCGGTGTTCACGCGCACGCGTTCTTTGATGCTGTACCACTTGGCGGGCTGAAACCGCAGTGAGGTGGTGATGTTGTTGCCGCAGTCTCCGCCCTGGGTCTGGTCGTAGATGTAGCCGACGAGCTGCCCGCCCTCGCGCCACATCATGCGGGCGGAAAAACCGGCGCCGGTGACGTTCACACAGCCGGTCGGCGCGTTGCCACCGGCGAGGCCTGGAATCTTGCCGCCCCGGGTGAAGGGGAAGTTGCCGTCGAAGCGGATGCGGTACTCGAAGATGTATTCGCGGCCTGGACGCAGCGGCAGTCGGATGTTGTGACCTTGCGGCCCTCCGAACTTGTTGGCCTCGAACACGCCGGTGAAGACGGTGGCTCCGTCCTCTTCCGACATGCTCTTGCGCGTCCCGGTCCAACGCGACCTCACGTCTTCTCGCAAGCTCGTGCGCACGCCGACCATGATCGCACCGCCATCGCTCGGGGCGGGGCCGCCGTCGGTCGGTGAAGGAGGTGCGCTGGCTTCGGCCCCGGCGTCCTTTTCGGGCGCGGGCGGCGTGGCGGAGTCGACCTGCGCGCCCGCGTCGATCGGGGTGACCGGGGCGGTGTCGGTCGGCGTCTGCGGTGGCGTCGGCCCGGGCTCGGGGCCGCTCGGCGGCTGGGCTCCGGCGTCGGCTTTGGGCGGAACCGCGGGCGGCTTGGTCCCCGCGTCGGCCTTGGCTGGAGGCTCGGCGGCGCCGCCATCCCCAGGCTTGGGCGTACAAGCCGCCAGAAGGATCGCAAGACCGAGCGTGAGCCCGGAGCGGGCGGTGCGGGAAACGAAGGTCATGTGAGTCTCCTCGAAGGGCCTGGTACCGCCACCCGCCGCCGCAGTACGGCTAGTCATAACATCGCCGCCGGCAAAAGCCTACCTGACCACTAGGCCACCCGCCGGTCTGCCGATCGCGCCGGCGCCGGGCCGCGATCGTACCGATATTGCCGCGCACACACATGGCCGCACACGGCGGCAGACAAAAGTCCAAACGCGGCATAGCCTGACGGCTCGACCAACAGCGTGATCAACGGAGACAACGATGAATAGACATCTACGAACACTGGCCTTTCTTGGGGCGGGCGCCCTGCTTCCCGCCCTGATGGTTCCCGCGTGCGGCGACGATGCACCCGCTGGTGGGGGCGCCGGTGGCGCAACCGGCGGCAGCGGTGGTCGCGGCGGCTCGGGCGGAAGCTCTAAGGGGGGCTCGGGCGGCAGCACGTCGGGTGGCTCGGGGGGCAGCGCCACCGGAGGATCCGGCGGCGGCTCGGGCGGTTCCGACGGCGGCGCCGACGTCAGCAGCAGCGACGGTGGTGGTGATGTCTCCTCCTCCGAAACCGGCGACGGAGCCAGCGGTGAAACCGGTGGCGGCGATGGTGGTACCGGCGCCATGAGCTTCTTCGTCACCAGCGAGACGAGCAAGACCGGCAACCTCGGCGGTCTGGCCGGCGCGGACGCCAAGTGCCAGAAACTGGCGACCGCGGCAGGCAGTGGGAAGACCTGGGCGGCCTACCTCAGCGCCGAAAAAGGCGGCGCCAACGACGGCCCCGTACACGCCAAAGATCGGATCGGCCCCGGCCCCTGGTACAACGCAAAAGGCGCGCTGGTCGCCGCCAACCTGGCGGCGCTGCACACGCGCAAAGGCGACTACAAAGTCTTCCTCGACGAGAAGGGCGCCTTCATCAATGGCCAGTGGGATCCTTCCAAGACTCCCAACGAGCACGACATCCTCACCGGTTCGAACGTCGACGGCACGGTGAAGGCTGGTTTTACCTGCAAGGACTGGACGTCGCCTGAGGCGGCGGACAAGGCGTGGGTCGGCCACTCCGACGGTCTCGGACCGAACATGGACACGGCCAACGGTCGCGACATCTGGAATTCCACGCACGAAAACGGCGGGTGCAACGACACGTCTCCGCGTGGCGGCGCCGGCCGCATCTACTGCTTCGCCAAGTAATCGACAGACGCGTGAGCGATCGCGGCGCGCTCAGCGGGGCGGGTGCCTCGTTGGCCCGCCCGCTGGGCGCGTTTCGTTTCGTGGAGCAACGATGGTCAAACCGGCGGGGCCACGGAGCCGAAACGCTGCCTGGCGCTGCGGCGGGACATCGTGATCGAAGTCGCTCGGGAGGGCCAGATTGGAAGGGGTCTGGCTTCTCACCACAGGGGGAATTGATTAAGGTCCCTCGTTCCGTCCGAACGTTCTGCGACGGACGCTGCACGCGAAAGAATTCCATGAAACATCCCTCCGGTCCGACGGTCAGCGTCTCTGTGTCGAGCTGGGCAGGCTTGCTGACGATCGCCGCACTCACGGTGGCCTGCGAAAACGAGAGCACGTCGCTCCCGCCTTGTGTCGACGGAACGCAGCCGCAATGCGGAGCCCCGCCTCCCAACAATCGCAAGGATTCGGGTACGCAGCCACCGCGCGACGCCGGCAGCCCGATCGACACCGTTGTTGCACCGGTCGACGCCGGGACGTTCGAAGGTGGTAACGATCCGGGCGCGGGCGATGCGCGACCGGGAGACACGGCAGCCGATCTCGGTCCCGCGCCACCGCCGATACAGCTCTCCTTCATGGATCAGCAGGTCAACCCCTGCGACAACTTCTACCGCTTCGCTTGCGGAGGTTGGCAAAAGCAGTACGCGCTCGGGCCGACCGATCTTTCGCGCAGCAGCTATCACACACCATCGACGCTGATCAATCAGGTGGTCGTCTCGACGATCGATCAGGCGGCGGCGCAGCGGATGACCACCACCGATCCCGAGCTTGCCACCATCGGTAACTACTATCAGGCCTGCCTCGACGCCGAGAACCAGCCGCAAGCGCGCACCATGGTGCAAGCCATCGCGAACCTGGTCGATCCGATCGCCACCGTCGCCGACATCGCGCGGGTGGCGGGCGAGCTGCGCAAACGAGGCGTCTTCGTCTTTTTCCGCAGCTACGCTGGTGTCGATCCCGGCAATTCCAAGAAGTACATATTCACCATCGACCAGGGTGCGCGCCGATTGCCGACTCGTGATCACTACTTCGAGGCGGGCTCTGCCGAGATCCGCAATCGTTACCGCCTGCACATCGCCAAGCTCTCGGCGCTGCTGGGCGTGGCG
>JANNNO010000370.1:0-14443 GCA_031398585.1 Myxococcales bacterium | reverse complement strand
CCAGCGGCAGGTCATCGAGGCGCAAGGTTGACTCTGCCAACGAGTCGTCCGCCGTGGCGGTCCGCAATTGTGGGCTGGCGGGCAGGCGCTCCCGCCGATCGGGCTCGGCGGCGGCAGCGGGTCCGGAGGGGGCGGCAGGCTCGGCGGCGAACGCACTGCCGAGACTCCCGATCGACGCAAATAACACCACGGACACGAAGTTCAGCCGCCGCATGAGCGGCGTCATCGTCGCATAGAGGCCACGGCCGCGTCGATCGGGATGCGGCGCCGTCCCTGTAGAGAATTCCGGTACGTGTTGCGGGCGAGGTCCTTCGTTACAACGGTCGAGCGCGTTTGCGCGTTTGCATCGACAACGACGAAAGGACATCGAACATGGATCGCAGACAGTTCATCAGAGGCGCGGCGGGATTCGCCGGGTTTGCAGGGCTGGCCGGGCTGGCGGGTTGCGGAGCCGCTGCGGAGACCGGCGAGACGACCGCATCGGAGGTCATCGTGGACGGCGCGCACGTCGGCGGCGGCGGGCCTGGTGCATGCGTTCACGACGGCAAGGTCTTCGTGACGTTTACGGGCACCGACAAGCGGATCAACATCGCGCAGTGGTTGCCCGACAACCGCTTCGTGATCCGCACCATCTCCGATACCGCGCACGGCGGATCCTCGCTGTTCTCGCACAACGGCGACATGCACCTGGTCTGGGTCGGCACCGATTGGCGAATCAATGCGCTCAAGTCCAAGGACGGCATCCACTGGACTGGCCGGCAACAGTTCGGCCATCCGCGCTACAGCGCCGATCCGGCGTTGGTGCTCTACGAAGGCTTCGTCAACGCCTTCGTGGCCTACGTGCCTCGAGACGGGGGCCTCGTCGATACGGGTATGCATCAGTTCCTGCTCGACGGCAATGGCAACTGGGTACTCCACGGCAACTACTCCAACGTGCGCACGCAGCGCAGCCCGAGCGCGGCGAAGCTCAACAACGATCTCGTGGTGGCGTGGATGGGCTGGGACATGGAGGACGTTCACTTCATGAAGTTCGAGCTCGGCAGGGGCTGGGGCGCGCCGGTGGTCAAGCCCTGGCGGGTCGAAGGTCACCTCGTGTCGGACGGCCCGGGCGAGCTGCTCTGGGTCTCGCGCACGGGCGACAACATCAACATCGGGACGCCGTTCGAGCTCAACTTCGCCAGCTCGACCAATGGCGCCGACTTCGAGGAGTTCGCGACCTCGCAGCACAAGAGCAAGGCGCGGCCGTTCGTCATTCACAGCAACGGCGAGGGCGACAGCCTGGTGGCGCACGTCGGGACCGACAAGCGCCTCAACGTCAACCAGTTCAACTTTTGACCGGAGCGTCTCCGGCGCGCGGGGGCGACGGCCCCTGCGCGCAGGCCGGCTCCCCGCCGCTACCTCTCGCCGAAGATTTCTCTGAGCAACTTGGCCATCACCTCGGCTTGGCTGGAGCACGCGACTTTGCGACGGATGCGCGCCCAGAAGGTATCGACCGTGGCAAGGGCGATGCCGATCTCGTCGGCGATCGCCTTGTTGTGGCGCCCCTGTACCGCCTGCAACAACACCTCCGTCTCGCGGCCCGACAAGCCGTGCAGCCGGCCGAAGCGGGTCACCGAGTCACCCAGAGTGGGCAAGGCCGTTGCGAACGGCTGGGAGACACGCGGGGGCGGAATTCCCGCCGGTGACAAGCCACGCGGTTCGGGTAAGACCGCCCCTGCCTCGTGCGCATCAATCAACGCCCAATGTCCGGATGACTCGGCCAATGACATTCCCTCTCCCCGCGCGGAACGCGAAAGTTCCGTCGCTGGCAGTGGGGAGGGTGACCCGGGCGCTTGTTGCGACGCCCGCTGCTGCCCGCAGGTTCCGCTGTGCGAAGCCGCACAGACGGCGGTCACGGCACGAGCTTGTAGCCCATGCCGTAGATCGTGACGATGTGGCGCGGCTGCGAGGCGTTCTCTTCGATCTTCTTGCGCAGCTTGACCACGAAGTTGTCGACCGACCGGGTCTGACTCGCGCCCGAAACGCCCCAGATCTTCTCGAGCAGCTCCTCCCGTGGGACGGGGTGGCCGGCGCGCTCATGCAAGAGGCGCACGATCTCGACCTCGTAGAACGACAGAGCGTAGGTCCGCTTGTTACGAACGATCTCATGGCGGCGCAGGTAGACCGTCGCCTCGCCGATCTGGATGGCCTCGTCTTGCGCGCCGGGCGTGCGTTGCAGGCGGCGAAAGATCGCGCCAATGCGGGCGACCAGCTCGCCGACCGAAAACGGCTTGGTGACGTAGTCGTCGGCGCCGACCTCCAGGCCGCGGATCTTGTCGGCCTCTTGCGAACGCGCGGTCAGCATGATGATCGGCAAGGTCGCGTGGCTGGCGCGAATCTGCTCGCAGACGACGAAGCCGTTGAGGTCGGGCAGCATCAGGTCGAGGATCACGAGGTCGGGCGTCTCACCCCGCACCGCCTCGATCCCTTCCTGGCCGGTGCCAACCGCGCGCACGTCGAACCCCTCGAACTCCAGGGCGTCGCGCAGGCCGCGCGCGATGTCGGGCTCGTCCTCGACCACGAGGATGCGCTTGCGGGGGCCGGCGCTGGGCCCGGGATTGTTGCTGGTCGTGCTCGGGGTGCTCATGACTTGGGCGGTATCGATTGGGTCTCGGCCGGGATGTCACTCTCGGCGGTAACGGCGGGGATCATCCTATCGCCTTCGGGGCCCGAATCGTCGGTCGCCGACGCGATTACGGGCGCGGGGAGGAAGACCCGGAAGAGCGATCCCGGGCCACCCCCCCAGGCGGTGGGCACGGGGGAGTCGACGGTGACACGCCCGCCGTGGGCCTCGGCGATGTGGCGCACGAGGGCCAGGCCGATGCCGCTGCCACGCACGTTGCGATCGCGCGCGCTCTGCGCCCGGTAGAAGCGCTCGAAGATGCGGACCTGTTCCTGCGCGGGAACGCCCGCCCCGTAGTCGCGCACCGCCAGCACCACGCCGCCCGGCGCCCTGCCCAGCGAGACCTCGACCACCCCGCCGTCGACCGCGTACTTGAGGGCGTTGTCGACCAGGTTCAGGATCACCAGGGTCAGCGCGTTTTCGTCCATACGCACCGGCGGCAGCTGCCGATCGATGCGGGTACGCAGCTTCATCTTCTCTTTTTCCAGGCGGTAGCGACAGACGTCGAGCGCGCGGTCGAGGAGCGAGGGCAGATCGCCTTCGGCAAAGTCGTAGCTGGCTTTGCCACGCTCGAGACGGGCAAAGTCGAGCACGTTGTCGATGAGGTGAGCGAGCCGTTCGGATTCCCGCGTGATGATGCCGCCGTATTCACGTGCGGTCTCTTCGCCCTTATGTCGCCCGGTGGCGACCATCTCGCCGAACATGCGAATCAGGGACAGCGGCGTTTTGAGCTCGTGCGAGACGTTGGCGATGAAGTCGCTCTTGAGGCGCGAGGCGCGCCGTTCGGCCATGACCGATAGCAAGACGATGCCCATGCCGACCGCGATGATGACCGTCGATAGAATGACCAGTAGCAGCTGCACCACGCTCTGGCGGCGCAATTTCTCCTCGAGGGCCCTCACGCTCTCTTCCGGCTGCGCAATCCGCAGGCGCCAGCCCCACAACTGACGGCTCAGCTGATCTTCGTAAAAGAAACGTTCGCGCGGCGTCGGCTCGCTGCCGCCGCAGACCAGGTCCGGGATGGTTCCCGTGCGCTCGTCGACGACGGCAACGCGATAGTCCTGGCAAAGCTTGCGAATGGCGTCGTCGAGCCAGAGCGCGCGGATCATCGACAGGTGCAGCTTGGCGACGAGGAAGTACGACTGCTCGTCAGCCGCGCGGTACTTGGTGACGGCGTAAAGTGCGGGCCGCGGCACGCTGATGTGCACGTATTTGAGGAAGCCGACGGGCACCTCGCGCCACTCGAACTCCTTGCCGTGGCCTTCGATCTCGTCCTTGAAGCGCTTGCGGCGGCTGGCGTCGAGGCGCGCGGGACCTATGCACTCGAACTCCTCGCGCGGATCCTCTCGCGAGATGGCGAACCCCTCGACGATGGCCGGCGCGGGGATGGAACACTTCTCGCCGGGAGCCACCAGCTGTTCGTCGAGCGCGACACCCAGCTGGCGGAACAGCGGGTTGACCTGATCGTTCATCGCGATGTCGACGCGATCGATGAGGTCACGCGCCCGGGCGCCCGCCGTGCTGACGAACTGCCGCCGCGATGACGACACCACGTCCTGCGCACCCTGGTAGCCGTAATAGGCCAGCGCCACCGCCGCCGCGATCATCGCGGGAAAGACGAAGGCCAGGATGAGGGAGATGCGCCCCCCCTGCCCGCTTCTTGAGGCTAAACTCACCTGGCAACGACTATGAACGACAGGCGCAGGTGGCGTCCACGCCCACCTCCCGGTCGTCGACAAGCACCACCATGCCCGCGCCTGCACGCCACGTCTTCGTGTGTGTCAATGAACGCCCGGTCGGGGGCAAACCGTCTTGCGGCGCCCGCCCCGGGGGTGGCACCGCCCTCTTCACTGCCCTTCAGCGCGAGATTGGCCAACGCCCCGCCCTGTGGGGGGCCGTCGCGGTGACCAGCTGTGGGTGTCTCGGCCCCTGCTTCGAAGGCCCGAACCTGGTGATTTATCCCGATGGCGTCTGGTACGCGGGGGTGACCGCCGACGACGCGGCCGAGATCACCCGGGAACACCTCGAGGGCGGCCGCCCCGTCGAGCGCCTGCGTTATCGCTTCGAAGACGATCCGGCCTGAAGGCGCCAACACCCGTGCGGGCCGCGGCCATAGCATGGGTGAATGACCGCCTCGGCCGCTCCGGAGAAGCTGCTCACTGACACCGCCTGGGTGCGGCGGCTGGCACGACATCTGGTGGCGGACGCCGACGCCGACGATGTCGCTCAGGAGGCGGCGTTGCTCGCGCTCGGCACCGATCGGCGGCCCGACTCTCACGCAGCGGGGTGGCTGGGGGGCATCGTGCGGAACGTCGCGCGCGACAGGGCCCGCGCGGTCCGTCGTCGGATGGCACGTGAACGCAGCTGGGCCAGCGACCCGGCCGTCCGCCAGACCGCCGACAGCGGCGCCGATGTCGTCATGGAGCGACTCGAGCTGCAACAGCGCCTCACCGCGATCGTGTTGCAGCTGGAGGAGCCTTACCGAACCACGGTGCTCCTGCGGTACTACGAGGGGCTCGACGCCAGCCGCATCGCCGAGCGCCTGGGGATCCCCGCCGGGACCGTGCGCTGGCGGCTCAAGCGAGCGCTCGACGATCTGCGGGACGCCCTCGACCGCACCTGCGGACCCCGCGAAGCCTGGATGGGGGCGATGGCGCCTTGGCTCTGGACAGGAAGGACAGCGCTGCAGTCGCTGGCGCGGCCGGGCGGCCTCGCGCTGGTTGCGGCCGTCACGCTGGGGATCGGCTTGGCGATCTTTCGTGCGCAGTCCCAGAGCCAGGCGCCGTCGTCTTCCGCAACGATCGGAACTTCGTCTTCGCCTTCATCGATGCCACCGCCAACGCCCGCACCGGAGCAAACCATGAAACGAGAGATCGCCGCCGCCTCACTGTCCGCTCTGGTCGCGACGACCACGCCGGCATCTCCAGCCGCGGCCACATCGGCACCGGCACAGCTGCAGGCGGTTCGTCGCCAGCAGGTGCCTCTCGGCTCGGGGCCGGTAGCCGGACCTCCTGACGCCCTGGTGACCCTCGTTCTGTTCGGTGGTTACGAATGTCCCTTCACGGCGGGCGCCTACCAGACCATCGCGACGTTGATCGCCGAGCGACCGCAGGACCTGCGCCTGCAGTTCGTCCAGGCGCCGCTGCCGTTTCATGCGCGATCGCTGCCTGCGGCGCGGGCGGTGCTGGCGGCGGGCGAACAAGGCAAGTACTGGCCCATGCATCAGCGGCTTTTTGCTGGCAAAGCCTCGGAAGGTCCCAAGGAGGGAAAGAAGTTCTTCCGTCGCCTCGGTCTCGAAGCCGGCGAACTCGAAGCGCATGCGCGCGCTCTCGGGCTCGACGTCGCGAGGTTCCATGCCGACAGCGCCGGGGCTGCCGTCGATCAGAAGCTCGAGATCGACAAGGCGACTGTCGACAGCACGCAGGTGCGCGCCACCCCGACCACGTTCATCAACGGACGGCGGGTGGGTGGCGCGATCCCGGCGGCCCAGCTGGCGAGCATCATCCGCGACGAGCTGGCCATCGCCGAGCAACTGGTTCGGCAGGGCGTGCCGCGCGCGGCGGTCTACAACCAGATCGTCAGCAACGCGACAGGGGCTCGCCCGACGACAGTCCCGCTGGTCAACGCGCGCCCCGCCTCGCGTGCCAACGACGACTTCGAATCCGGGACGCTGGCGGCCTGGCGCACCGACAACGACGGATCGGGCAGCTGGTTCGTCTATCGCAACGGCAAGACGCCACCGGATCCGGCGACGACCGACCCGCGCTTCCCCTTCGAAATGCCCGAGCCACCTCAGGGTGGATTCGCGGCCGTGACCGATATGAAAGGCCCCGGCAGTCGCATCCTCTTTCGCGACGTCGAGCTCGATGGTCGTTACCGCCTCGCCGCGACGGTGTTCTATGCCAGCGCGGGCGAGCTGGCTTCCGCCGCTTCACTCGATCACGAGAGCCCGACGCCGGTGCGCCAGTTCCGTATCGACGTGCTCATCCCCTCGGCACCGATCGATTCGCTCGACAAGGAGCACATCCTGGCGAGCGTCTTTGCCACCAAGGCGGGAGATCCGCAGCGGCGCGCGCCGACACCGATCGCGTTCGATCTGTCGCCCTGGAAGGGCAAGACCGTGCGGCTTCGGCTAGCCAGCGTCGACAACCGCGGGCCGCTGCGCGCCGGGATCGATCAGGTCCGCTTCGAGCCGATCCGCAAGTAGCCCCGGCCTAAGCCGATCGGCCTTGGCGTGCGCGTTCGATGGTGGCGACGTCGATCTTGACCATCTTCATCATCGCCTCCATCACGCGACCCGCCCGCGCCGGGTCGGGATCGCCCAGGGCGTCGTTGAGCGCCGTCGGGATGATCTGCCATGAGACCCCGAACTTGTCGGTGATCCAGCCGCAGGCGACGGGTTTGCCGCCGACCGAAAGCTTGTCCCACAGCTCGTCGACCTCGGCCTGGTCGCGGCACGAGACGAAGAGGGAAATGCCCTGCGAGAAGGTGAACGAGGGGCCTCCGTTGAGCACCATGAAGCGCTGCCCCTCCACCTCGAAAGTCGCGGTCATGAGCGATCCCTTGGGCCCCGGGCCGCTGTCGCCCCAGCGGCGGGTATCGACGATCTTCGAGTTCGGAAAGAGCGACGTATAGAAGTTGAGCGCCTCTTCTGCCTGGTCTTTGAAAGTGAGGAACGTGGTGATCTTTTGCATGTTTGGCCTCCTGCCTCTGGTCGGAGCCGACCGCGCGAGATCGACATGAACCTCGATCTTTTTTTCGCGGCCGCGGATCCCGGGCCGTAAGCCTCGCGATCACGCCACCAGACGCGTCAGGCCGCGGTCGGATCGATCTCGAGAATCATCACAATCGCGTCCTCGTTGTCGTCGGCGTTGTAGTTGGGGCGGACCCCGACCGATCGGAAAGCGAAGCGACGGTAGAGCCGCTGCGCGATCTCGTTGGAGCGACGGACCTCGAGGGTGATGAGGCGGCAGTCGTTGCGGCGGGCGAAGTCGATGACGTGGGCGAGCAGCCGGGCACCGAGGCCGAGTCCACGGGCATCGGGCAAGGTGGCGACCTTGAGGAGGTGAACCTCGTCGGCCACGCGCCAGTAGTTGCAGAAGGCGAGCACCTGACCGTTACCGGTCGAGCGAACGATGTCGAGAAAGGCCCAGGGCCGCTGCAGCTCCTCGACGAAGACGGGACGCGACCAGGGGCTGCGAAACGACGCGAGCTCGATGTTCATGACCTCGTCGAGGTCGACTTCGCGCATGCGTTCGAGGGCGAAGTGCTGGACGGCCAGATTGTCTCGTTCCGCGCTCATGCCTCGTCTTCGAGTTTAGCGGCAACGGCGCCGTTCGCCGCCGACGCTCGCCCCATCACGTGCCACAGACGCTCGATGCCATCGCCGGTCTCGCCCGAGACCAGCAGCGGCGGCGGCGATCCGGGCGGCAACGCGCGACGCATCTTGGATTCCACCGCGCCGCGCGCCCCACCGCCGAGCTTGTCGATCTTGGTCACGACCAGCCGGTGCGGCACGTTGATCGTGCCAAGCCACTCGATGAGTTGCAGCTCCTCGGCCTCGATCTCGCGCCGAGCGTCGACCAGAGTGAGAAAGAGTGCCAGCGTTGTGCGTCCCTTTACGTACCCCTCGACAAGCGGCTGCCAGCTGCGCCGCTCGTCCTGCGAGACCTGCGCGTAGCCGTATCCGGGCAGATCGACGAGACGGAGGTCTGCCTTCTCGCCCGGCGACGCGTCCGGCCAGCGCAACTGCAACCCGTAGAACATGATCCCGCGCGTCCGCCCGGGCGTCTTCGAGGTGCGGGCGAGCGCGTGACGGCCGACCATGCGGTTGAGCAGGGTGGATTTGCCCACGTTGGAGCGGCCAGCGATGCCGATCTCGGGCGGCCCCAAGGGGGGGACTCCGCCGCCCCCCGGCCGCACCTCGGTGAGAAAGTCGGCAGAGTGAATCGTCGGAAGTTTGGGCGGGGATTTGCTCACGGCGGGGTCCAGCGAAACGAAACGCCTACCATGGCACCGCCGGGACAAACCGCCAAGGCGGCTGCGGCGCCATCGCTCGGCGTCCTCACGCGTTGCTGTACCATGCCGAGGTGGTCGGCAAACTGAAGCTCATCGGCCTCACCGGGGGCATCGGATCGGGAAAATCGACGGTCGGCCGCCTTATCGCGGCGCGCGGCATCCCGGTGCTGGACGCCGATCAGATCGCCCGGGACGTCGTGTTGCCGGGGCAACCGGCGCACGCCGAGGTGGCCGCCGCCTTCCCCGGCGTCGTGGCGCCCGACGGGACGATCGATCGGAAAGCTCTCGGCGCTCGCGTCTTCGCCGACCCAGCCGCGCGCAAGGGGCTCGAGGCCATCCTCCATCCCCGAATCCAGCAGCGTGCGTTGGAACTCGCGCGGGCGCTCGACGCCGCCGGCGAACGTCTCGCCTTTTACGAAGCCTCGCTGCTGGTCGAGACCGGCCGCCACGACAGCTACGACGGCCTGGTCGTGGTCTCCGCCTCGGAGCCCGTACAACTGGCCCGCGCCATGGCCCGTGACGGCGCCACCCGGCAGGCCGTGGAGGCGCGCATGGCCGCGCAGATGCCCCTCGAACAAAAGCGTAAAGTCGCAACCGTTGTCATCGACAACGACGGCGATCTCGCCAACACCGAACGCCAGGTCGCAGCGATGCTGGCGGCCTTGCAGCAGGAAGGCGGGGGCTCGTGAGCGTCGTCTCGCCTGCGGCCCAGCGCGTGGGCACACGACTGCCCCACAGGTGAGGGGCGCGGGGCGGGGTTTTCATCACATAAATTTCGCGCACCCGTCGCTGGTTTTTGCTCGTTTTCTGGGAGGCGGCGGCATTGACTTGGCCCAGGAGTGCCCGTCAACCTTGCGGGCGTCGGCTCCGTTTTGCCGTCGGGCCTCAGGAAGGAAGTCGTTGCATGCCGTCGAAGCACCCATCTCGCTCGTCACTCGTGGTTTCGCTGGTCGCCGCCTTCGGGGTCGCTGGCTTCGGGGCCGCGGCCTGTTCCAAGAGCGATGATCCCGGCGGAGGCGGTGCCGCTGGCGGCGCGCCCGGCAAGACCGGCGGCAGCGGCGGCAGCAAGACCGGCGGCAGCGGCGGGGGTAGCAACACGGGCGGCACTGGCGGCCCCGCCTCGGGCGGCAGCGGCGCACAAGCAGGCAGCGGGGGCGGAGGCGGCACGGGCGGCACACCCGCCACGGGGGGCAGCGGGCCGGCCTCGGGTGGTGCGGGCGGCGGCACCGGTGGCGCTCCCGGCAACGATGCCGCCACGCCGGGCGAGACCTCGCCGCCCGCCAGCGACACGGGCCCCGTCACGCCCGGCGCGCGCTTTTCCTTCTTCGTCACCAGCTTCGAGGCGCTGCAACGCCTATCGAAGAACCCAAAGGGCTTCGGCGGGGATCTGCGCTACGGCGAGGCCGATGGGGTCAGCGGCGCCGACAAAGTCTGCACAGAGATCGCCGAGAGCGTGGTCCCCGGCTCCGGCGCCAAGGGTTGGAAAGCGTTTCTCTCGGCGGAAAAGGGCCCGGGCGGCACGCCCGTCAACGCCATCGAACGGATTGGCGAGGGCCCCTGGTACGACCGCAAGGGCCGCCTCTTCGCGATGACCAAGGCGGATCTGCTGTTCGAACGGCCGCGCGGCATCGATCCCATCATTCGCGACGACTTTCCCAACGAGCACGGGATCATCAACAGCCAGCCCGTCGCGGGCAAAGGGCGCGAGGACAACCACCACTTCCTCACCGGGTCGACGGCGACCGGCATGTTGATGGGCACCAACACCTGCAACAGCTGGACGACGACCATGACCACGCCTGCCACCCGCCCCCGCATCGGCTTTTCCTTCATCGCCGGCAACCGTCGCCACTGGATCTCGGGCCAGACCGAAGGCGGCTGCGGCGCCGGAGCCGTGCTCACCGACGGCGGCGGCTCGGACCCCAGCAATCCCATCGTCGGCTCGGGCGGCGGCTACGGTGGCTGGTACTGCTTCGCGCTCAAGCCCTAGGCGCACGTCGCGCGGGAGGCTCTCAGCGCTGCCGAACCGAACGCGGCAGCGCCCGCCGGGCGCCGACGCCCACGGCGATCGACAGGACGACGAGGCCGAGCGAAAGCGGCGAGCTGGCTGGGACGGGAATGGCCGCCGCGGGTACGGGAGGTGGCGGCGGTGGGGGCGGCGCCTCCCAGGTGTTGTTGAAGCGAAAGCGCGCGCTCGGTGCGGAGGGTGAGCTCGTCTGGTAGTCGCAGTCGAGCTCGGGATGACCGAAGCTCCACGAGTTCCATTGCACCAGCGAGGTGACGTCGGGCTCTTGCCGTCCGAAAGCGCGCACGCTGACGTCGGTGAACCAGATCGGCGTCGATGCCGGCATCTCTTTGCAGGTCTCGCCGATGCCGGAAGCGCGAAAGACCGCCTTGTTCGCCACGTCCATCAGATCCTGGAACCCGAGCGATTCGACCTCGATGGCGCTGGCGGTTCCAGCCGTCAGGTCGGAAGCCACGATCCGCCACCGCGCACCGTCGTCGCTCGTGACGAGGTGGCGCACGTTACGCTCGGCGTGAGTGTAAACCGGCGACGAAGTGAAGAAGCTGGAGCCGACCTGCACCCAGGCCGAGAGGCTCCACCAACCTTCCGTGCCCCCCGCGGGGGAGACGCCATATTGCAGGACGGACGACATCACGACGGCTTCCCGGCCATTGGCGGTGTGGGCGGATCCCTCGAGGCCGGAATAGAGAAGGAAGTCCTGCCAGTGATAGTCAGTGGGGTGGGCCGGCACCACACTGCGTGTGTCGATGTGACTGAAGGTCTCCCAGGTAGCGTGCGGGGCTGTCGCCCAGACACTGCCGAGCACGCGGCTTGTCCCGGCGTCGGACGAGCCGGCGGGGGCCGCGAAAGTCTGTGGTTGCCATGTCGGCGCTGCGCAGCTCGGCGGCAAGGGTGCGCTCGCGTCGCCTTTGCGGAGCAGCCGTCGGCCGAGGTCCAACGTCGTGCCCGGCGCGAGGCGATGCACGCAAGCCGCATCGGTGAGTCCCGCCGGCGTCGATACGAGGCCGTCGAATCGCTCGCTCGCGACAGGCATAGCCAGGGCGGCCGCCGCTGCTGACCGCACGACGAGCACTCCCAGCAGCCCCGCCTGGCAAGCCAACCCCGCCAGCCTCGGTACCATCCGACCGAGGTGCATCGTCACCCTTCGTGGCAGGTCGCTCCGGCGTCCGGCCGAGCGGTGAGACAGTGGCAGCGAGCGGCGTCCCAGATCGGCGCCGAAGGCGGACAAGCCGGAGGCGGCGTGGGACAGAAGCAACGGCAGGTCACGGAATCCCAGACCGAGAATCCGCCACAGATCGCGGCCGGACAGGTCCCTCCATCCACTGCCATGGGCTGACAGCCGCACTTCGCGAGGTCGAGCGGTGCCCACGGGGGACAGACCTGCGCGCCCATCACCTTGCAGGTCGCGGTGTCGATGTTCATCGTCCCGTTGGCGTTGTAGGTGACGGAAGGACGCAGGCTGCTGTTCTCGTTCGAATGGTCGTCGCCAGGCAAACTCGCGTCTTCGGAACACGAGATCAGCAATGCCACCGAGACCGTTGCTAGAAACAACCTTTTCAATCGCATCACGCGGCCTGGGCTTGGACCCATCGGTCATCCTTTTCGAGACAACTCGCGGTGAGTGCGGTCTCGTCGTGATGAAAGAACACCACCGCGCACGGTGCTGCAAGGAACAAGACGCGGCTGCACGAAGCTGTCACGTCCCCGTCGAGAGATCCGCACGCGCTTCAGCGCTGCTCCCGACAGCGCGAGGCTCCGGTCTGCTCAGGCCGCCCGGCGCGCGAAGATGGCGAGCAGGGCCCAGCCGATCAGGAAGGCAACCCCGCCCATCGGCGTGATGGCGCCCAGCCAGCGCTGCCCCGTGAGCACGAGCGCGTAGAGGCTGCCCGAGAAGATCACGATGCCCGCGGTGAACAGTGCCGCCACCGCCGTCGGTCGGGCGACCCGCTGCCCGAGTGCGGCGAGGGCCAGGAGCGCCAGCACGTGCAGCAGGTGATACTGCACGCCCGTCTGCCAGATCTCGATGAAGCGCGGCTCGACCCGCGTGCGCAGAGCATGGGCCCCGAAAGCGCCGAGAGCGACGCCGGCAAAGCCCAGAATCCCGGCCAGGCGCACGATGTTCATCGGGTGGGCAACATAGTCGAGCCCCGGAAATCGGCAACCGACGGGTGGCCATTTTGGCCGCAGCGCGGACCGCGACTTTGCCCCCGACTTGACCCGCCGGCCGGTCGCGGTTTCGTGGTATGTGGGCGCCCATGAGCCGCATTCACAGGAGCCTTCCGCCCGCCGGAACCCGCATCGGCGTGGCCTTCTCGGGGGGTCTCGACACGCGTTGCGCGGTGGCCTGGTTCGCGCGCAGCGGCCTCGAGGTCCACTGCTACACCGCCGACCTCGCCCAGCCCGACGAGGCGTCGCCCGCGGACATCCCCCCGGTCGCCCTCGAACACGGCGCCAAGGCGGCACGCCTGGTCGACTGTCGCGACGCCCTCGTACGCGAGGGGCTCATCGCCATCCAGTGCGGCGCCTTCCACCTCACCACCGGCGGCAAGAAGTACTACAACACCACGCCGCTCGGCCGCGCCGTCACGACCACCGCCATCATCCGCGCCATGCGCGAAGACGGCGTGAACGTCTTTTCCGACGGCAGCACCCACAAGGGCAACGACATCCAGCGCTTCTATCGCTACGGGATCCTCACCAATCCCGAGCTGACCATCTACAAGCCTTGGCTCGACAGCAAGTTCGTCGAGGCGTTCGGCGGTCGCAAGGAGATGTCGGAGTACCTCAACGGCCTGCAGCTGCCCTACCGCATGGGCGTCGAGAAGGCCTACAGCACCGACGCCAACCTGCTCGGCGCGACCCACGAGGCCAAGGATCTCGAGTTCCTCGACAAGGGCATGCGCATCGTCAACCCGATCATGGGCGTGCCCTTCTGGAAGCCCGAGACCAAGGTCGCGCACGAAGAGGTGACCGTCGAATTCGACAAGGGCGTCCCGGTGCGCCTCAACGGCAAGCGCTACGAGTCGCTCTATCAGCTCTTCGTCGAAGCCAACACCGTCGGCGGTCGCCACGGTCTCGGCATGAGCGATCAGATCGAAAACCGGGTCATCGATGCCAAGAGCCGCGGCATCTACGAGGCGCCTGCGATGGCTCTCTTGCACATCGCCTACGAACGTCTGCTCACCTCGATCCACAACGAAAACACGATGGATCTCTACTACAGCCTCGGACGCCGCCTGGGGCGTATCCTTTACGAAGGCAAGTGGTACGACCCCGAAGCCATGATGCTCAAGGACGGCATCACCCGCTGGGTGGCCCCTTCCATCACCGGCTCGGTCACGCTCGAACTTCGCCGCGGCGACGACTACACCATCGTCGACACCCGCGCCGATCACATGGCGTACGATCCGCACAAGCTGTCGATGGAGAAGGTGCAGAGCGCCTTTTCACCCGAGGACCGCATGGGTGCGCTCGAGCTGCAGAACCTCTCGGTCACCGACAACCGCGCCTTCCTCATCAATCACCTTTCGGCATTGAAGCAGCTCGGCCCCGCCGCCAGCCAGGGCCAGCTCGGCGAGCTCCTCACCGAAAACAAGTAGGACGACAAGTAGGACGACGGCCGCCCCAGCGGCGGCCTGGCTCACTCCTTGGCGATGTACACGACGACGCAGGTGATGTTGTCGTCGCCGCCGCGCTGATTGGCGAGATCAATCAGCGCGGGACCGGCCTCGCCGTAG
>JANNNO010000346.1:0-7313 GCA_031398585.1 Myxococcales bacterium | reverse complement strand
CCATCTTGCGCTTGATGACCACGCCACGCGGAAGCTCGTCCGAGAACGCGCGGGCCAAGCTGGTGTAGAGGGCGTCGATGTCCTCACCCATCACCGTCTCGGTCACGAGGCCGTGGCCAGCGAGGGTCTTGGTCAGGTCATAGCCGACCATGTACTCGTTGGGATGGCCTGCGATGGTGACGTTGTTGTCGTCGACCAGCACCTTCACGTTGAGCTGTTGCCCGACCGAGAGACGCGCGGCCTCCGCGTTGTCGCCTTCCATCTGCGAGCCGTCGGAGCCGAGCACGATGACGGCCTTGCCCGGGTTCGCCATCGCGACGCCATTACAGAACGCCCACATGTGCCCAAGGCGGCCCGACGAGAACTCCACGCCGGGAGTGAGGAGCTTCTCCGGGTGACCGGGCAGGCCGCTTTCGTATTCGCGGTAGTGCAGCAGCCGTTCGGCCGGCATGTGGCCGTCGATCGCCGACAGCAGGTACTGCGTGGCCACGCGGTGGCCGGCCTCGTCGTAGAAGATGGGGAGGATCGGCGCGCCACCGGCGATGAAGCCGCGGATGATCATGACCTCGGGGACGGTGTCGAACGCTCCGCCCGTGTGGCCCGAGAGACCCTTGGCGCCGGCCAGCGCGGTGAAGAAGACGATCGCGTCGCGAGCCAGGCCGATGTTGTGAGCGAGGACCTCACGCTCCTCTTTGGTCAGCGTCGGCCGCTTCGGGTCGAGCTTGAGGGGTTTGAGCGCGGCGAGGTCGATGGGGAATTTCTCGGAAGACATGGCCGAGCAATCTAGACGAATTCGTCCGCCGGACGCCAGCGACGGTCACATGCGGACGATCCTGAGGCGGCGCGGGGGGGGAGTGGGTCTCGCTGTCGTTGCGCACCTCGACGGTGAGGGGGGCCCCCGGTGGGCCGCCGATCAAAAGACGACCGCCGCGATGTCGGCGTTGTGCACGTCGCGAGCATCGATTGCCAGCAGGAAGTCGCCGATGCGCACTCCAGCCTTTCCCGCAGGCGAGGTTTCGGGCGCGTTGCGTACCAGGATGTCGCCCGATTCCTCGCGCGAAATCACCATGCCGACTCGGCCTTGTGCTTCTTGACGAAGCGATCCGGCAGCATGGGCAGGATACCGAGGTCGATCTGGGACCCAGTCGGGCAGCGGCCTCCCCGCTCGTAGCGCATGTAACCAGCCGCCTCGAAGGTCAGCTGAAATTCGACGCCGCGCGGGATTTCGGAAAAGCGGAAGGCACCCCGGTCGTCGCACTTCACCTCGTGCTGGCGGCCATCGACGTTGAGGCGAGCCGTGGCGCCGGCCAGTGGGACCCGCGAATCGAGATCGACGGAGCCGATCCGCGGTTGGCGCAGGCCGCGGCTGTGGCAAAAATGGAGGCCTTGCCCGTCGCGAAGCCTGACCTGCTGCTCGAACGCCACCGCCAGAACAACCGTGAGTCGGCGGCGCTGGGCGAGCACTTTGCTGACCATCGCGAGCGAGTGACCGCGCTTGCGCTGCAGGGAGCACCGCAGGGGGCGACCCTGGCGGTGCTGGGAGCGGGCAATGGTAACGATCTGGATCTGGACCGGCTCTGTGAACGGTTCGCCGAGGTTCATCTGGTGGATCTCGACGGCGAAGCGGTTGCGCGTGCGCAGTCACGCCAGCGGCCCGACGTGGCGGCCAAACTCCGCCTACGCGCTCCCGTCGACCTCAGTGGCTGCTTCGATCGTCTGCCCCAGTTTCGCAAGCAGCACGCGACGCCGGTCGAGCTCGCGAACCTGCCGCGCACGAGCGCCGAGCGGGTGCTGCAAGCTCTGCCCGAGAAATTCGACGTTGTGCTGTCGACCTGCTTTCTCAGTCAGCTCATGCAGAGCGCGTACCTCGCGCTGGGCGCGCGGCACCCACAGCTACATTTGGTGGCGTGCGCACTGGCGTTGGCACACGTCCGATCGCTGGCGCAGATGGTGCGACCAGGGGGGCGGGCCCACATCGTCACCGACACGGTCACGACGGAAACCTATCCGCTCGAGGAGCTCTGGGACGCGCAGCCGCCGCGGGCGTTGCTCGATCATCTCGAGCTGAGCAACAACGTCTTCTCCGGGACAGGACCGACCTTCCTGCGCCGGATCTTTTCCACCGATCGGTTGGTAGCTCCGCTGCTGCAAGGGCCTGTACGCCTGCAGGAGCCCTGGTTGTGGCGATTCTCGCCCGAGCGCAGCTATCTGGTGTACGCGTTGAGTTTCGATCGCTCCGGCATCGTCGCCTCTGCGTGACCGTTGCTTGCGAACCCCAGCCATCGGTCCCACTTTCCTCGGGGAGTTGCTGATGACCGACACGTCAATCGAGATGCTGCGGGAACCCACACCTCGGACCGTGGCGCGAGCCCAGGGGATCTACTTTCTCCTCACGGGCATCTGGCCGCTCTTGCACCTTCGAAGCTTCGCCGCGGTGACGGGACCCAAACCCGAGGGGTGGCTGGTCAAGATGGTCGGGCTGCTCGCGGCGGCCATCGGGGGGACCCTGCTGTCGGCGGCATGGCGATCGAACATCACGCCGGAGATTCGTGGGCTGGCCATCGGATCGGCGCTGAGCTTCGCGGCGATTGATCTCTGGTACGGGGCGAAGCGCCGGATCTCGCCGATCTATCTCGCTGACGCCGTTGTCGAGATTGGGATCGTGGGTGCATGGATGGCAGCGCGGACCCGGCTGCCGTCGCCATCCCCCCGACTCGTGTCGGTGCCGGACGTCACCTGAATCAGCTGGGATCGGGTTTCGGGCACGAACAAGGAAAAGGGGAGGGGCACGATGAACGTTTCGCAGCTGATGAACCGGACGGTGGAGATCACGCGGGCGGGAGATACCCTGGCACAAGCGGCAGCCACGATGTGGGAGCACGACCTCGGCTGTCTCGCGGTGGTGAGTGAGAGCGACGGCGCGGCCAAGGTGATCGGCATGATCACGGATCGCGACGTGTGCATGGCGGCGCTCATGCAAGGCAAAGCACTGCACGAGATCCCGGTCGCCATGGCGATGTCCAAAGAGGTCGTGTCGTGCGCGCCGAATGACAGCCTCATCGCGGCCGAGGAGCGCATGCGAGCGGCACAGCTGCGACGATTGCCGGTGATCGACGCCGACTCTCATCTGGTCGGCATCGTGTCGCTCAACGATCTCGCGCGGGAGGCGGAACGCAACGTGGGTCGCAAGGGCCGCGCCGTGAGCGCCGAAGAGGTGACGGTGACTCTTGCGGCAGTTACGCGTGCCCGCAAGGATCGGCCTCAGACGCGGCCGCTCGCCACGTGAGTCGTCACGATTCGTAAGCCGTGCCGCGGGTGAGGGCGGCGGGCGGCAATCCCCCCGTCACCTCTTCCGCGCGCAGCTGACCTTTGGTCCAGAGCGTGCGATCGATGGCAACCTGATGCAGACGCAGCAGCGCCTGCGAAGTGGCATCGCCCGTGCCCGCGCTCACCGGGTTCTCGAGCAGCTCGAGTGCCTGCGCGATCGCCTGCAAGGTCGAGAGCCGTCCCGGCCTCGGATCGTGGCGCAGGCGATAACTGGAAACCAGTCCATCGGGCAGGCGTGCACACGGGATGGCGTCGAGGCCGGCGAAACGCTTGCGCGTGCGTGCCGCCTGCGACCAAGTCCCATCTGGCACCACGAGTGTGATGGGTGGGGCGCCCGGGTCTGCGAAACCTTCGAGGGGCAAGGCGTCGTCGCCCGGGAAGAGCAGCACGGGGTTGGCGCCGGGGCGCTGCCAGGGCAGTGGTTCGGCGCTCGTGACCTCGCTGCCTTGGCTTTTGCCGACTTCTCCGACTTCGCGATGGTCGCGTCCGCGGATGACGAGCTCGCTGTTGGGAAGGCAGCGCAAGGCGAGTCGCCCGCTGTTCGTGGTCTTTCTAGCCTCGAGCTGGTGCAGGACGAGCACGATGCGTGTGCGGGTGGGTAGATGAGGCAAGAGCGCGCAGACGCAGACGTGGCGTTGCATGCGGCATTCGGGGCAACGGTGGTCGCCGCCCCGACGGACACGACTCATACGCGCCTCACGGCAGTGGCTCGAGACCACCGCCGCCGGCGCCACCGACGAGGGCGAGGAGCGCCGAGGCATTCTTCAACGTGACGATCGGGACACGCAGGTCGGCCGCGAGCGCTTTGCCGCCATCGAGGCTCAGCCAGACCGGCAGGCTGAGCGTCGAGAGGCCCGGGATGCTGAGGACCATGTCCATGAAGCGACGCTGATTGCCCGCGAGAGAGGCTCGCAAGATCGGACGCGCAAGGCCCCAGACGTCCAGGTAGACCAGGCCTTCGCGACCAGCCGCTTCCGCGGAGGCCACGGCGAACGCCGATCCTTCAGGTGAAGTTACCGCCGCTGGGGCGGGCGCGCCGAGCGCTGCCAGGCGCGCGCCAGCACCTGGATCGGCGCTCAGCACGATGCGACCGGGGTGGGCCTCGGCGAGAACGGTCAAGACGTGGCTGCCGGAGAACGCGCGGGCGATGGCGGCGGGACTACCGGGTCGACCCGATTGGGGAAAGGTGAAGGCGATCTCGAGCCGCTGCCCCACTGGCTTGCACGCGATGCCGACCGGGTCGCGGCCCCAGACCTGTTGCAGAAGAACCGGTAACGCAGGATCGGCGGCGAGCGCCTGCAGCGCAGAGAGCGCGGCCGCGGGCGCCGCGGACGGAGCCAACCCCACGACCCAGTCGAGCCCGAGCGAGTCTCCGTTGAGGCGGGTTCCCTGGTAGACCGCGCCTGAAAGCAGGGGGGCCAAAGCGCGCAACCGCGTGGCGATTGCCGCTGCACCGGGTACCGCCGCCGCCGCCTGCCGATCGAGCACGCCTTGGCCGAGCGTGACCAAGCTGGGCATGGCGCCGAGGCTGACGACCCCCACGGGCTGGGCTCCACTTTGGAGCGCAGGCAGACTGTGAACGGCGCGTTGCCCGGTGCGTTTGGCGAACGTCGTTCCCGGGATCGGTAGCGCGCGTAGGCCGACAGCGATGCCCCGCTCTCCGTCGATGGCGATGCCGATGCGCATTCGTTCGGTCTCGCTCATCGGCAGCAACGCAAAGTCGAGGCCCGCTTCGATCGAGGCACGCTCGGCGGGTGGGGCGGCCCCGCGGCCGGTCTCGCGAAGCTGTGCCTCGTAGGCGGCCAGCGCGTCTTTGCGAACCGCCTCGAGCCCGCGGACGTCCTTGCGGGTGAAGGCGCCGGGAAAGAAGGTCGCGACGAGATCATCCGTGGCTGTCGTGCCGACGGTCTGGGCGTCGGGAGTGAGCTTTGCGGCCAGGGCGTGTCCACCGGCTTGCGCGAGGCTCTCGTAGGCGTCGGACCAGAGCACCTGAGTTCCCACCCGGAGCAGCCAGAAGGACGTGCCGTCTTTGCGAGTGAAACGCTGAGCGTCTTTGCGCGATTCGGCGAGGGTGCCCACGCTCGCCAGCTTTTGTGCCGCGGCCGCGAGGGCGGGCGCGCGCAGTTGAAACACGCCAGCGACGTGCGGCGGCGGGGAGCTCTGGGTGCCGGTCGACGGCGTCGCAGCGGGCGCTACCAGGGCCAGCGCGATCGGCTGCGCGGTATCTATGAGGTCGAACAGCTCCTGCGCGACGCCGATGCGGGCGACGAGCATCTGGCGCAGCTCCGGGCCTCCGAACGGGAGGATGCCCTGCCCGCGGAGGGTGTCGGCGGTGCCGAGCGTGCGATCGAGATTGCCGAGCACGATCTGTCCTAGCAATCGGTCGCGGTTGCTCTCGGCCGGCAGCAACGCAGGGTGCGCGGGCACCAGCGCGGAGCCGCCTTTGCCGCCGCAGGAGGCGACGAGCGTCAACCCGAGGAGAAGGCCAAAGGATCGCGCCATTCCGCCCCGCTGAATGGCGAAACGGGCGTAGGCGGCGCGCGTGAACCGGGCGGGGGCCAACGTCATTGAGGGGGGCATTATCCTGGAAAGGGTAGGGCCTGTCGCGCCAGACGCACACAAGATGCCATTGACGGCAGGGCGTGAGTCATCTACGAAAGCACTCGCATTCGCCGTACCCCAGGGGGGGTCATGAAGACAATCACCGAGTTTCCGGGAACCCTGCTTCGACAAGCTTCTGAAATCGAGCGCTCCGTTCGCGCCAGTCTGAAAGCGGCTGAGCCCGCCCAGACGGTGGATGAATCCGCCCCGCCCGAAGCGGAGGGCGGCGCTGCTGCACCCGCGGAAGGCGAGGTCGCGGCCGCTGCTACCGAAGGCGCCGACACCGGCGCCAGCGAAGGGGCGGCCGAAGGCGGCCAGAGCGCAGAAGGCGAGGCGCAGGCTTCCGCCGAAGGCGACGCCGCACCAGCGGGTGACGCAGAAGCTGCCGAGGACAGCGCCGCCGACGCGGGCGCCGAGGGTGAAGCGAGCGCCGAGGGCGAAGCCGCTAGCGACGAGCAAGCGGCGGCAGGTGCCGAGGGTGAAGGGGGCGACAAGCCTGCCGAGCCTGCTGCACCCGCGGAGCCGCCTGCGGGGACCGGACCGGTGGCCGATGCGGTGAGCGCGGGGCTCAACATCACGGGCGATCGTCTGGCTCGCTTGATGGAAGCACTGTCGGTCCTCGGTAAGCGCGCTCAGGGCGTCCGTCTCGTGCGCGTCCTGCAAGGCGAAAAGCCGATTGAGGGCGTGGAAAAGCGCGGCGACTTCTACTACGCCGTCGACATGCTTCCGCGGCCGGGCGCAGGAGCGCGACCGGCTGGGCGTGACGACCGTCGCGACGGTCGCGGCGGTGGTCCTCGTGACGGACGTCGCGGTCCTGGCGGCCCGGGTGGCGGCGGCGGCCCCGGTGGCGAGCGTCGCTTCGGTGGCGGCCCTGGTGGCGGCGGTGGTCGCGGTCCGGGTGGTCCCGGCGGCGGCCGCGGTCCGGGCGGCGATCGTGGTCCCGGGGGCCCAGGTGGCGATCGCTTCGGCGGTCCTGGCGCCCCAGGTGGCGGCGATCGTGCCGGTGGTTTCGGCGACCGTGGTCCGCGGGAGGCGACTCCCAACGCAGGCCCCGGCTGGATGGTCACGCGCGCCGAGCGCGGCCCGAACGAAGGACGTGGTCCTCGTGGCGGCGGTGGTCCCGGTGGCGATCGCCGTGGGCCTCGCGGTCCTGGCCCTGGCGGCCCTCGTCGTGATTTCCGCGGCGGACCTGGCGCTCCTGGCGGCGGCGGTCCCGGTGGCGGTGGCGGCGGCTTTGGCCGCGGTCCCGGTGGTGGCGGCGGCGGCTTCGGTGGCGGCCCGGGTGGCGGTGGCTTTGGCGGCCGTCCCCCCGGCGGTGGCTTCTCTGGCCCGCGCGGCCCGCGTCCTGAAGGACAGGGAGCGGCCGGCGGTGAAGGCGCTCCGGC
>JANNNO010000334.1:0-8535 GCA_031398585.1 Myxococcales bacterium | reverse complement strand
CTCACCGCGCTCGAGGTCTGGGCTCCGAACACGCCGTCGATCTCGATCGGGCCACACCCGATGGCTGTGAGCTGCCGCTGCACCGCCGCCACCACCGTCGCCCGCGGATCCCCCATGCGCACCGCACGTCCTGGATATTCCACGCCCATTCAACGTGCCTGACCCCATTTGTTCCCACCCCCCTCGTTCGAGCCCGGAAGACTCAGCCGATGAGAGGCGCCAAACCCAGCCGCTTGACCCGATCGCAGAACGTCGAGCGCGAGATGCCGAGCGCGCGCGCTGCTCGCCGGCGGCTACCGCCGTTCTCGCGCAACGCCCAGAGGAAAATCTCCTTTTGCATCTCCTCGAAGCTGCGACCGCGCAGGTAGAGAAAGTCCCCCGTGATCGCGCTGCCACCACCGCCGCCGGCGGTTGATTCGGGTGGCCCGGGCGGCGGGGTTCCTGGAGCTTGCGAGCGGAGCTGCCCCGTCGGCTGTGCCGTGTGCGAAAAACTTTCACCCCCGACCGGCTCGGCCGCGCCCAGCACCACAGGCCGCGACCAACCCACCTCGATGCCGAGATCCTCGCCCTCGATCACCTCACCGCACAATCGCGCGGCGCTATGGACCACGTTGCGCAGCTCGCGCACGTTGCCTGGCCACGAATGCGCGCTGAGGCGGGCCAGGGCGCTGCCCGCGAATCGCCGATTCACCCCGAGCTCGGTGGCGGCCTCGGCGAGGAAGTATTCGGCGAGCAGTGGGATATCGTCGACGCGAGCCCGCAGCGGGGGCAGGGCGATCGAGCAGCCCGACAGGCGGTGATAGAGGTCCTGGCGAAAGCGACCGAGCCGCGACTCGTGCCAGAGATCCCGCAATGTGAGCGCAACCACGCGCACCGAAACTGGCGTCTCGCCCCGACCACCTACCCGGCGCAGACGCCCCGTCTCGAGCACGCGCAGCAGCTTGGGCTGAAGATCGATCGGCAGCTCGCCGATCTCGTCGAGCACGAGAGTCCCGCCCGAGGCCTCCTCGAACCAACCCGACCGGCGGTTCGCAGCGCCCGTGAATGATCCCCTTTCGTGTCCGAACAGCTCGCTCTCGGCCAGCTCGCGCGACAATGTGCTGCAGTTCACCGCGACGAAGGGGCCCTCCGGCCAGGGCCCGCGATCGTGCAAGAGGCGCGCGATCAGCTCCTTGCCCGTGCCCGATTCGCCGGTTACCAGTACACCGGTCCTGTGTGGCGCGATCTTGATGGCTCGATCGATCGCAACGCGCAGGGTTTCGGAACTACCGATCACCCCTGGCACCGCGACCGATGGGGGCGACGAAGGCGCAGACCGGGGCGGCCGGGGCGGTGGACATCCAAAGACGCCCGCGGGCAGCGGAACCGGTTCGGCGACGCGGGTGACGACGGGACCGAACCCGCCGTCGAAACGAGGGGACGCGAGGACTTCGATGGAAGAATTTTCGACGGACATGGCGCCCTTGTCGGAGGGCACCCACATCGGTTGTGTGTCCTTCTTCACTTGCGAAGACGTTCTTGCGAACCCCCGCGGTTTGACCCGATCTGCCGCGGCTGATACGGTCAAAAGCGGCATGCCCCTTCGTATGCGACGGCAGTCACGCTCAACGTCGCGTCCAGGGCTTACCGGGCGCCTCCCTTGGCTCGCCTGTCTGCTGGTGGGCGGAGTCCTTTCGGCGGCCAGCGGCTGCGCGACCAAGCCCAAACGCGATCCGGATCAGTCGTACGCGCGGTATCAGCTCGGGGTCGAATACTTTCAGGGCCGCCGCATCGAAGCGGCGATCGAGGAGCTGGAAAAAGCCCTGGTCGCCGACCCCGAGAACGCCGACGCGCACAACATGCTGGGCATCATCGCGCTCCGGCAGGGTCACGATCACATCGAGCAGGCCGAGGTCAGCTCCTGCCTGGCGGGGCGCGACGCCGAACAGGTGCGGCAGGACGCGGCGACACGTTTTCGCGAGGCAAGAGCCCGCTTCGACAAAGCGGTGGCGCTGCGGGCCGAGTTTCCGGCGGCGTGGAACAACCTCGCCGTCGCGCTGCTCGCGCTCGAGGACTGGCCCGGCGCCATCATCGCGGCCCGCCAGGCGCTGAAGGATTCGACCTATTCCGAACCCGAAATCGCACGCGCCAATCTCGGCTGGGCGCACCTTCAGAACAAGGATCTGCAGAATGCCTGGAAGGAGCTTCACGAAGCCGTGGCCCGCGCGCCGCGGTTCTGCGTGGGCCGCTACCGCCTGGCGAAGGTCTTTTTCGAACGCGGCGACATGGAGCAGGCAGCCGAGACACTGACCGTCCTGCTCGACGACGCCCGCTGCCCGATCCAGGACGCGTACCTACTGGGAGGGCTCGTCTCACAAAAGCGGGGGCAGCGGGTGCAGGCGCGCGAGCTGCTCGGCAAGTGTTCCGCGATGGCGCCGCGCAGCTGCACCGCCGGCCAGTGCAACCGGCTGCTGGCGCTGATTCGCTGAGGCGCGATGGACGAACGTTCACTCGGCCGACAACTGCGCGAGGCGCGCGAAAAGAAGGGCATCGGCATCGACGCCGTTGCCGCCTCGACCCGCATCGCCGCCTCGGTCCTGCAGACCATCGAACGCGACGAGATGGCTGCCCTGCCGGCGGACGTCTATGCGCGCGGCTTCGTGCGAGCTTACTGTCGGGCCGTTGATCTGCCCGAAGCCGGGCCGCTCGAGCTGCTGGAGAAGAATCTCGTTCAGCGGCGCAATGCCGGCTCGTCCGATGCTGGCGCCTCCCCCGAGGAGGTCGGCCGGCCGTTCATGCCCGTGACCCCATTGGGTAGCGCCGGGGGCCGCAAGCTACTGGTGATCGCCGCTGCCCTCGTGCTCGTGGTCGGCATCGTGGTCGTCGTGCTCTGGCGCTGAGCCGACCCGCAGCAGCAGGGCATGGCCGGCAGGATCGGCGCCGTGGTCCGTCGGGTAGGCGCCGCGGGCGCCAACGACGTGCCACACTGACCGCCTCACCTTGTCGGAAACTCTCGTCACGCAGGCCATCCTTCTGCGCTCCGTCGCCACCGGCGAAGCCGACCGCGTGGTGACCCTGCTTGGCCGCAGCACGGGCAAGGTCGCCGCCCTGGCCCGCGGCGCGCGCAAGAGCACCCGGCGATTTGGCGGCGGCCTCGGCCTCGGTGCGACAGGAGAGGCGACGGTGCGCGATCGTCCCGGGGCCGAGCTCGCCTGGTTGGAGGCGTTCGAGGTGTCACAAGGCCGTCACGGACTCGGCAGCGATCTCGGATCGACGGCTCACGCGGGTTACGTCTCGGAGCTCTGCGATCAGCTGTGCGCCCCCCGGCAGCCCGAACCCGAGGTCTACGATCGGCTACTCGGGTTTCTCGATGCACTCGACGCCCGCGGACCTCACGCTGCGCGCCTGCGCGCCTTCGAGGCGGGCCTGCTCGGGAGCCTCGGCTTCGGCATCGGCTTTGACGCCTGCGTGGCCTGCGGCCGTCGGGATCTCGACGAGACAGTCCGCCTCGACACCATCCGCGGGGGTGTCACCTGTCCAGCCTGTGCGCGCGGCGGCTCGCCGCTCTCCCCGCAGGTGCGAACCGCGCTCGATCGTTTCGGCCGCATGACGCTCGCCGAGGCCGAAGCGATGGACCTGCCCCGCGAGATCAACGCCGCGTGCCGGAACGCGCTTGGCGAGCTGCTGGCGCTGCACCTCACACGCCCTTTGAAGTCGCTGGAATTCCTCCGCAAGCTGCAGGGACACTGACCGCCCCGGGGGGCAGGAACGCGCGCGCAATCTGGTAGAGTCCGCGCCCCATGCCAGCTGCATCCCTCGAAACCATCGTCAGCCTCGCCAAGCGCCGCGGGTTTGTCTTTCCGTCCTCCTCCGTCTACGGCGGCCTCGCCAGCACCTGGGATTACGGCCCCCTCGGCGTCGAGCTCAAGAACAACGTCAAGCGCGCCTGGTGGAAGAAGGTCGTGCACGAGCGCGACGACATGGAGGGCCTCGACGCCGCCATCCTGATGAACCGCCTGGTCTGGAAGTACTCCGGGCACGAGGCGACGTTCTCGGATCCGATGACCGACTGTCGCGCGTGCAATGCGCGCCCGCGTGCCGATCACGTCTTCAAGGCGCAAAAGGGCCGCGATCCGATCAACATCGACGAGATCAACGCCACCATCGCGGCCAAGGATCTGGCCTGCCCCAAGTGCGGCTCGAAGGATCTGACGACCGCGCGGCCCTTCAACCTGATGTTCCGTACCACCATGGGCCCGGTCGACACTGGCGACGATTCTGGCCTGGCCTACCTGCGCCCCGAGACCGCGCAAGGCATCTTCGTCAACTTCCAGAACGTGCTCGATACCATGCGCCGCAAGCTGCCCTTCGGCGTCGCCCAGATCGGCAAGGCGTTCCGCAACGAGGTCACGCCGGGCAACTTCACCTTCCGGACGCGTGAGTTCGAGCAGATGGAGATCGAATACTTCGTCAAGCCGGGCGAAGACGAAAAGGCGCACGAGATGTGGATCGAGGCGCGCACGCGCTGGTACCACGAGCTTGGCCTCGCCAAGGACAACCTCATGATGCGCGAGCAGGACCGCAACGAGCTTGCCCACTACGCCAAGCGCACGGTCGATCTCGAGTATCGCTTCCCGATGGGCTGGAGCGAGCTCGAGGGCATTGCCAACCGGACCGACTTCGACCTCAAGGCGCACAGCCGCACCGCCGCCAACCCCGATTCGGTGAGCGAGCTGCGCTACTTCGATCAAGAGGCCAAGCAGCACATCGTGCCTTACGTCATCGAGCCGTCCGCGGGGGCCGACCGGGCCACCCTGGCGTTCCTTTGCGACGCCTACGAGGACGCCCTGGTCAAAGCGCCGCCCGCCGAAGAGGCGGCCAAGCTCAAGGATCTCGTCGATAGCTTCGTCAAGTCGGTCGCCAAGCGTGACAACCTGCCCAACGACGTGAAGGACCGGCTGGTGGGCGAGGGCGAAGCCATCTCCAAGGCCCTGCCCGAGACCTTGCCGCGGCTCCTGGGCCTGATGGAAGACCCCGACGCCAACCGGATCGAGGTCATGAAGAAGGTCCGTGGGGTCGCCGACAAGATGGCCGAGGAGTACACCCGCACGGTGCTGCACCTGCACCCGCAGCTGGCGCCCATCAAGGTCGCGGTCTTCCCGCTCAAGAAGAACGAGCCGCGACTGGTCGAGATGGCGCGTGGGCTCAAGCAGAGCCTGCAAGGTGCCGGGATTCGAACCGTCTACGACGACACGGGTGCCATCGGTAAGCTCTACCGTCGCCAGGACGAGATCGGCACCCCGTTCTGCGTGACTGTCGACTTCCAGAGCCTCGACGACGGCACGGTGACGGTCCGCGATCGCGACACGATGGCGCAAAACCGGGTCGGCAGCGCCGAGCTCGAGCGCACGGTGGCCGACCGCCTCCGGTACTGAAGAAGCCCCTCCGACCCGCCCGGCTCGGCTGCGGCGGTTGGGGCTTCGACCTGCGTCGAACCCAGCAGCGTTTTTTTCTCTCCTGCTGGGTCTCCCTCACGCGAGGGGCTTTGCAGCGCGCGCCGTCCATAGTAAACAACCGCTCGCGATGGCCAAGAAATCCGCGATCAAGTCGAGCAAGAAGTCGTCTGGAAAAGCTGGCAGCGCCGGCAAGAGCAAACTGGAAGGCAAGGCCGCCAAGGCTGCCAAGGCGCTGAGCAAGGCGCTGCTCGCCGCGCGAGCCAACAAGCTCGGCAAGGCCGCCGCCAAGGCCAGCAAGAAGGACAGCAAGAAGGACAGCAAGGCCGAAGCGAAGGCCAGCAAGTCCGGCAAGCGGATTTACTTCTTCGGCGGCGGCAAGGCCGAGGGCAACAAGGAGATGAAGAACCTCCTTGGCGGCAAGGGCGCGAACCTCGCCGAGATGACCAACATCGGCGTGCCGGTCCCCCCAGGATTCACCATCACCACCGAGGTCTGCACCGAGTTCTACAAGAACGGTCGCAAGCTGCCCAAGGGCCTCGACGACGAGATCAAGGCCGCGGTCACCAAGATGGAGAAGCTGGTGGGAGCCAAGTTCGGCGATCCCAGCAATCCCCTGCTGGTTTCGGTCCGCTCGGGCTCGCGCGCGTCGATGCCGGGCATGATGGACACCATCCTCAACCTCGGCCTCAACGACGAGACGGTGGCGGGCCTCGCCGAGATCTCGGGTAACGAGCGTTTCGCATACGACAGCTACCGCCGCTTCATCGCCATGTTCGGCGACGTCGTGCTCGACATGAAGCCGGTCCACAAGGAAGACCACGATCCCTTCGACGCCATCCTGTCGCGTGTGAAGAAGGAAAAGGGCGTCGAGGTGGACTCGGATCTCGATGCCGAGACGCTCAAGTTGATCGTTGCGGAGTTCAAGGCCGAGATCAAAGCCAAGAAGGGCGTCGAGTTCCCGAACGACGCCTACCAGCAGCTGCGCGGCGCGATCATGGCCGTCTTCAACTCGTGGGAGAACGACCGCGCCGTCGTCTATCGCCGCCTCAACAACATCCCTGTCGACTGGGGTACAGCGGTCAACATCCAGGCGATGGTCTTCGGCAACAAGGGCGAGGACTCGGCCACGGGCGTCTGCTTCACCCGCAACCCGGCCACCGGCGAAAACGACTTCTACGGCGAGTTCCTCATCAATGCGCAGGGCGAGGACGTGGTCGCCGGCATCCGCACGCCCGAGAAGATCATCGAGCTCGAGAAGACCTTCCCCAAGGCCTACAAGCAGCTGCTCGACATTCGCAAGAAGCTCGAGAAGCACTACAAGGACATGCAGGACATCGAGTTCACCATCGAAGGCAGCAAGCTCTACATGCTGCAGTGTCGATCGGGGAAGCGGACCGGCTTTGCCGGCGTTCGCATCGCTGTCGAGATGGTGGAAGAGAAGCTGATCGACAAGAACGAGGCGATCCGCCGGGTGGACCCCGAGGCGCTCAACCAGCTTCTGCGCCCGGTATTCGAGCCGCAGGCCAAGCTGGCCGCCGTCAAGGAAGGCAAGCTGCTTGCTTCCGGTCTGCCTGCGGGCCCTGGTGCCGCCACCGGCCGCATCGTCTTTTTCGCCGACGACGCCGAGGCCTGGAAGGCCCGCGGTGAACAGCTCGTTCTCTGTCGCCACGAGACCAGCCCGGAAGACATCCGCGGCATGGACGCCTCCGAGGGTTTCTTGACCGCGTTCGGCGGCATGACCTCGCACGCGGCGCTCGTCGCCCGTCAGATGGGCAAGGTCTGCATCGTCGGCTGTGACGCCCTCAGCTTCGACTACCACGCGCGCACGATGACCGTGAAGTCGGCCGCGGGCGTCAAGGTGTTCAAGGAAGGTGACTGGATCTCGATCGACGGCTTCACCGGCGAAGTGATCGAAGGCCGCGTGGCGACGACCCCGTCCGAGGTCATCCGCGTTCTCATCGAGAAGAACCTCGACGAGAGCGAGGCGCCGGTCTACCAGCAGTACGCACGGCTCATGGGCTGGGCCGATTCGCTGCGCCGTCTGAAGGTGCGCGCCAACGCCGACCAGCCCGACCAGGCCACTGCCTCGATCGCCTTCGGCGCGCAGGGCATCGGCCTGTGCCGAACCGAGCACATGTTCTTCGGCGAAGAAAAAATCGGCCTCATGCGCGAGATGATCGTCGCCTCGAACGAGCAGGAGCGCCGGAGCGCTTTGGCCAAGTTGCTGCCACTGCAGCGTGAAGACTTCGCCGGGATCTTCCGCGCGATGGGTGGCCTGCCGGTCACCGTCCGCACGCTGGATCCGCCGCTGCACGAGTTCCTCCCCCACGACGAGGAGGGCACCAAGGAGCTGGCCCGCGCGACCGGCAAGTCGCTCGAGACGATCAAGGCCCGCATCGCCGATCTGCACGAGTCGAACCCGATGCTCGGTCACCGCGGCTGCCGCCTCGGCATCAGCTACCCCGAGATCACCGAGATGCAGGCGCGCGCCATCATCGAGGCGGCTGTCGAGGTCGCCGAGGACGGCCTTCAGGTCGAGCCCGAGATCATGATTCCGCTGGTCGGCACCAAGAAGGAGCTCGATCTGCAGGCGACGCTGGTGCGCGAGACCGCCGAGAAGGTCTTCCAGGAGCGCGGCACCCGCGTGAAGTACCTGGTCGGCACCATGATCGAGATCCCGCGAGCGGCCGTCACCGCCGGCAAGATCGCCGAGACCGCCGAGTTCTTCTCGTTCGGCACCAACGATCTCACCCAGACCACCTTCGGTCTGTCGCGCGACGACGTGCCCAAGGTCCTCGCCTCGTACATCCAGCGCGGTGTCTTCACCGTCGACCCCTTCGTGTCCATCGACAAGGAAGGCGTCGGCGGTCTCATGAAGATGGCGGTCGCCGGTGGCCGCGGTCAGCGCCCCAAGATCAAGCTCGGCATCTGCGGCGAGCACGGCGGGGATCCCGCCTCGGTCGAGTTCTGCCACGAGATCGGCCTCGACTACGTGTCCTGCTCGCCCTACCGCCTGCCCATCGCGCGTCTGGCGGCCGCCCAGGCCGTGCTTCGCAACAAGTAGGCCCGAACCGGCCAACGCACCGGAATCGATGCCACC
>JANNNO010000307.1:0-9847 GCA_031398585.1 Myxococcales bacterium | reverse complement strand
GCCCGACGACGAGCGATGCCGAAGTCGATGATCTTCGTGTGGCCAGCGAAGCCCACGACGATGTTGGAAGGCGAGATGTCCCGGTGAATGACTCCCGGCGCGCGGCCTCGTCCTGGTAGGCCCGCCTCGAGGTAGTGCAGACCGGCGGCGACCTCGGCCACGATGTGGACCGCATGGGGCAGCGGCAGCGGGTTGCCGACCTCGAACGATCGCGTGACCACGTCGGTGAGGGTGCGGCCCTCGATGTATTCCATCGCGATGTAGCGGACGCCATCGTCCTCGCCGATGTCGTGCACGTCGACGATGTTGGGATGGCGAAGCTCGGCGGACAGCCGTGCCTCTTCCAGGAACATGGCCACCACGTGCGGGTCGGTGGCGAAGCGATCCTGCAGCACCTTGAGCACGAGATCCTTGCCGAAGGCCCCAGGCGCTTCGGGCTCGGAGGGGACGCCGCTGGCGTCGAGCTCACGCCGCGCGAGGAAGATCTCGGCCATGCCGCCATCGGCGAGGTGCTCGAGTAAGCGATAGGGCCCCAGGCGTCGGCCTTTTACCGATCGCGCGTCCGACCGGGGGCCCGATCGAGAGCGGCCGCCGCGTTCTCGCTTCGCCTCGCCGTCCTTGGAACGAGCCATCGACGTCAGTCTCCCCGGTTGATCAGCAAGGTGGCGTCGGTGAGCACGCGGTCAGCGACGTCGGCGTCCGAGGAGTCGTAGTAGCCACGAATTCTTCCCGCCTGATCGACCAGCACGAAGTGGGTGCCGTGCATGATGCTGGCGAAGTCCTGCTCGCCCTCGATGTCACCCATCGCGATCTTGAGACCGTCGGTCACGGTGGTCTTGACGGCATCGAGCGGGCCGGTGAGGAAGCGCCACATGCGAGGGCTTGCCTTGTGGCGCGCGGCGAATTCCGAGAGGCGCGCCGGCGTGTCGTAGCTGGGATCGACGCTGAATGAGACCAGACGGAACCCTGGCTCGATGCCACGCGCCCGTTTCTGGATGCGGGCCATCGTCGCTGTGATCGCGGGACAGATCGTCGGGCAGCGGGTGAAGATGAACCCGGCCAGCCAGACCTTGCCTTCGAGCTCGGCCTTGCCGAAGCGACGGCCATCCTGATCGGTGAGGGAAAAAGCGGGCAAGTCGCCGAGGATCGGCAGCGGGGGCGGCGCGGGAAGCAACACCCGCGTGACCAGCGGCACCGTCATGCCGAGCGCGACGATGAGGAGCCAGAGGATGGGACTGCCGGCGATGCGAGCCAACCGGCTGCGCGGCGGGGCGGCCGGAGCTGGCTCCGGCGGGGCGCCGAGACGCGAGCCGGGCAGCGGCGCTGATTGCGACATGAGCGGCGGGAAACTAACACCCTGGAAGGCGAGCGTCGACCGCAGCGATCGCGGTTCGACCGGCCGCGTGGCAAGGCAGTCAACGAGTCACGGGCGAGCGACGGCGGGCCCCGTCGGCCGCGAAGCGAGCTTCTTGGCGTCGATCACCGCGCGGACAGTGGCCAGGCTCTCGCGACCGAGGTCGTAGACCCCTGTCTCGGACAGATCGGCGCCCACCTTCAGGCCGACGGCGTCAATCCCGGCCCGTCGCGCGAGAAACACCGCGCGAGGCAGATGGAACGCCTGCGTGCATACGACCAGATTGCGCGCGCCAAAAAGCGCCTCGGCCCTGACCACGCTGTCCAGCGTCCGCAGCCCGGCGTGATCGATCGCGATCTTGGCTGCCGGCACACCGGCTCGCACCAGCCAGGTTTTCATGGCATCGGCCTCGTCGTAGACCTCGGGCTGGTGGTCGCCCGAGACGAGGATGCGTTGGACCTTGCCCGCAGCCAGCAAGGCCTGGGCGGCTTTGAGGCGGGCTTCGACGACAGGCGACGGTCGGCCCGAGCGAAAGACACTCGCGCCCAGCACGAGAGCCACGTCCCGCGCCGGGACCCGGGCGGCGTCGTCGTAGAGGTAGCCCGCGGTGGCGAAGCGGACCCAGAGCGCAGCGCCCAGCAAGACCACGACCCCAGCACCGAGGATCCACCCGGTCATCCGGCCGGCGAGCACGACTGCCTGACGAGCCACCCCACACGTATACGCCAGGCGCGGGCGAGAACAGCGGGGAAAAGCGCTCTCGTGAGGTTGCGCCGCGCTCCGTGTATCCGTACGGTTTCGGCGGTGCGGTTGCGAGCCCGGGGAGCGCGTGTTATGGCAGCGCGGCCGAGGTTCGAGACCTGCAGATTCCAACCGTTCCCCCTGACGCTCTCGTCGCTGCAACCGCGGCTGCTTCTCCGTCGGCCGAGCATCCCGCAGAGCATCCTGGCGCCTGGCCTTCCGAGCGCCTGTTCGGCCGCGCCTCTGCGCTCAAGCTCGGAATGTGGCTGTTCTTGCTCTCGGACGCGTTCTCGTTCGGGGGGCTGCTCATCACGTACGGCGTCCTGCGCGGCGCCGCGACGGTCTGGTGGAACCCGGGCGAGCCAGGCTTCGGCATCGGCTTTACCGCCGCTCTCACCTTCCTTCTCATCTGCTCGAGTCTTTCGATGGTGCTCGCGGTCTCGTACACGCGGGCAGGTGAGCGTGGGCGGGCGCTGGGCATGCTGGCGCTAACTGCGCTGGGCGGGATCGCCTTTCTGATCGGTCAGGTGCACGAGTATTTCGGCATCGGTGGCGCCGGCCTCATCGAAGCGGGTCTGCGCTTCGGTGCCTCGCAGCGGGCGACGACCTTCTACGTGATCACCAGCTTCCACGGGGCGCACGTGACCGCCGGCGTGGTCATCCTGCTGGTGGCGCTGGTCCGCTTGATGCGAACGTCGCCGGCGGCCCTGCCCCAGCGGGCGGACTTCATCGAGAGCGTCGGGCTCTTCTGGCACTTCGTCGATCTCGTCTGGATCCTGGTCTTCACGTTCATCTACCTCGTGCCGGAAGCGGGCCCCACCGGATGAGCGAGACGAGTTCCACGGGATCCGCGGCGCCGTCGCACAGGCTCTACTACGCCACCTTCGCTGCGCTGGCGTTGTTGACCGTGGCCGAGGTCGGCGTCGTCTATGTGCCGGGCATCGCACGCAGCCTGCTCATCGCCGCGCTCATCTTGCTCGCGGTGGCCAAGGCTGGCCTCGTCTTGATGGTGTTCATGCACCTGTCGCACGAGCGGCGCGCGCTCAAACTCAGCATCATCGTGCCGTTCCTGCTTCCGGCGATCTATGCGGCGGTTCTGATCGGGGACGCCATGTGGAGGCCGGTGTGAGGCTGCGACCATCGCCAGCGCGCGGAGCCTGGTTGGCGTTCGCCTCGGTCTTGGGATGGGCACCAGCCGCCCTCGCCTGCCCGACCTGCGCCACCCGCGAGGCCGGCGGCGTTGGGGTCTACGTTGCCATCGGCGCCATGATCGCAGTGCCCTACGTGATTGCGATGGTCGCGTTCCGCGCGATCCGCAAACTGGAGCGCCAATGAACACTCTGGCGCTCGGCGTGGGGGGGCTGGGACTGCCGCACGACGCCTCGGTCGACGGATGGCGGGTCGACCAGCTGATGCTGTCGACGACGGTCTTCGTGACCCTGATGTTCGCCGCGACGCTGGTGATCATCGTGTGGGCCTGGGCCCGTCACGGTGCCCGCCACCGGGCGATCTACGACCACGGCAATGCCCGCAAACAGATGACCAAGGCGCTCCTCCTCTCGGTGGTGATCTTCGTCATCGTCGACGGAAATCTCTTCGTCAACGGTCTGCGCGATCTCAACGCCGCGTTCTGGAACTTCGGCGCCGCGGAGGCCCACCCGGGCGCGGTCAGGATCGAAGTGAACGCGCGGCAATGGGCCTGGGATGCCCGCTACCCGGGCCCGGATCGCCAGTTCAACACGCCCGACGACATCGTCACGACCAATGACTTACGCATCCCCGTTGGCGTTCCGGTGATCGTGCAACTGGCCTCGACCGATGTCATCCACAACTTCTCGCTGCCCAACTTCCGCATCAAGCAGGACGCCGTGCCGGGCATGATCAATCGTCTGTGGTGGCAGGCCAAGGAGACGGGTGTCTTCGAGATCGCCTGCCAGCAACACTGCGGAACTCATCATTACAAGATGCGGGGCACGTTGACCGTGCTGCCGCCCGCTGCTTACGAAGCGTGGGCCACGGAAGCCTCGGCGCTGTCGCAGGCGAGCCATGACCCGAACGACAAGACCGCCCACTGGGGGTGGAGCTGGGACCGAGGCAAGCCGTGATGGACCTGCAACCGATTCACCCGGCGCCGACCTCATTCGTTCGTCGGACGATCTTCTCCACCGACCACAAGGTCATCGCCAAGCAGTTCCTCTGGGCGGGGCTGGTCTTCCTGCTCTTCGGAGGGCTGCTGGCGATGCTGATTCGCTGGCAGTGGGCCTACCCGGGTCAGAAGGTCCCGCTGGTCGGCGATCTGTTGTTTCGGCGCACGGGCGGGGTCATCTCGCCCGCGGCTTACAACGCCATCTTCACCATGCACGGCCTGGTGATGATCTTCTTCGCGATCACGCCTCTGCTCATCGGCGCCTTCGGCAACTTCACCATTCCGCTGCTCATCGGGGCGCGGGACATGGCGTTTCCGCGGCTCAACATGCTCTCGTTCTGGACGTTCGTCGCCTCGCTCGTGATCTTGATGTCGTCGTACTTCGTCGAGCTCGGCAGCGCGCAGGCGGGCTGGACGACCTATCCGCCGCTGGCGACCAAGGTCGGCACACCCGGCCGCGGGCAGACGCTGGTGGTGGCGGCGCTCTTCGTGACCGGCGTTGCCACGATCATGGGCGCGATCAACTACGTCATCACGGTGATTCGCTTTCGCGCGCCGGGCATGACCTGGATGCGTCTGCCGCTGTCGGTCTGGGGGCTCTGGCTCACGTCCATCCTGAACATCCTGTTCGTCCCGGTGCTGGGCGCAGCCACGCTGCTCTTGCTGCTCGATCGGGTGGCAGGCACGCAGTTCTTCATCGCGGGGGCGGCGTCGGTGCGCGGGGGCGGCGATCCGATCCTGTTTCAGCATCTCTTCTGGATCTTCGGCCACCCGGAGGTCTACATCCTGATCCTGCCGGCCTGGGGCTTCGTGGGCGACTTCGTTTCGTTCTTCGCCCGCAAACCGGCCTATTGGTACCGCGGATCGGTCTACGCGATGATCGCGGTCACGGTGCTCTCGGCAGTGGTCTATGGGCACCACATGTTCACCACCGGCATGAACCCGATGCTGGGCAAAGCGTTCATGATCCTGACGTTGATCATCAGCGCGCCGGCCGAGCTGCTGTTTCTCAACTGGTTGCACACGATCTGGAAGGGATCGATGCGCACGACGACGCCGATGCTCTTCACGCTGGGCGTGGTCTTCGTCTTCGCGCTCGGCGGGCTGACGGGACTCTTTCTCGCGACGATCTCCACGGACCTGTATCTACACGACACCATGTTCGTGGTCGGGCACTTCCACCTCACGATGGCGGCGGCGACCTTCCTCGCGGTCTTCGCGGCGCTCTACTTTTGGTTCCCCAAGATGTTCGGGCGGCGGCTCGACGAGCGGCTGGGCAAGATCCACTTCTGGATCTCGGTCATCGGGCTGACGGTCGTCTTCTGCGGGCAGCTGCTCTCGGGCTACGCCGGGCAGCCGCGCCGCTTGTGGGATCCCCATCAGTACGAGTTCCTCAAACACCTGCTGCCGCTGACCCGCTGGACCAGCTATTTCGCCTTCGCGCTCGGCATCGGGCAGCTGATCTTCATCTACAACTTCTTCTCGCGGGTCTTCGGCAAGACCCGGAGCGACGAAGATCTGGTCAACCCCTGGCAGGTTGGCACTCTGGAATGGACGCTGCCGTCGCCGCCGCCGGTTCACAACTTCGACCGCATCCCGACCGTGCACCGGGGACCTCACGAGCTGTCGAACCCCGAGGTGCAAGAGGCGCTGGGGCGAGACTGGATCGCACAGGACGAAGTGCTGCCGACCGCAGCGGCGGTGCCAGTCGGCGGACCGGGGGCCGGGGCGTGAGCGCGCAGCTGACGGCCGGCGAGGATCCGAGCGCGCAGCATCGCGAGGGAACCGCGGTGCTCGGCATGATCCTCTTCGTCGCGTCGTGGGCGATGCTCTTCGCCGCCCTCTTCTTTGCTTATGCCGTGACCCGCGCACGAGCCATCGCCTGGCCGCCCGCGGACCTGCCCGCCCTGCCCCTCGGTCCGCCCAGCGTCGCCACCGTGGCGCTGGCGGTGAGTAGTTGGTCTTTGGCGCGCCTGCGTCGTGCTCAGGCCTCGACGAGCCAGGCACATACGGCCCTCGGCATCGCGCTGCTGGGTGCCGTCGCCTTCCTCGTGGTCCAGGTGCTGACCTGGAGAGCGCTGGCAGCCGCTGGCTTGCGCCTCGACGCCGGCAGCTACGCTTCGGTCTTTTACGGATTGACCGCCTTCCATGCGCTGCACGTTGCCGTCGGCATCGTCGGGCTCGGCGCGGTTGCGATGGCAGCTGTGCTGGGACGGCGGTCGCCCCGCGCGATCCCGGTTCGCCTCTGGACCATCTACTTTCACATGGTGGGCGTGCTCTGGTTGCTCATCTACTTCGGGGTCTACTGCCTGTGAGGCGAACCTGGGCTCTTGCCTTCGTGCTGGCGGCGGCATGGGTCGCGGTCGGGTGCCGATCCACGCCGCGCTTCTCCCAGCCGATGAAGCTGGGCGGGGTGGAAGTCTCGGCCGAGACGCTGAACGAGGGCTACACGGCGTACATGCACTCCTGCTACGCGTGCCACGGCGAAAAGGGCGACGGACGCGGGCCCTCCTCGTACGGCATGCGGCCGCCGCCGCGCGATTTTTCCTCCCCAGAGGTCATCTTCAAGTTCGCCGGTGTACCAGCGGGCGAGTTGCCGACGGATGCAGCGCTGATGGAGATCATCCGGCGGGGACTCGCCGGCACGCCGATGCTCCCGTGGGACATCAGCGAGCGTGAGCGTCACGCGATCGTCCAGTACGTAAAGACGCTGTCGCCGCGCTGGACGCGCGAGGTGCCCGGCGAGCCCGTCAAACCCGATGAACCCGATCCCTGGACCGGGCGCATCCCCGAGGCCGTCGCGGTGGGGGAAAAGATCTATCATTTGGCGGGCGTCGAGATGGACAAGGCGACCCAGCAGCCAAAGGCGATCCTCGCGGGCTGCAATGCGTGTCATCCCAGCTACCTGACGGGGGCCGAGCTCGAGGCGCTGTCGCAAAAGGTGCTGGGTCAGCCGGTCGCGTTGCGGGAGCAACTGGCGCGGCCGCTCTGGAAAGAGAGCGAATACAAGGTGGGCGAGACCAAGGTCGGTTTCTTGCCGACCGACTTCCTCTTTCACAGCATCAAGAACGGCAGCAGCCCGACGGAGCTGTTCGTCAGCATCGCGGCGGGCATCGGTGGCACGGCGATGCCGACCTGGAAGGGTCAGGTCAAGGACGCGGATATCTGGGCCCTCGCCCATTACGTCCGCCATCTCGCTTCGCTGCGTGACACCGCGCAGGCGACCGCCTTGCGGGCGAAGCTCGCGGCGCCATGAGCTTGGCGGGGCGCCGCGACCGCCCCATTGCGGTTGGCTAGACGCTCTCCCAGCGGCGAAACGCGAGGTACTCACGCCAGGTGCGCGGGCCGTGCGGGCGATGGGGTGAGACCGGGACCGAGCGTGGATCGTCTGCGCGGGCGAGCTTGAGCTTGGTTATGTCGTCGTTGCCGAGCTTGGGCCTCACGACGTTGGGATCGACGCCGTAGGCGCGCGCGGCGTTGAGACCGAGGATCTTCCGCTTCACCTCGGGGGTGAGATCGGGATAGCCGAAGGTCGCGCGCATCGCCTCGTTCATGCGGAAAGCACGAAAGGCTTCGATCTGGGCGCGAGGCCCGCCAGAAAGGACGGAATCGGTGCCCCAGAGGATGCGGTCAGGACCGAGGTGCAGCAGCATCTTGCCGAGCGCATGGGTCGCCTCGATCGGGTTGCTCGAGAGGGCCCGCCAGGTGGAGCCAAGCTCGGCGTAGACGTTGCCTGAAGGCCCGACGCCGAATTCCTTCATGGCGCGAATCAGGCGATCGATGCCCGAGGGGTTCTGCTCGTTGTAGGGGCCGGGCTCGCCGTACCCGGTGTCGTAGCCCGCGTGATAGACGAGGAACGTCAGGTCGGGGTTCATCTTCGCGGCGTTGACGACGTCCCGCGGGGAGTAGGGATCGGTGTAGCTGCGCGTACCGCCGATCCCGCGGTGTGCGGCGATCAGCTTGACGCCGGCCTGACGAATGCGTGCGTAAAAGCCGTTGGGTGCAAAGAGCGCCGGGGCGTCGAGCGCCCCGCCCTGCGACCCGGGGTAGGTCTTCCAGGCCGCGACCGGAAACATCTTGGCGTCGAGCTCAGCGGCGTCGAGCTCGGCGGCGCCGTCGTTGGGCCTGACGTTCGCGTGAATCAGCAGGCGTGGCGATCCGGGGGCCATGTCGAGCAGCTGCTTGAAGCGGGCGCGCGCCTCGATCGAAGGCTCATCGGAAGCACGGGCGCGCGGAAAACCCGAAAGGCAGGCCACCGACGTGTCCGACAGGACGAAGATCTCGCGCATGAACTCGGTCGGGCAGATCGAGGCAGAACGGTTGGCGCCCGCACAGAGCGAGTCGTTCCACGGCGGCTTGGGCGCGCTGTTGTGCACCTGCACGTCGAAGATGAATTCGTTGCCCATGACAATGGCATCGGCCTGGGCTTGATCCTCCAGGGCGTCCTTGGGTGCCTGGAAGCCAGCTTCCTGCTGGGCCATCGCCGCGTCGTGCGGGGAGACGTCGCGCGGGATCTCGAAACCTGCGTCCTGAGAAAAGCCGCCCGAACCACCGGGGGCGCTGCCGCCGGCGCCGCCGCGACCACCGGCGCCGCTCGAGCCGCCGCCGCCCTGGCCGCCGCCGCAACCGCTTACCTGGTTGAGCACCCAGAGCGCGGCGATGGTGCCGCACGACGAATCGATGAACTGCCGACGTGACATTCCGAGACGTTGTGACTTCTCGTCGACGATCCGGCGGTAGAGCTCCTCGGCCACATCGTGGCGCCGGGTGCGCGGTCCAGGCGCGACCTCTCCGTTGGACTCGGGACCGAGAGGGATCGGCGAGACGAGCTCGGGTTCAGGTGCGGACTTGCTCATGGCGACACCTTTCCTGCGGCGCGGTTGCGCGTGCCGCGAAGCCTTGCGCGGGGCCGCAAGGCGAAGCCGGGGCGGAGCCGAGTATAGGAGCGAGCCTGGCAGCGCGCCGGAAAAGATCCCCCCGCGGGCTCTACGCGCTTGCGGGCCGCGCGGCGGCGCGGGGGCCCCAGCGACCCAGGCAACGGGCGGTCGCGGGTCAGCTCGCCAGCGCGCGTTCGGCTTCTCGCAAGGCGACGCCCGGCGAGAACGCATGCCCCTCCCCGAGCAGGGCCACCTCGAGGGCTGCCAGCAAGAGGAGGACGTTGCGCCGACTCGACGAAGCGCCCATGAGGCCAATGCGCCAGGCCTTGCCCTTCCACGCCCCGAGACCGCCGCCGATCTCGATCCCGAAGTCCGCGAGCAGGCGCCGGCGAACGCGCAGATCCTCGACGCCGTCGGGGATGCGAACGGCGTTGAGGACCGCGAGGCTGCGCTTCGGCAAGAACGAAAGTCCCATCGCCTCGAGCCCAGCGCGCAGCCCGCGGTGATTCTGAGCATGACGAGCGATGCGCGCCGGCAGGCCCTCCTCGAGTGTCGCGACGAGCGCTTCTCTCAATGCGTAGGTCATGTTGATCGGCGCCGTGTGGTGGTACGCGCGATCACTGCCCCAGTAGCTGCGGATCATCGAAAGGTCGAGGTGGAGCTTGTGGTGGACAGTTCACAGCCAATACCATGTCCACCGCCGCCACATTTCTCGGCATGTCGCCAATG
>JANNNO010000294.1:0-12850 GCA_031398585.1 Myxococcales bacterium | reverse complement strand
GCGCGCATCGTGCGTTCGCAACTCGCAGCGGCCGTCGGCAACGTCACCACCGTCGCGATCGCCGCTGCACTCGTCAGCCACGCGGTTCACCTGCGCACGGGCGGCGGCCTCATCGGCGCGGAGAAGGCCAACGCCGTCCTGGCATCCCTCGATCCGCTGCGCAGCGGGACCGCGCCATTTGCCGTACTCACCGGCGTGATTCTCTGGACCGCCAGTCTCGTCGGTGGCTGGCTCGAGAACTTCGCCGCCTGCCGCCGTCGGCCCCAGGCCATCGCCGAGCACGGCGCGAGCCGTGTCCTCGGGCAACGGACGATGCGCTGGGCGAGCGATTTTTTCGCCCGTCACATCTCGGGCTTCGGAACCAGCGTGGCCCTCGGGGTGATGCTCGGCATGACGCCTTCGCTGGCCGTCTTCTTCGGTCTGCCGATCGACGTTCGTCACGTCACGCTCGCCACCGGGCAGCTCGCCATTGCGCTGTTCGACCTCGGCTGGCTGTCGCTCACCCGTCCCGACGCGATGATGGCCTACCTCGGGATCGTCGTGATCTTCGTGTGCAACCTCGGCACCAGCTTCTTCCTGGCGCTCATGGTGGCGATGCGCGCTCGTGAGGTCCCTCGCCGTGATCGCTGGGGCCTGATCACGGCGATCCTCCGGCACTTTGCCCGCCGCCCGCTCGACTTCATCGTCCCCCCGCGCAGCGGGTGACCCCCGCGCAGCGGGTGACCCCCGCGCAGTGAGTGAGCGGCCCGGGGGACGATTGCGCCGGCGACGTGGCCGCTATGGCCGTTGGCCGCAGATCGTGAAGTCGAACAGCGAGTAGCCGTAGGGCCCCTCGCCGATCACGCCGCGCTTGACGCCGTTGAGACGCAGGTAGCGCGCCTTGCCCTCGACGTCGACGATGTCCTGATAGCCGTTGCCCCCACGGACCTGCTTGAGCATCGTCCAGGTGGTTCCGTCGTTCGAGGTGACGAGGTCGTAGTCCGATCCGTGCGCCAGCTCCCACGCGAGATAGATGCGTGAGAAGGTCTGCTCGCTCCCGAAATCCAGCTGAATCCACGACGTCGGCATCGTGTTGCTCGACCAACGGGTCATCAGGTACTCGTCGATGGCGTATTCCGGCGGATGCACGTAGCCGGTCTCCCAGGTCTGCGCCGTTGCCTTCATGACCTTGATCTTGCTGTTGCCGCCGCAGGCGCGATTCAACGTCTCGGGCGGGGGGCAAGACCCGATCGGGAAGACACCGTTGTTCTTGTCAATCTTCGGGAACATCAACGTCGCCTTGTTGCACATCGTGTGCGACCACATGGCTTCGCCGTTGGGCGCGGTGATCGGCCCGACATCGCCGGCGCCGCCGTCGTCGCGGGTGGCGACCTCGCTGCCGACTTCACTGCCGCCCTGGCCGCTGCTCACCTCGGAGCTGGCGTCGCTGGCTGCCGTGGCGTCGATCGCGCTGGCGTCGGGCTCGGCGGCGCCGGTCCCGGGCGTGGTCGGCGTGCCGGTGCTGCCGCCGCTGCCGCTGGGGCCGGGCGGTCGTGTGTCCTTCTTGACTCCCGCGTCTTTGGGACGCTCGGGGGTCACGATGGGCGAGGGAGCGTCTCCGCGGGAGCACGCCGCCAAGGGCAGCGCGAGGAGTGTGGAAACGATAAGCAAACGAGTGGGGCTGCGCATGCGCGGATGCTAGCCATAGCCCCAAGCCACCTGGGAACGTTTTTCGCCAGACACCATGCGCTGAAAGCCCGCGGCAAACCCGAAACCTTCGCGCTTGCCGCGGCTTACCCGAGTTGATCCCCCGGGCGGTCCGATCAGGCGCGAATTCGGCGCCGACGTCCGCGGCCGCCCACGCCCGGCAGCCTTCGCCGTGCCAGCAGGGCCGCGAGCAGGCCCGCGCCGAGGAACCCGAACGCCCCCCCGGCATCGGCCGCGCTCGTACTGCCCATTCGGCACGAGCAACCATTGCTCGCTTCAACGGGTTTTTGCCCGGCGCCCGCGTCCGCGGCACTGGTCGGTCCGGCGGCGCCACCGGCGCCCCCTCGTCCAACGCCGCCTTGCCCGACGCCGCCGCTGCCCTTGCCGCCCCCGCCACCCTGACCGCCGCTGCCCGTGGGACCGCTCCCGCCGGCCGCACCGCCGCGGCTGCTCGGGCCGCTTCCGGCATCCCGAAAAGGCGATCCCGCGTCCCGCGGCGGCGCGGAGCCCGCGTCCGCTGCCGGGGGGGCAGCGGGCGCATTGTTCACGCAGGTCTCGGGACCGGGCGCCGCCGCAAACGGCGTGTTGTCGAGGCAGGTGGAGGCGCCCCCAGCCGGCCCGTCGACCTTGATCGTGGCGCTGCTCGCCGAGACCGCCTCCACCGTGAACGACAGGCCGCCCGCTGGATCCATGAAGGTCTCGCCCTGCTTGAGGCCATCGAGCGGCGTCGTGGCAGGGTTGGTGTCGAGGATCCAGGTCATGCGCGCCGATCGCATCCCGACCAGCGGCGCCGCCACCCGCACCAGCACCTGCGGCACGAAGCGCGTGTCGAGGCCGATCGGCGCCCGCAGCTCGAGCACGTAGTTGCGAACATCGGTGCCGCCTACCCGCCGCATCTTCGGCATCGGAACGATCAGCACCTGGGGACCGTTGCAGCTCGATTCCAGCGGCGCGATGGTGAAGCTGCCGGAGCCACCCACCTGCACCCCGTTACACTTGTCGAGGTAAGTGAGGTACGCCTTGGAATACGCGTTGATGTGATTGCAGCCATCGCCCATCACGTCAGCGCTGTCGCCGTATTCGCTCGACATGCATTTGCTGGGATCGTCGGCAAAGGCAGCGCCCATGCAACGCAAGCGCGCCGCATGCTGCAAGCCGAGGTTGTGCCCGAACTCGTGAGTCGCCACCCGGCACGAGGCGGTGCCGTTGACCCAGAGCTGTCCCGCGATGCGACCCACGCGTCCAAGGGGAGCCACGCCCGCCCAGCCGCACGCGGAAACGCGATTGCCGAAGTACCAGACGATGTTGTCGAAGCCGGCGGGAATCATCGGACGCAGCGACGCCGCCACCGCGTCCTCGTCGCACCCTTGCATGGTCGCATGGAAGGGGCCGAGCACTTCGCCTTCGAGGTCCTGCCGGCCGAAGGAGTACTCCAGCATGACCTGCTTCATCGACTGATCCCCGGGCGCCATGCCGAAGGCTTTGCGGCGAGCTTCGTCGACGGTGATGTTCACCCCCATACCGAGATCAAGCAGCACGAAGGCCATGCGCCGCTTGGGGAACGCCGGCGCCCCGATGAGAGCCGGCTGATCGGCCTCGAGCCCCGCTCCGCTGCGCTTGTCGAGACCGACCACGCGAAAGCGATCCACCGTGAGCGCGCGCCCGGCCGCCGAGCCGGTGACGACCAGCCGCGTTCCGGGAGCCAGTTCCGGATCGCTCGAGAACAAGAGCCTCGGCGGCAAACCCTCGCCGGTCAGCAGGTGGTAACGGCGTTCGCTCCGCCCGTCCTCGAAGTCGACGATGCGAACCTCGATCTCGCCCGCGAGCTCACCTGGCTGCAAGGGCACATGGCCACCTTCATCGATGGCTGCCGCCGTGATGGTTGCCGCCGTGAGGGCAACCTCGCCGGTACAGCCTGCTGCGGCCAGCACCGCCGTCAGCACCGTGATCGCAAAGCCGGCTCGGCCCCTAACCGTCGCAGATCGCATGGGAACTCCTCGTGGTTCGCGCGACGCCGACCGCGCATTGCGGCCGGTCAAGGAGCGCGGGGCGGGCGCGCCTCGTCGGCTGCGCTCATTGTGCGCCCGCCTCTGCCCGGATCAAGCCTCCATTCGGCCACGCAGCGGCATATGGCCGAAACGAACAATCGGTGTGCGCCGCCATGATCGCGCGAACGAGACGCTGCCAGTGGCGTCCGGTTCGCGCTCGCTCAAGCGCGCGGTTTGCCGAGTCGGGCGGCGAGGGCGCGCAAAACCCCCTGCGTTTCGGGGGTGAACCACTGATCGACGACGCCGTCGATCATGCTGGCATCCACGTCGGCAAAGGAATCCCGCAGCGGCTTGCGCGCCAGCGCCCGCGTCGTCGCCAGCGCCGTGGGCGGCCGCTTCACCAGCTCCTGCGCCCACGCGAGAGTCCGCGCGACCACCTCTTGTGGTTCGGCCACCTCGTCGACGAGGCCAACGCGCAGAGCCTCGGCGGGATCGAGCAGCAGGCCGCCCACCGCGAGTCGCGCGGCCTCGCGTTCACCGCAGAGAAAGACGAGGGCGCGGTAGAGCACGGGAGGAACCGGCAGCCCGACCTGCACTTCGTTGAGTCCGACCTTGAACGACCCCGCCGCCAGCACGCGACGATCCGCATAGAGCGCGAGCACGGTGCCTCCGGCAGGGCTGTGTCCCGTCAACGCCGCGCCCACCGGCACGGGGAACTCCGCGAGATCTTGCAAGAGGCCGAAAAAGTCGGTCCAGCAGGCGCGCAGCGCGCTCGGATCGAGCGTCAGCAAGTGAGGGACATCCAACCCCGCCGAGAACATGCCCGGCTGCCCCGACAAGACGATGGCCGCCGCGCCCGCCTCTCGCGCCCGCACCAGCGCCTCTCGCAGGGCGCGCACGAGGCCCGGATCGAGGGCGTTCACAGGAGGACGCGCCAGACGCAGCTCTTGCACCCGATCGTGGGCGATGACGTCGATCATGTGAAGACGATAACGCGCCGTCGAAGACGCGCAAAGGCCGCATCGGAGTGAGCGTCGCTCCTCGCCAGCGTCACCAGCGCTGCATGTTGCCCGCGCTGCCGCCGGGGGCGGCCGGGGCCTGTCGTCGGCGACCGTAGTCGGCGGCCTTCTGATCTTCGGGATCTTTGGAGAGCGCCAGACAGGGGAGGATCTCGGCGGTGTCTTCCACCGGCGCGATATCCGCCAGGACCAACATGCGCAGGCGGAAGAGGCGTCGCTTGTCGGTTTCGCTGTTGGAGCCCTTGCGCAGGCCCTCGTAGCTGACGCGACACCAGACCACCGCGGCGGCGCCCGCCACCAGGGGCACAGCGTCTTCGGTCATGCTGCCGATGGTTTCGATGTTCTCCTGTTTCACGATCTGGGGGGCCAGCAGCGCCGCCCGCCGCATCTCGGGAGATTCGTCAGCCGACATGCCTGCGATGCCGCCCGCGATCCCCTTGTGTCCTCGGCAAAAGGCATGCGCCTCGCCCAGCGCCTCGATCGCCGCCACCCGCGTTGGCAGGTGCGTGCCGGATCCCTCCGCTGCCTTGAGCAGCCCCTGGCAAGCCAGCGACACCTCGTCACCCGGGATCTCCCATTCGGCAAGCTTGTCCAGCCGATCTGCGCGCAGCAGATCCCCCAGCGTGCGCGCCGCGCGTTCGCTCACCTTGGAATCGCCATCACCCAGCAGCCGCGCGGTGGCGCCGAGCACGCCGATGCCGCCCTCGATGAACCGCACGGCATCGAGAGCCGCAAGTACGTGCGCCTTCTCCGAGGCCTTCTCGGGCGCCGAGAGCAGCTCGAAGAGGCGCGCGACTCCGATCCGTTCGGCCAGCCGGGTGAGCTCGATCCGATCCCCGCGGTTCGACGCCGCGACCAGCGCGCTGAGTGATGGCTCGGCCAGCCCCGTCCGCTTGTCGAACGTCGGTCGCAGCATCACGCGGGGGGCAGCAGGTGTCGCCGACGCCGCGCCCTTGCCCCGAGCGGCAGGCGCCTTGGCACCGGGGGCTCCCAACGCCTGGACAGGAGCCAGAAACAGTGCGACCAAAGGGAAGCAAAGCGGCAAAAACGACGGGCGCAAAACGCTCTCAAGGTCGCACGGACCCCCGCGCCGCTCAAGGGCCGGCGCGGGACGGGCCCAGTGGGTCACCACAACGGACAGGCGCTCCACCATGGGGACGAGCCGATGTCTCTGGGCGGATACATGAGCTCTGCCTCGTTCTGGTTCGAATCGTTCCAGAACAGGCAAAGCGAGTTCCTATCCATCGGCGTGCTGGTGGTCCTTTCCTTCCATCCCGGCCGACGCTGCATTGCGACACGGCGTCGCGAGGTCGAACCGTCGCCGTTTCAACGAGGCTCGGCGGGTCAGCACGTTCGTTCCCGTGAACTTGCGTTTGGACCCCAATCCACGACCATGGCAACCGGCGGTTGGGCTATGAAGCCGCCTTCCATGAACGATTCGAGCGGCCCGAGTCAGAGCGGGCTTCTGCCCGCGCAAGTCCACGCCTCCGGGCGGGCGAACCTCACGAAGCTCGTCGCCGCATTGGGAGTCGTCTACGGCGACATCGGTACCTCGCCGCTTTACGCCCTCAAGGAATGCGTGAGCGGTCCGCACGGCGTTCCTCCGACCGCTGGCAACGTCCTCGGTCTGCTCTCGCTCATCTTCTGGTCACTGACCCTCGTCATCGTCGTCAAGTACGTGGTCTTCGTCCTGCGCGCCGACAACAACGGTGAGGGCGGGGTGCTCGCGTTGATGGCGCTGGTCGCTCCTAGCACCGGCATCGTCACGCCCCGCCGTATGCGCTCGTCGCTGGCTTACCTCGGCCTCTTCGGTGCGGCCCTGCTCTACGGCGATGGCATGTTGACCCCTGCGGTCACCGTGCTCTCGGCAGTGGAGGGACTGACGGTGGCCACGCCGCTCTTTGAACCCGTGGTCGTCCCGATCACCTGCCTCATCCTGGTGGGGCTCTTCGTTCTTCAACGTCGCGGCACCGCGGGCCTCGGCGCGCTGTTTGGTCCTGCCATGCTGGTCTGGTTCGCGGCCATCGCGATGGCCGGCCTACCTGCTATTTTCCGGCGTCCCGACGTTCTTCTCGCGCTCAACCCGATCCACGCCGTGAGGTTCTTCGCCGCCAACGGCGCCCACGGCTATCTGGTGCTGGGCGCGGTCGTGCTCTGTGTGACCGGCGGCGAGGCGCTCTACGCCGACATGGGCCACTTCGGCCGGCGCACCATTCGCCTCGCCTGGTACGCGTTCGCGATGCCCGCTCTGGTCATCAACTACTTCGGCCAGGGCGCGGTGCTGCTCGACAATCCCGCCGCCGCCGCCAATCCCTTCTTTGCGCTTACGCCGGGGGCCGCGCTCTATCCGATGCTGGTGCTCGCCACCATCGCCTCGGTGGTCGCCTCGCAAGCTTTGATTTCCGGCGCCTTTTCCATCACGCGCCAGGCGATGCAGATGGGCTTTTCCCCGCGCATGACCATCGTGCACACCTCGGAGCGAGAGCGCGGTCAGATCTACGTCCCGACCATCAACTGGATGTTGATGATCTCGTGCCTCTGGCTCGTGCTCGCGTTCAGGCAGTCGAGCGCGCTGGCGGCGGCATACGGCATCTCCGTCACCGGGACGATGGCGATCACGTCGATCCTCTTTTATGCCGCCGCCCGCGAGCGCTGGGGCTGGCCAAAGTGGCAAGCCGCTTCGCTGGTCGGACTCTTCCTGATCATCGACTTTGCGTTTCTCGGCGCCAATCTCGTCAAGATCGCCGCCGGTGGCTGGGTTCCCCTGGTCGTGGCCGCGGGGGTCTTCTCGATCATGACGACCTGGCGCAAAGGCCGCGCCATCCTCGGTGCCCGCATGCAGTCGACGACGCTGCCGCTCAAGCTCTTCTTGGCCGACATCGAACGGCACGGTCCTTACCGCGTGCCGGGGACGGCGGTCTTCATGACGTCCACGCGGCGAGGCACCCCCGGCGTGCTGCTCCATCACGTCAAACACAACAAGGTGCTGCACGAGAAGGTCGTCATCCTGACCATCGTCACCGACGACGTGCCCGCCGTCGAGAAGCGCCACCGGATCCACTTTCGCGAGTTCGGGCCCGGCGTCTGGGCGGTGACCGCGCACTACGGCTTCATGCAGACGCCGCGGATCAGCGAGGTCTTACGCCTCTGCCGCCAGGCCGGCCTCGACCTGCGCGAAGAGCAGTGCAGCTTCTTCCTGGGCCGCGAAACCCTGGTTCCGGGGCGCGTGCGAGAGATGGCCGGCTGGCGACGGGCGCTGTTTGCATTCCTGTCGCGCAACGCTCGGCCGCCAACCGATTTCTACGGTCTGCCGCCCAATCGAGTGCTCGAGCTCGGCATGCAGATCGAGCTGTAGCTCTGGCTCGCGGCACTCGGGCGGTCAGGCCCCCGCAGACACCACCGCACCTGTGGCCGCGTGGATTACCCGAGGGCATAGGATTTTCATCAAAAGTTTTTTGGGATTTTCGCTGTGCTTGCCGCGAAAATCGCCGTGAAAACCCGGCTCTCCCCGTTGACCGGCCCAAGGCTTGGCGTACATTAGCCGCATGGTGCAGCACTCTTGCTCGGCCCCGAAGCAAGCAGGTGCGGCTCGTACGAAGCGGCTTTGGCGTTGGTTGATGTTGGGGGCTGCCGCGCCCGTACTGCCGTTCCTCCTATGGTCGTGCAACTCTCACCCGTTGCAAAAACCCGAGCCCGACCCGGTCGGCGAATCCGCGCAACGGCGTGAGATCAAGCGGGCCCACAAAGTCGACATCGTCTTCGTCGTCGACAATTCGGGGTCGATGCAACAGGAGCAGGACAACCTCGCGGCGAACTTCCGCTTCTTCATGCAGGAGCTGAACATTCCCGGGGCCGATCTGCACATCGCCGCGGTCAGCACCGATCTCGGCGGCGGCGCCGGATCGATCAACGCTGCCTGCAACCGCCCGGGCGGTGACAACGGACTGTTCTGCACCGCCGTGGGGCGCGACACCTGCGCCGAGTGCCAGATCAATGTCGGCGCTGCCGGCGGGCGTTTCCTCCGCACGCTCGAGCCGAACTTCCCGCCGGCACCAGGCAACCAGGGCCTGCCCAACGCCTTTACCTGCATGGCGCGCTTCGGGACCACTGGCTGCGGTTTCGAGCACTCCATTGGAGCGCTTCGCCGCGCGTTGACCAACAAGGACAACGGCGGCTTCGTGCGCGGCGACGATTCGTACCTCGCCTTCATCCTCATAACGGACGAGGACGACTGCACGGCGCCGCCGGACAGCCAGATGTTCTCGATGGTGAACCCGGGGCAGGACACCAGCTTGCGTTGTGCCATCGAGGGCCATGCTTGTGGTGGACAACGAAATGTCATGGCCAACCCGTTGACGCGACCGCTTTCGGAGTGCGCGGCCGCCAACGACGGCGACGGCGCGCTGGTTCCGCTCACGCAGATGGTGAACGACGTCCTGGCCGTGAAGAAGGACGAGATGATCATCGCGGCCGGCATCTTTGGCTGGCCCATCGCGCCCGCCACGCCTGCCACGACCAACTATGACATCCGGGCTGCCAACGGCGGCCAGTTCGGCGACAAGACCCTGCGGCCGGTGTGTGAATCACGCAACGGCACGGCGACGCCGGGCCTGCGGGTCAAGAAGTTCGTCGAGTCGTTCAAGAACAACAGCATCCACAGCATCTGTCAGAACGACTTCCGGTCGGCGCTTCAGGCCATAGGCGAGAAGATCCGCGTGATCATCGGATCGCCCTGTGTCGACGCCAACCTCGTCGACACGACGCCGGACCCCAAGATGGATCCCGATTGCGTGGTGGTCGAGACCACCCCCAGCCGGGGCGAGGTCCTGCTTCCCCGCTGCACCGACCGCGAGACCAACGTCTGTTGGCAGGTGCAGGAAGACACACCGGTGTGCCCCCGTTACCGCTACAAGATCGAAATCGACCGCAAGGGCACTGACCTCGAAGAAGGTACCTTGCAATCGGTCCGCTGCCTGACGCGGCCGTAGTTGGCCTCGGGCCTCGGGCATTTTCAGGCCTCGGGCCCCGCCTCGGCCGTGGTCTTCTCTCGCGGCGCCGGCTGGCCGGCGCTGACGGGGGATTTCGCGCTACAAAGAGGCATGAGTGACCTGCCCAGCGACCGACTTGGTCGTGACCTGTCGGCCGTAGAAGCCATTGCCCGCGAGGCGGGGCGCATCTTGCTCGAGGGTTGGGAGCAGCGGCCCACCATCGAATACAAGTCGGAAGAGAAGGACATCGTCACGGAGTTCGATCGGCGGGCCGAAGCCGCCATCGTCACGCGCTTGCGGCAGGACTTTCCCGGGGTCGGCATCGTCGGCGAAGAGGGCAGCCGCATTGGGGGCAGCGTCGTCACCGACGGCGGCGCGGGCGTCTTTTACGTCGATCCGCTCGATGGCACGGTGAACTTCGCCCACGGCCTGCCGTTCTTTTCGGTCTCGATTGGCCTTTTTCGCGGCGGCGTCCCGGTGCTCGGCGTCGTGCATGCCCCGGTCATGGGCTGGACCTTCGTCGGCGCACCGGGCTGGGGGGCGCTGCGCGACGGACGCCCCATCCAGCCTTCGCCGACCCGCACCGTCGGCCGCTCGCTGCTGGTCACCAGCTTTCCCACGCCGATTGCCGCCCGCCCCGGGAACACACCTTCGTTCGTCGCCTTCAATGGCGTCGCCGAGGGCCTTCGCCGCCTGGGATCCGCCGCGCTCGATCTCTGCTACGTGGCTTGCGGCTGGCTCGACGGCACCTGGCAGCGCAGCTTGCAGCCCTGGGACACGGTAGCAGGCGCTGCGATCATCACGGCGGCTGGCGGCCGCATCAGCGAGCTCGACGGCAGTGCCTACAATCCCCTCTCGGGCGGCGTGCTAGCGAGCAACGGTCACATCCACGAGGAGATGATGTCCGTGCTCTCGACCATCGGCGGCCCGATCGATCCGGGCGTTTGAGGCGTTGGAGATCGGGTCGCTGCGCGATCTTCCGATAAAGTCGTTGATTAGAACAACGATCGCGCAGGCGGGTCAGCGGCCGAGGTCGGCCAGGCAGCTCTCGAGCTCGCGGGTCTTGCGGAAGCCACAAGCGCCGCCGGCCAGGCGTTCGCAGATCGCCTTTTGATAGCAGGCGTACTCGGGACGGAACTCGCAGGTCGTGACCACATCCTCGGAGGCGCAGACCTGCCCCGAGCAGCCGGTGCGGCGGCAGGGCGCGGGATCGGGCTTGGGACAAGCGCGTTTGGTGCAGCCCACACTGCCGTTCGGCAAGCAGTTGCACTGATTGCAGCCGTCGGCGGACGGGAAGGTGGCCCCGACCGGGTAAGTTTTGCCTTCATAGAGACAGCCGCCGGTGGGCCCGCCGCCATCCACGCAGGCGACGAGCGTGCAGCGCACAGCGCCCCCGGGGGCGCACGAACAGGTGTTGCAGCCGTCCGTGGAGCGGAAGGTGTCGCCGGGACGATAGCTCTTGCCGCCGTAGTCACAGCCGGTACCGGGCGCAGGAGGCACCTGGCCAGGAGGATCGCAGGCGGCGACGAGACAGGCGAGGGCGGCGGCCATCGCGACGGCCACGCCCGGGTTGTGGGATGACCGCGAGAGAATCGTAACCAGGCTCTGCCGTGTCATGTCGCCCTCCACGCGCGAGCCTCGCAGAATCGCGGCGGCAAGGATATGGGCAGCGCCGCGGAAGTGGCGACGCGGAGCTTCAGCGCGGCCGCGCTGGCAACAGCGGGCGCGGATCGATGGGGGCGCCGTCCTGCCAGAGCTCGAAGCCGAGCACCGGGGCGCCATCGAGATCCCGTCCGACGAGGCCAATCGGGCTGCCGGCCTTCACGGCGGCGCCTTCGGTGACATCGACTTGCCGCAGGCCGCTCACGATGCTGATGCGCTCCTGGTCGTGAGCCAGCACGACCGCGTATCCGCCCTGGGGTAACGCGGCGACTTTGCGAACGTGGCCGTCCGCCACCGCATGCACGGGATCGTTGAGGCGGGCCAGCAGCTCGATGCCCTCGCCTCGAGACTCGGTGGCAGTCGCCGGGTCGCGCCGCAGCCCAGGCGCCGAGAGGGTCGCTCCCCGCGCTGGCCAGTGCAGCCAGGAGCTCGCCGCCGGGGGCGCGGCCAGACTCGCCCCCGGTCCCAGCACCCCGACCAGGACCAGCATGCCGGGGCTGCTGCTTGCCCGACGTGCCAAGGTGGTGGGCTCCTCGGCCGAGTCAGCCGCCCCGTGGCCGTCGCCAGCGTCCTCCTTCAGCCCGCCGCCACCCGTCTGTCCCAATCGTCGTTCGAGCGACGAACGATCCGCGCTCGCCTGCGCCAGCTCCCGCCGCCAGGCCGAACGCTCCCCCGCACTTCGACGCAGGACCAACCAGGCAGCGTCGAGCGCCCGCGCTGTCTGCGCCCGGCGCGCCGGCTCGGACCAGAGCTCGGAGCTGCGGCGCCGCGCGAGTCGATAGGCCAGCAGGGCGTGCGCCCGCGCTCGCCGTTCGGCCGCCTCGGCCCGGGCTGCCATCAGCGCCTCGCGGCTTCGCGCGCGTGCAACGGGATCGACCACGACCTCGAGATCGCTGGGCGCGGAGGGGCCTGCCTTCAGCCTCGAGGCGCGCCATGTTGCTTTCCCGCCGCCGCCGGGGCGCGCGCTCGCGGCGACGCTCGCTTGGGGAACCTTCGTGTCGAGGCTCGCGGCGGGTGCGGCTGAGTGCGCTGCGGACGGGGACATCCGGGCGCCTGGCGAGCGGGGCGCTTGCGCGTGGGCGCCGTGCGGTTTGGCACCTACGCTGGCCGGGGACTGTCCCGTGGTGGGACGGGCCGCCGCGGTCCGCGCTACCGATGCCCACGGCAGGGCGGCTGCCAAGGTCGCGACGACGACGAGGCCTCGTTTCATCGCACGCGGGCCCAGAGGGATCGGGCGCGCGGCAGCGAGAGCCACCCGGTGAAAATCCCGAGCGCTGCCAGCGCGGCCATGGCCATCAACATCTCGCGGCCTCCCCAGCCGAGCGTCGCGGCCTCCGCGCCCAGCGCGCGCGCCGTGATCGCCGCTCCCAGCACCAGCCCGAGCCCGCCCCCCACCAGCGCGCAGATGGCGTCGACGAGGCCAATCGGTAGCCAGACCGACAGCGGGCGTGCACCCAGCAGATGCAGAGTTTCGGAGAGCTCCTGGTGGTAGCTCCGCTCGCGCAGG
>JANNNO010000277.1:0-5253 GCA_031398585.1 Myxococcales bacterium | reverse complement strand
ACGCGCGCTCGCCCATCGCGGTCCGGGTGTTGACGACGGTGGCTGGCACCTCGCTCGGCAGCCTGGTCGAGCAACGGTTGCACGCCACGTGGACGGAACGGACCACCCGCCTGGCGGACAGCGACACGACGGCGTTCCGCTGGATCCACGGCGAAGCCGATCAGCTACCCGGCGTGCACGTCGACGTCTACGGTCCGGTGGCGACCATCCGCTTCGATGGTGACGGCGCGCGGGCGTTCTATGCGCAGTTGCCCCAGCAGCTGCTGGCGACGGGCGGTATCACCAGCGTGATCGATCGACAGTCGCGCCACACCCTCGCCGGCGAGCCCCCTTCAGTGGAAGAGGTTCGCGAAAATGGCCTCCGCTTTGCGGTCGATCTGGCCCACGGCCAAAAGGGCGGCCTGTTCCTCGATCAGCGGGAGAACCGCGCCGAGATCCGGCGGCGGGCGGCGGGCAAACGCGTGCTCAACCTCTTCGGCTATACCGGCGGGTTCTCGGTCTATGCCGCCGCCGCAGGTGCGCGCTTTACCGACACGGTCGACGTTGCCGCGCCTGCGATTGCGGCGGCTCGCGAGAATTTCGCGCGCAATGGCCTCAACCTACGAGCCGCCGGCTTTCATGCCGAAGACGCGTTCGCCTTCCTCGCCCGAGCGCGGGCCACCGGCCAGCGCTGGGACATCGTGATCTCCGACCCCCCTAGCTTCGCCCCCAAACAAACAGCCTTGCCCGCCGCGCGCACGGCTTACCGCCGCTTGCACCAGCTTTGCGCGGCGGTCACGGCTCCCGGTGGCCTCTTCTGCCCGGCGTCCTGCTCGAGCCATTTCTCTCGCGACGAGTTCCGCGCCAGCGTCGAGGAGGGGGTGCGGGCCGCCGGCCGTCGCTTCGTCCCTCTGCACGAGGCGGGCGCGGGCTTCGATCACCCGGTACGCGACTGGTTCCCCGAGGGCGACTACCTCAAGTTCGCCATCGGACAGCTGGAGTGAACCCGACGCCGCGGCGGCACGACCCGAAGTAAGATGCCCCGCATGTCGGAATCCGGTTCCAGCCTCGGTGGTCGCAAACCCTTCACCGGCGCCGGCGGCACCCCCGGGGGCGTCGGCGAGTTCCTCGTCGGGCTCATCCTGTTCGCGATCGGAGTCTATCTGCTCTTCGATCGCATCACCGTTCAGAGCTCCTTCTGGACCTTTGGGGGTCGCAACTCGTTCGGCATCACGTTGATCCCGGTCCTCTTCGGCATCGCCCTGCTCTTCTTCAACGGCGGCTCGAAGCTCGGCTGGGTCCTGGTCGCCGGCGGTCTGCTCGTGATCGTGGTCGGGGTGATCGCGAACCTCGACATCTACTTTCAACGCACGACGCTCTGGACCGCGCTGCTCATCTTCGGCATGCCGGCGGCTGGGCTTGGCCTGATGGCGCGCGGGTTGCGGCCCCACCGACTGAAGCCGGCCGCGTGATCGTAGGTCGCGCTACGCCGGATTGTCAGCCGTGATCCGTTCGAGGCGCACCGCCGAGTACTTGTAGCTCGGCTGCCGCGAGTGCGGATCGAACGAGGGGAACGTGAGCTTGTTCATCACCTCGTAGTGCATGGGAATGAACACCTGCCCCGCCTTGACGTTGTGGGTGACAAAGGCACGGGCCCGGATGCTGGCCCGGCGCGAGACCACGCTGACCCATTCGTTGGGCGACATGCCGAGCCGCTCGGCGTCTTCCGGATTCACCTCGATGTAGATCTCCATCGGGGACAGCTTGCGCAGGATCGCGGATTTCGCCGTACGGGTCTGTGTGTGCCACTGGCTCGAGCTGCCCCGCCCCGTCAGCAGAGCGAGCGGGTAGTCACGACTGACCGCTTCGGGGATCGGGCGCGGATCGTCGTGGATGAGGCGAGCCTTCCCGTCCGGATGAAAGAAGCGACCGTCTTCGAACAGGCGTCGTTCGGACGCCGACAGCGTCGCGCCCTCCGGCAGCGGCCACTGCACCCCGCCCGCGCGATCGAGCATCTCGTAGTCCTTGATCCCGGTGATGTCGCACGGCTGGCCCCGCGACAGTTCTTTCAAGATCTGGAAGACCGCTTCGGGGCTGTGCCAGCGCGCGAACATATCGCCGCACCCCCAGGCGTCCGCGACCAGGCGGAAGATGTTGAAGTCGGACAGCGCCTGGCCGGGCGCACGCGCGACCTTCTTGCTGACGCCGATGCGCCGTTCCGAGTTGATGAACGTGCCTTCCTTTTCGCCCCACCCGGCCGCTGGCAGGAGCAGATCGGCAAAAGCCACGGTCTCGGTCGACGTGTACATGTCCTGCACGACGAGGAATTCCAGGCGGGAAAGAATCTCGTGAGCGAAGCCCTGGTTGATCCACGAGTGCGCCGGGTTGGTCGCGATGACCCACAACGCCTTGATCTCGCCCGAGAGGATTTTCTCGAAGATCTGATCGTAAGGGGCGCTGTTCTGCTGCGGGATCACCGCCGCATCGATGCCGAGAATCCCCGCGATCTTGGCCCGGTGGTCAGGGTTGAGGAAGTCATGCCCCCCGAGGAGGTTGGTCGTGTTGGAGAACAGCCGCGACCCCATCGCGTTGCACTGACCGGTGATCGAGTTGGCGCCGGTGCCGGGCCGCCCGATGTTGCCGGTGATGAGGGCCAGGTTGATGATCGCCTGGGCCACGCGCACACCTTCGTGACTCTGGTTGACCCCCATGGTCCACCAGAACGAGACCCGCTTGCCGGCGTGGATCTTCGCCACCAACGCTTCAATCTCGGCTTCGGGCAGACCGGTCTCCTTGCTGGCCATGGCCAGGGGAAACTTGGCCATCTGAGCCCGTAGCTCCGGAAAGCCGTTGATGTGCGCATCGATGTACGTGCGGTCGATCCAGCCGCGTTCGATGAGCAGATTGGCCACCGCGTAGAGCAGGACCAGGTCCGACTTGGGCGCGAGCGGAACGTGCATCGTGGCCGCCATCGCGGTCTCGGTCTTGCGCGGATCCACCACGATGATCTCGGGCCGGTTGGGGTTGCGGCAGATCCGCTCCCACATGATCGGGTGCGCGATGCAGAGGTTGGAGCCGACCAGGACGATGGTGTCCGACTGCTCGAAGTCAGCGTACGTGAAGGGGGGCGCGTCGAAGCCGAACGATTGTTTGTAGCTGACCACCGACGTCGCCATGCACTGGCGGGTGTTGCCATCGCCATGGATCATACCCATGCCGAACTTGCACAGCGCCCCCAGCAGCGCCATCTCCTCGGTGACGATCTGCCCGGTGCTGATGAAGGCGACCGCGCCCTTGCCGTGGCGAGCCTGGATGTCCTTGAAGCGCGTCACCATCGTGGTGAGGGCCGCGTCCCACGAGATCGGCGCGAGCTTCTTGCCGCGCGCGGCCCGATGCATGGGCATCGTGGCGCGATCGTCGGCCGCCAGCGGCGTCAGCGCCTCCCAGCCCTTGGGGCACGCCATGCCGAGATTGACGGGATAATCGGTACGCGGCGTGAGGTTGACCGCGACGCCGTTCTTGAGATGCACGTCGAGCCCGCAGCCGGTCGAACAGAAGCCGCAGACCATGCCTGTGGTCTGATCGGGGACCAGCCGCGCCGGCACCTTGCCGAGACCGAAGTCGCCCGGCGCAAGCAGAAGATCGCGCGTGAGCGGGCCGCGGCGTGCGACGAGGACTTCGCCGGCCAGGTCCTTGGCCTTGTCGAGAAGGCCCGCCAGCTTACCCTTGCGTTCGCCCATCAGCTGAGGCCCCCCGGCATGCGCGAGGGAGGCGCTGCCTTGAAGTAGGCGTATCGCTCGCACAGCTCGCCGATGATCAGCAGCGCCAGCGACAGGGGCGCCATGGCCATGGCCGGCGCGCCCAGCAGGGCCAGGACCGGCAACACGATGCCGCCCACCGCGAGGCAGACGAAGCGCGCGACCGTCGAACGATGCAGATCACGCAGGGTCAACATCGCCACCCGCTTGGCGACGGTGTGACCTTCATCGCGCACGTGTCGCAACAGCGCGGCCTCGAAGATGGCTTTGGCCACCGCGATGCTCAGGATCGCGATCCAGAGGCGGTGGGCATAGGGGCCCTCGAGCACCAGACGACTCTCGGCTGGCAGGGTACCGGCGAACGGCTGTGAGACCGCCAGGACGGTGGCCGCGCCGAGCAGCGCGGTGGTGCCGAGAAACTTGGGCGCGGTGATAAACGCACGCCACTGGGTACGCCGGGTAGCGACGTAGATCATGACCGAACAGATCACGCCGACCATGCCTACGAACGCTGTGGTTCCTTCCAGGAAGGGCACCGCGGCCACCACCAGATCCCGCATCGGCATGCGCGGCCACTGCGCCGCCGCGATCGCTCCCGCGGTGAGCACACCGAACTTGGCGAAGATGCCGAAGCCGATCGCCTCGCGGCTCATCCACGACGTGCGCAGCCCGAGAAAGACGCGCCAAGCCCCTGCCGGTCGGCCGAGATGAAAGACGCTGGCCCCCAGCGCGAAGAGACCGAGGAACATCGAGAAGGCGGCCTGGGAGAGCGCCCAGGGCCCCAACGCCGGCAAAGACAGAAAGAGCTTGCCGAGGAAGGTGGTAGCAAAGGCGCCGACTGCCAGCTGCGTGAACACGAGCAGCACGATGAGAGGCGGGTGCGAGTGCTCGGTGCTGACGCTGTAAAAGTCGGCCGGCAACAGGGCAGAACCGATCGCCTTGCTGCTCTTGTAGACCGACGTCGGAACCGTGTGGTCGGGCGCGGGGGCGCCAGGCAGGAAAGTCCCCGCCTGGCTCGCCTGCAGCGACGCCATCTGATCGACGACCGTGATCTTGATCGCCTGGTTGGGGCAGCCCTGCACGCAAGCTGGCGCCTCGTCGACCGCGAGCCGATCGCTGCACATATCGCACTTGCGCACGATGCCGCGATCCGCGCTGTACTTCGGCGCATCGTACGGGCACATCAACGTGCAGTACTGGCAGCCGATGCACTGATCGTCGAGGTGTTTGACGATGCCGGTGACGGGATCCTTTTCGTAGGCACGCACCGGGCAGCCCGACAGGCAGGACGGATCCACACAGTGATGGCAGGACGTCGTGACGGTCTTTTGCACCGGCTGGGCGGCGTCGCCACCGTGCAGAAGGCCGACCGTGCGCCAGACCTCGGTGCCGTCGAGGCCGTTGAGGCTGTGACAGGCGGCGACGCAGGCCTTGCAGCCGGTGCAGACGTCGAGGTCGTCCTCGAAGGCGTATTTCTGGGCGGGGCGCGGCTTTTCGGGGGGGATGAGATCACGGT
>JANNNO010000108.1:0-8411 GCA_031398585.1 Myxococcales bacterium | reverse complement strand
CTTTCCCTGGCGAACCGTGATCAACGCGCCCGTCCCGTCGGGCGCCACGTCCCCGAGATCGAGTCCGCAGGCCTCGGAGATGCGCAGACCAGCGCCATAAAGGACTTCGAACAGCGCCTGATCGCGGGCCCGGGCGGCGCTCTGGCGCGCTGGATCGGCAGGGGCGGCGTCGCCCTGCCCTGCCCCACGCGGGCGAGCACCGCTCCCGCCCGCCCGAGGGGTGTCGAGCAGCCGCGCGGCCTCCTCCTTGCCGAGGAAGGTCGGCAGGCGCTGCATGCGTTTGGGGGCTCGCAGACCTGCCAGAGGGTTGCCCGCCATGAGTCGCCGGCGCACCAATAGGCGAAAGAACGTCCGTAGCGACGACAGCTTGCGCGCGATGGTGACCGCGTCGTTCTTGCCGTGCAAGGACGCCAGGAAGCTGCGACACGCGGAAGGCGTGTACGCGGAGGGGGACAGCTCGTGCGGACTGGGCGCGTGATTGGCGGCAGCCTTGGGCGATGAAGCTTCGCCGGCGGCGAGGTGGATCAGAAAGTCGCCCACGTCACGCAGGTAGGCGCGCACGGTGTGCGGCGAGCAACGGCGTTCGGTGGTCAAGTAGCGCCGGAACGACTGCAACGGCGATTGCGACTCTGCCGACGAGGGCGTCTCATCGACTGCCGACGATTCCTCCGCCAGCGCGTCCGTCGCTGTCGACCGACGGTGGGCCGCTGGCATCGGGGAGGCTCGGAAGCTGTCACTCACACCGCGGATCGTAGTGGAGTCCAGGACCGGGCGCGAGTTTGCTCGTGCCGCGGCCTGCAACACGCGCGACCCGACCGGCACGCGTTACAATGACGCCCATGCTGGCTTCGCCTTCGCCTGCTTCCGCCCCGCACCGGGGAGGCGGACTTCGGGTGGACGGAACGGCCCATGCGCTGGTTGCGGTGCTGGCGTTGGCAGGTCTATGCGCCGGCTGCCTTCCGTTGTGCGCCCCCGCACAAGCCGCAGAGGTCTCACCGGTGGGCCGGGGCGCGCGCAAATACTTCGCCCCCCCTGTAGAGGGCTCGGCGAGAGAAGCGTTGAGCGATCCCCTCGCCCGCACCATCGCCGATCTGGCGGCCCGCGCCGCGCTCGCGCATGGCCACGCCGCCCCCGTCGCGGACTGGCGACTGACCGCCGTGGCCGAGACGTTGGCCGAGACCTTGGGCCCCGACGACGTGCCCGGGCTCGAGCTGCAGGAGTTCCTGCTCAGCCACTTCGGCCTTGGTGATCCTCTGCCCGAGCTGGCGATGTTCCAGGTCGGCATGGACGACGACACCATCCGCACCAAGTACGCCGCGCGCCTGCCCGGGCTGCTGCAAGGCGGGCCATTCGGGCGCATCGGCATCGGCATCGTGCGCCGATTCCTCGGCCGTACCTCGGTGGTGCTGGCCCTGCAGCGGACGGACGTCGAGCTTTTGCCCATCCCACGCCAGATGGCGAGCGGCGATTCGGCGCTGGTGGCGGGGCGCCTGCTGCGCGGGCGACGCGATCCCCGCATCATCGTCGCGCCACCCAAAGGCGACGTCGCGCCGCTCGCGGTCCGCGGAAGCGCCGACGGGTTCCAGGGTATCTTTCGTTGCCAGGCCGGCAACGGCCGCTATCAGGTCGAGATCGTCGGCAGCGGACGCGAGGGCAAGACTGTCGTCGCCAACTTCCCCATCTACTGCGGGATCGAGCCGCCGCGAGCCGCGGAAAAAGCCCTGGTGGCGGCGCCCGAGACCACCGACGTCAAGCAGGCCGAGGCCCTGGCACTGGCAGCCGTCAACCGCGATCGCGTCACTGCCGGGCTGCCGGGGTTGGTCTGGGACGAAGCGCTCGCCCGCGCGGCCCGCTCCTACAGCGACGAGCTGGCGCGCCGGCAAGTCGTCGAGCACGTCTCTTTGGAAAGTGGCAACGCCGCCGATCGCATTCGCCGCGCCGGCGTCCGCGCGCTGGTGGTTCTCGAGAACGTCGGACGCGCCAACTCGGTCAGCGACGCACACAAAAGCTTCCTATCGAGCCCCGGCCACAGGGCCAACGTGATGGCGCGCAACGTGGCCCGCATCGGGATCGGCATCAGCATCAAGCAAGAGCCCAAGACGCTGCCGACGCTCTACGTGACGCAGCTCTTCGCGCGCTGATCGCCAGCATCCTGGGCGAGTGGCGAGTGCGCCGTTCGCCCGCTAGTGCGTGTCGGCGTGAACCGTGAGCTGACCGCCGTCGAGGCTGATGCGGATCTGCCCGCCGCGTTTCTCTGCGAACGCCTCGAAAGCGGTGTCCTCGATGGTACGGGTAAGGACCGCCGACAGGCCGCGGGCGCCGGTCTCGCGCGCCAGGCACTCGGCAACCAGGTGGTGCTTCACCGGCTCGTCCACCACGAGCTCGAATCCTTCATCCTCGAACTCGCGCACCAGCCGCTCGAGCACATTCGACGAGAGGATCTCCATCAACGTCGTGGCATCGAGGGCCTCGAAGGGGACGAAACGGGAAAAGCGCGCCAGCAGTTCGGGCAGGAAGCCATACGCCTGGAAGTTGGCCACCTGTTCCACTTCTTGTGCCGTGAAGCTGACCGCGATGGCGTCGCTTGCCTTGTGCGCGACGGGCTTGGCGCCGAAGCCGAGCCGCCCCAGCGACGAGCGTCGGGCGGCGACCTGATGAAAGCCCGAAAATGCGCCGGCGGCCACGAACGCCACGTCGGCGGTCGACATCACCACGTGATCCCCGGCCGACGAATGGGTCAGCTCGAGCGGGACGACGACCTCCGACGCTTCGAGCATCTTGAGCAGCTCGCGCTGGACGCCGAGGCCAGTGACGTCCTTGGTGGTTCCCGCACCGGCGAAGATGGCGTTGTTCTGCCCCGAGGCGATCTTGTCGAACTCGTCGAGGCAGACGATGCCGATGGACGCGAGCAGTGGATTGTCGTCGGCGGCATGGAGCAGCCGCGTGAGCACGGTCGAGGGGTCCTGCCCGACGTAGCCGGTCTCGGAGTAAGTCGTGATGTCGACGATGACCGTCGGCAGGCGGAGGATCTCGCGGAAGAGCAGCTCGATGAGATGGGTCTTGCCGCAGCCGGTGGGCCCGAGCAGCAGCGTGTTGGTTTTGGGCAACAGCTGTTCGCGCTTGGCGCCGTCGAGGTAGATGCGGCGGACGCGGCGCACGTGGCGATACGCCATCAGCGCCACGGCGCGACGGGCTTCGCGTTGACCGCGGTATCCAAGCTCCTCGAGGCGAGCGAATATCGCCTTCGGCGAGATCACGGGTAGATCGCGCACGAACTTGATGAAATGCTCGAGCCCGGATTTCCGGTACTTCTTGAGCGGCTCCACCATCCGTGAGCCTAACACGCCCAAATTGCAGATGTCGCAAGCGGATGCACGACCAAGGGCGCCGTTGTCCGACATCGACGCGCAGTCCACACCGAGCCGCGCCCGGCCCGACCCATCTTGAAGCCATGCTGCCACCGCACTCGTTTCACGCCACGCCTTCGCACGCCACGTCTTCCCCTGCGACCAGCTCTGTGACCAACCACGAGGCAGGGCCCGCATGACGACGACGACAGCACCCTGGTCACGAAGGAGAGCGCTGCGGGGTGCAGCGGAGATCGCAACCGCCGGCCTCCTGGCCAGTGCCTGCCGCCGTCAGAAAAGCCAAGCGCCAACCGTCTTGCGGATCGGCATCGTTCCCAAAAGTGGAAGCAATCCCATCTTCCTCGCCTCCAGGGAAGGTGCCGAGACGACCGCGCGCAGCCTCGGGCAGGCGCACGGCATCGGGATCGAGATCCTCTGGCGGCCGCCCGCCGACGAGACGCCGCAGTCACAGGTCGACCGCCTCGATGACCTGGTGAAGGAGAAGGTCACCGCGATCGCCGTGAGCTGTGCCGACGAGAAGCTGATCGGTGCTGCGATCGACAGCGCTGTTGCCCGCGGCGTCGAGGTGATGACCTTCGACAGCGATGCCCCGCTGTCGAGGCGCTTCGCGTTTCATGGCCCCAACGACACCGAGCTCGGCGAACGAATCGTCGCTGAGCTCGCCGCGGCCCTGAGTGCTCGAGGCAAGGTAGCGATCTTGGCCGGGCGTCAAGACGCTCCCAACCTGAGGCAGCGAACCGCAGGCGCACGGGGCGAGGTCTCCAGACACCCGGGCCTCACTCTCGTCGGGACGTTCTTTCATCCCGAGACGACGGAGGAGGCAGCGGCCGTCGTGCTTCGGGTGAGTCGCGAACATCCCGACCTGCGCGGCTGGGCCATGCTGGGCGGCTGGGCGCTCGCGACGAGGACCCTGCTCGATGAGCTGCCGTCGAGCATCTCGCTGGTCGCCGTCGGCGGACTGCCACCCCAGCTGGAGTACGTCGAGGCGGGACGAGCGCCCGTGTTGCTGGCCCCGGCGATGTTCGACTGGGGCAAAGGCGCGGTCGAGACAATCGTCGACCGGGTCCATTGGAAGAAGGTCGTGCCGCTGCGCCTTCCGACGGAGGTCAGCCGGATCACGAAGGAGAGCCTTCCGGCCTGGCGACAGAAACTGCGCTCGTGGAAGCTGCTCGACTGATCCCTGGGGTCTGACGCGGCGACGGAGAGGGAATGGGGGCTTGGTCGGGGTCAGGCAGCAGAACGTTGCGCGGTCTCGAAACGCCAGACCAGGTCGAGGAACGTATCAGGGCGGTCGGCTGCGGGAAGGGCCGTCAAGAAGGCGTGAAGCCCTGGCCAGACCAGCTCGGCCTCGGGCAGGTCGACGTCGGTGATGAACCCGCGCAGACGAGGAGCGCCGCAGGCGGTGCTGGTCGTGGGCGAGGCGAACATGATGGAGTTTCGGAACGCAGGAGGCGTTCGTTGCCGGGGATATGCGGGAAAGGCAGAAACCGGGGATCGCCCTGGGGAATACGGCCCACCGCGGCCGTTCTGTTTCAGTGCGATGTCGCGAAGATGGCGCTGTGGCGTCGCTAGGGTGCTGGCCTGGTAAATCTTCGCCGCGGGGTCTGAGGTGCGCTTGCGACGCTCGGCAGACGCGGGTACCAAGGAACGACGACGCCGGGCAACCGGCAAGTGGGGGGAGGGTTCGATGACGAACGAAACCGATTGGAAGCTGGCTCCGCTGCTCGAGGTGCCGTGTGTGGAGGGCGGCTTCTTCGTGGGTGCCACTGGCCAGGTCGACGCGGCTGCCCTTTCTGCGCCAGCCCTGGCCACATTCGGGGAGCTTCGCGGCAAGTTCGCCCGCCTTCGGGGAGCCTTCCTGCTCGCACGCGAGCATCTCGATTTCTGCATCGCCGACGTCGGACGCTGGAAGCTCTGCCTGACGGCGGGAGCCGGCGGGATCCTCTGCGTCGTCATTCGCACCGGCGCGGATCTCGACCGCGTGAGACTGGCTGCGCGCGAGACGCTTGCTGGCTGGCTCGAGACGCCCGTCGCGGCGTGAGCCCTCACCCCGGGGACATGAGGGCTCACGGGCCGGCTGCCGTGAGCACAATTGGCTTGCCGGATTTCAACCGCGGCGGCTGCGCAAGGCGTTGACCACGACGACGCCAACCCCAAGGGCGAGCACGGAGACGGCTGCGGCCTTCCACCCGGGGTGGTCGTCAACCCAGCGGCGGGCCCGGGCTTTGAGATCCGCCGCCGCGCCTTCGGCGTCGAAGTAAGAAGTCACCGCCTCGTCGGCAGCGCGAGCCGCTTCGTCGAGGCCTTCGCGATCGCTGGAGGCCTCCTGACGAAGGCGCCCCTCTTGACCCGCTGGATGAACGCCGAGGGCGCTCTGTCGTTCGTGACGTTCGGCCTCCCTGCGCTCGGCTTTGCGGGTCGGCGCAACGTCGGCGCCCCGCCCTTGTGGCAATGTCACACCCGACTCGAGACCATCTTCGCCCGGTTCGAGCAGGCTGCCGGTGGTGCGCTCGTGCGCCCCGATGAGACCCGAAGGCGGCACGATCGAGTGTCGGCCTGAAGCCATCATCTCGTCTTCGATCGCGGTCTCGAGATCCGGATCGAGCTCCTGGCCGCCTGCCCGCTGCAGCCGCGCCTTGTCTCCCGCTTGACCTCTTCCATTGTTCTGCCGTCCTACCGCCATTGGCTGCTGCTCCCTTCACAGACGAAGATGGGGTGGCCGATCGGAGCGCGCAACCGAAGCGGCGCGGACGTCAGCCGACGTGGATTGGCGCCGGTGAGCAAGGCCCCCCCGGACGATCTCTGCCGGGCTCATGAGCTCACGCGAGCAGCTTTCCGCCGGTCACGCCGAGGATCTCGCCATTGATGTAGCTGCCATCGTTCGACGCGAGAAAGACGAACGCGGGTGCAAGCTCTGCGGGCTGCGCGGGCCGCTTCATTGGCGAATTCTTGCCGAAGTTGGCGTTCTTATCGGCATCGAACGACTGGACCACCAGCGGTGTCCAGACCGGGCCAGGCGCGACGCAGTTGACCCGAATGCCGCGTTCGATCAGATGCTGCGCGAGGCCCTTCGTGAACGTGACGATGGCACCCTTGGTCGTGGCGTAATCGAGGATGGGTGGCGACGGCTGGTAGGCCTGAATCGACGCGACGTTGATCACGTTGCCGCCTTCGGACATGTGTTTGAGCGAGTGGCGGGTGAGGTTGAACATCGCCGCCACGTTCACGAGCAAAGTCTTTTCCACCCGAGCGGCGTCGAGCTCTTCGAACGAGTCCACCGAATCACCCTGATGAGCGGCGTTGTTGACCAGGATGTCGATGCGCCCAAAGGCCTCGACGGTCTTCCTCACGATGGCGGCGCACTGTTCGTCGCTCGCGATGTCGCCCGGTACCAGCACCGCTTTGCGGCCGGCGGCCTCGATCACGCGTTTGGTCTCGTTGGCATCGTCATGCTCGCTGAGATAGGAGATGACGACGTCCGCGCCTTCGCGCGCGAACGCGAGAGCCACGGCCCTGCCGATGCCGCTGTCGCCGCCAGTGATGAGCGCGACTCGGTCCTTCAGCCGCCCGTGCCCCTCGTAACTCTCCTCGCCGTAGTCGGGTTTGGGAGACATCTCGGATTCCTTTCCGGGATGCTCCTGTTCCTGCTTCGGGAAAGGCGGGGTCTTGTTGCTGCTGCGCGGGTTTTGTGGCTCGGCGCGATCATGGTTCATGTCGATCTCCTGTCGTTGAAACGTGCTCGCAAGGTGCGACCGCGCGCGCCGCGGGGCAAACCACGGCAAGACGATCGCCGCCGCCCGGCAACGCTCCCGCGAACCGACTAACATTCGTGAAGACTGACCTTCGCTGATGCCGGCAAGCGATCGACTCGATTGTTAGAAATCGGATGCGCTTTGTCGCGGAGTGGGCGATGACGAAAGGCCGACACATGAACACACCGAACCGGAGCGGGACATGGGGAAGAAGTGGCCGACGGCCGGCGTGGGTACTGCTCGCCTGCTTCGTGCTAGCGGGCTGCGAGGAATTGCTCGGCGGTGGCGATGCTGGCCCTGACAGCGGCTCTGTCGGTCGCGATGCAGGGAGCAGCGGCCCGGGATGTGGACTGGCAAGCGAGCCCGAACCGAACGACGATCGATCGCAGGCTGCGGCACTCCCTGGCGGGGGCGCTACGGGATGTGTGGCGACCGCGGCGGACGTCGATTTTTACGAGGTGGCAGCGCCCAACGATCCTGCCGGTGGCTATTTTCAGGCCTCGGTGACCGACGTGGGCGCGGGCAAGGTCGAGGTAAAAGTCTTCAGCGCCACCGACAACGCCCAGATCGATCGCGTCTTCACCAGCGACGCTGGCGCTTCGCAATTCTTCTTCTGGGCAGCGGCGCCCGGTCAGCGTTACCGCTTGGCTGTTGTCGGTTTGCAGCCGTTCAACGCCGGCTTTCGCTACACGCTGCGCGCGGGCTACAGTCGGATCAACGATCCATTCGAGCCGAACGACACGCGTGACACGGCCAAACCGATTACGCTCGGCGCAGCGAACGCCGCCTTCATGTTCGCGGGTCATCGAAGCGGCGCGGTCGAGAGCGGCGCGTTTCGCGATTGGTACTCGGTCATACTGGGCGCCGGCATGGTCAACGTGAGGGTCGACGACGTACCCACCAACGTGAGGGTGGAAGCCTTCCTCTACGATGCCGACGGCAGCATGGTGGACGCGGCTCGCATGGCGAACGACACGTTCGGCGGCAGCATCAACGTCACCACGGCGGTGCTCAAGCCGGGGCCACATCGGCTGGAGCTCGGCACGTTCCCGCCGGCGCCGGAGACCTCCGGCAAAGGCAACGTCCTGCCCGACAATTACACGCGCGCTTACAAGGTGACGGTCACGCAGCGCTGAGCGATTGGGCTGGTTTGTCGGCCCTGCGCTGCGCCGGTCGGGAGCCCTGGGGGAGGGGCGCTGACGGACGGCGTGGCCCCGCATCGGGGCCGAAGATCCGGCTGGTGTTGCGCCCGAGATTTTGGGAGAACTCGGCGCTCGTGATGGGCGGTACC
>JANNNO010000047.1:0-5628 GCA_031398585.1 Myxococcales bacterium | reverse complement strand
ACGGCGTCAAGGTGGTGGACTTCGGCATCGCCGGCTTGCTCGGGCAGGGCGCCGGCGGTGGCAAGGTGATGGGCACGCCCGAGTACATGGCGCCCGAGCGCGCACAGGGGCTCGGATACGATCACCGCAGCGACGTCTATTCGCTCGGCGTGATGGCGTACGAGATGCTGGTCGGTGAGGTGCCGCTGCAGGCTGCTTCTCCGGTCGAGACGCTGGCGTTGCAGGTCGACGAGAAGCCGGATCGGATCAGCGAGCGGCTGACCGAGGCGGTGCCCGAGCGGCTCGAAGTGCTGATCATGCGCATGCTCGAAAAGGACGCCGGTCGGCGGCCGCAGAGCATGGCCGAGGTCGAAGCGCTGTTGCTCGAGGCGCAGATCGACGCTCGCATTCACACGCCCTGGGACGAAGAGCTGACGTTGCCGCCCATGGAGTCGGACCGAGCGGCGCGCATCGCACGTCGGCTCTCTCCGGCGGCGCGCGGCCAACGAGGCTCGCTGGTGGCGGTCTCGGCGGTCGCCGCGCTCAGCGTCGGGCTGACGGTCTTCTTCGCCACCCGCGAGCCGGATCCCTTGCCGCCGCCGCGCTCGGTGGCCATCGCTCCGGCGGGACCCGAGATCGTGCCGACGACGCCGCCCTCCGCGGTGGCCGGGGCTTCGGGCGGCTCACACGAGGCTCCGTCGGGGGTTGGGACGCTCGCGGCGGCGCCTGGGGCTCCGGATCCGGGGCGCACGGTACCGGCGGCGGCCGGAGGCTCCCGGACCGAGGTCGGATTTCCGACGGCATCCACCGGCAACGCGAACCCGATCGCCGCACGACCGCGTGCGACCGGCAATGAAGCGGCGGCCTCCGCCGAGCACGGAGATGCGACCGATCGGCTGCGAGGGGATTCCACCGGCCGCCGACGTCGCGAGGTGGCTCTCACAGGTCCGCCGCGTGATCCGCGGGACCCGGCCGAGGTGCGCAAGAACGGGCGCGAAGCCGTCGCCCGCGGCGAGCAGGCGCTGGCGGCCTCACGCTACACGGTGGCGGCCAAGGAGTTCACGCAGGCCGTGGATTCGGATCCCACCAACGCGCGCGCCTACGCGGGCCTGGCTCAGGCCGAATGGGAGAACGCCCGCTACGAGGAATCACTGCGAGCGGCCCGTCAGGCCGCCAACCGCGATCCGATGGTCGCCGCACACCACATGCTGGTCGGCGACGCCGCCATCAAGCTCGGTCGCCAGGCCGAGGCGCTCAAGGCCTACGAGCGTGCCGCCACGCTCAAACCGAACGACAAGGGCATTCGCTCCTCGCTCGAGTTCGCTCGTCGTTCGGCCCGCGCCCGCGCCGAATGAGTGTTCGTCGCTGACGATCGGCCCTAGGACGCCGTCGGCAGCGAGGGTGGTCTCGACTGCGGCGGCGGGACGTCGGCGACCCCGGATACGGAGATCGCGTCGAGAGCTTCGCTTGCGACCAACGCCTCGCCTGCGTCGTCGACCGGTACGCCGTCGCGATAGACCACGGTGTTGGCCATGGTGGACGGGATTCGATGCGACGGCGTCAGGATGCCAACCAGGTTCAACGGATCGCAGGCGGACAACGCGACCACGTCACCGTTGCGCGGCTTTCGTCGTAGCGCGCGCAGCGCCTGGGCGGCCTGCGGGGAAGCGAATTGCTCGCCGATCACGCCCGCCACCAGGCGACCGCCGCGCAGCTCACCGCGCAGCTCGAGGCGGCGGTAGATGCGCACCAGATCGCGCCAGGGCGGCGCATGGGACTCCCGGCGCAACACCTCACGGAAGACCACGCCCCAGCGTCGGATGTACTGCCGCGCGAGAGCCTCCAGGCGATCCTCGTCTCTCGCTTCGGCCTGGCGGCGATCGCGAAGCGCGATCTCGGCCGCAGTGAGGGCCGCGGCGGGAGCCGACGCTGCGGGCGCAGGCTCCGACGTCGTGGAGTCTGCGGCAACGTCGTCAGGATCCTCGTCCCAGGAGATTTCCGGCGGCGCGGTCAGAACTGACCAGCGTCCCGCACCAACGCCGGTCCTCTGTCGTGTCCATTTCTGATACCAGCGGCGACGCGCGCCTCCACCGGCGCCCAGGTTTGCCGGCAGAAGGGCCCGCAGCGCCGCAAAACCATCGGCGGTCACCTGGCCGGCGGCGACCAGCTCCCACAACGCCTCCTCGACCTCGGCCCGCAGTCGTCGCGACCCCCGTACGATGTCTTCGAGGAAGCTGGCCCCCCGCGCATTGAGATAGCCGAGCACATCGCGCGCCTTGTTGCTCAGCGCCGGCTCTTCTGCCGCGCCGGCGCCGCCATGCCCGCCGTCCATCGCCCGGCCGTCACCTCCGCCAGCAACGGTCTGTGCGCGGTTCGTTCGTCCGCCGAGCAGCCAGCCGAGATCGCGCCGCAGACCCATGGCGATGGGCGCCGAGCGCGTCGGGTTCACGGTGCCTACGTCGCGCCCCTCGAATCGCCCCCAGGTGACCTCGCCGCCCAAACACAGCTCGTCGAGCCAGATCGGGTCGTAGTCCTGCACGCGCGCGGGGAGGATCTCCTGCTCCCAGGCGCCCGCAGCCACCTCGAAACCTTGCAGTTGTTCGATCACGGCGCGGAGGCCGTCGCGCCCGGGCAGGGCGGTCCCGGCGGTGACGTGCTGATGCTCGCAGAGAAAGCGTAAGTAATCGCTTACCGAGACCGGCTCGATCTCGCGGCGCAACCGATCGACCGTGCGGCGGTGAATGCGGGCGAGCAGTCGGCGATCACACCATTGCGTGCTCGGTCCCAGACCCTCGGCGAAGCGGCCGCGTAGGACCGCGCCCTGCATCTCGATGGCGGCGAGGGCGGCGTCGATCTCCGAATCGGTCAGCGCCAGATCCGTCGCCACGATGCCCGCGGTGGTCGGGCCGACCGTGGCCATGCGTGCGCGTACCAGCTCGATCACCGCCGTCTCGTGATCCATCCAGGCAGGAGCCTTGCGAAGCGGCGGCGGAATCACATCGGGCGTGAAGCCTGCCGTCGGCCAGGCGAGCTCGGCGAGTCCGCGGCGTTCAGTCGCCACCCAGTAAATGCGTGGCCCGACCTGGCAACGGGTGGACCGGCCGAGCGCCAGCAGGCGATCGAAGAAGAGGCCAAAGCCACGCGCCTGCGCCTCAGCCTCGGGCAGGCCGCCCAGCTCGAGCAAGAGGTCGTGCAGCTCGTCGGCGCTCGCCACTTCGGGCGCCGCCTCCGCGACCACCGCGGCGATGGCATCGGGGTCGAGGGCACCGATCGATTCGGCTAGCTCGGCCGGAAGCCCCCTTCTTACCGAGACCGCGCGCGAACGTCGTTCTTCCAGCGGCGCATCGTCGAGAAACGCGTAGGGATTGGCGTTCAGGATCTCGTGGCAGAAGACCGACGGCTCGGTCACGTCCCGCGCGAGCGTCCGGATCTTGCCGTCGTGTAGATCCCGCAAGACGGCGACGAGGCCTGCGGCGTCGGTCGCCTCGACCAGGCAGTCGCGCACCGTCTCGCCGACGAGAGGATGGTCGGGGACTTCGATATGACCGCCGCCGTGGTTGTCCTGGCATTGGGTTTGACCTGGGAAGACCGCGGCCATGAGATCCTGCGAGCGCATACGCTGCAGGTTGGGGGGAACCTTCTTTCCGCCACGCCGACGCAAAAGCGCCAGCGCCCGCGTCGCGTTCCAGCGCCAGCGCGTTTCGAACATCGGCGCCTGCAGGACCGCCTGGGTCAGCACCTCTTCGACGTGTTCGGGCCGCAGCAGCTCGAAGATGGTCTCGAGGGGGAAGCTGTGTTGCGGGCCGAGCGACAGGATGATGCCGTCGTCGGTCGCGGCCGCCTGCAGCTCGAAGTCGAAGCTGCGGCAGAAGCGTTTGCGCAAGGACATGCCCCAGGCACGGTTGATCCGGGCCCCGAAGGGCGCGTGCAGGATGAGCTGCATGCCGCCGGCGTCATCGAAGAACCGCTCGGCGATGACACAGGTCTGGGAGGGCACCGCACCCAGGACCGCGCGTCCGGCCATGACGTAGTCGCGCAGCAGCCGCGCGCCGCCGCTGTCGAGCGCACAGGTCTCGCCAAGCCAGGGCAGGGCGCCGTCGGGATTGTCGCCCGTCGATCGCGCCTCGATCTCCTCACGCAGGGCCCCGACCTCGGACGACAGCTCGATCGTCCGGCCGGGGGATTCGCCCAGCCAAAAAGGAATCGTGGGGGCAGCGCCTCCTGCGTCCTCGACACGAACTTTGCCGTTCTCGACGCGCCGGATGCGCCAGGAGTTGTTGCCCAGTAGAAAGACGTCCCCCGCCATGCTGTCGATGGCGAAGTCCTCTTCCAGCGTGCCAACCACCGTGCCGTCCGGCTCGAGCACGACGTCGAAGAGGGCGGTATCGGGAATGGCGCCGCCCGAGGTGATGGCCGCGAGACGCGCCCCGCGCCGCCCGCGCAGCAGACGATGCACGCCGTCCCGATGAATCAGCGCGCCGGCGCGGCCGCGGCTGGTGGCGATCCCTTCGGAGAGCATGTCGACGACAGCGTCGAAGGTCTCGCGCGGTAGCTGGTGATAGGGAGCGGCCCGCCTCACGAGATCGTAAAGCGCGTCCTCGCCCCATTCGTCGCACGCGCAGGCCGCGACGATCTGCTGCGCCAGAACGTCGAGGGGAGCCTCCCGCAGGGAGATGCGATCGAGCACCCCCCGCCGGGCCGCCCGACAGAGCGCCGCGTTCTCGACCAGTTGATCCCGGGTGAGCGGAAAGAAGCGGCCCTTGGGCGTACCGCCCACCGCGTGGCCAGAGCGGCCGACCCGCTGCATGCCGATCGCGATCGAGCGTGGCGAGCCGATGATGCAGACCAGATCCACGGCGCCCACGTCGATGCCAAGCTCGAGCGACGCGGTGGCGACGATCGCCTTGAGAGAGCCGCTCTTCAACCGCTGCTCGGCATCGAAACGACGCGCGCGAGAGAGGCTGCCGTGGTGAGCGGCCACCGCTTGCGCGCCGAGGCGCTGCCCCAGGTGCAAGGCGACCCGCTCGACCAGTCGCCGCGTATTCACGAAGACGATGGTCGAACGGTGCTCGCCGGCCAGGCGCGCGACTCGGTCGTAGATCTCCGTCCACTGCTCGTTGGTGCAGACCGCTCCGATCTCGTCTTCGAGAATCTCGATGGCAAGATCGAGCGTCCTCGGACCGCTGGCGTCGACCATGGCCGGCGGCGGCCGATCGCCGCATAGCAGACGACTCGCTACCTCCATCGGGTGCACGGTCGCCGACAGGCCAATTCGCTGCAGGCGCCCGCCGAGCAGGTGATCGAGCCGTTCGATCGAGAGGGCCAGGTGGGCGCCGCGTTTGTCGGCGGCCAGGGCGTGAATCTCGTCGATGATCACCGTGCGTACGCTTCGCAGCCCGCGCCGTCCCGAGTCCGACGTCAGCAGAATGAAGAGTGACTCTGGTGTCGTCACCAAGATGTGGGGAGGCTTTTTCACCGCCTGGCGCCGTTCGGCCAGGGGCGTGTCGCCCGTGCGCACGGCCGCCCGTAACGGCACGGCGGTATGCCCCGCGGCGGCCACCGCGGTCCTGGGTTTCTAACTCTAAAATAATTTCAGTGACCTCTAGCCAAGGATTTTCAATAATAGTCTTATAATTAAAATCAAGTGGT
>JANNNO010000033.1:0-15096 GCA_031398585.1 Myxococcales bacterium | reverse complement strand
CGATGGTCGACGCGAAGGGGCCTGATATGGACCAAGCGGAAACCGTGACGCTCTTCAACGACCTGTGCGTCTTTGCGCCCGGTGCGCTGATCGATGGCCGGATTCGTTGGAAAGTCATTGATGCTCGTTCTGTCGGCGCGTCCTTCACGAATGGCAGGCACACCGTCCATGCGACGCTTTTTTTCAACGACAGCGGGGAGCTCGTCGACTTCGTTGCGGATGGCCGCGGCGCCGGGTCCGCGGACGGAAAGTCGTTCACCAAGATGCGCTGGTCGACGCCGCTGAGCGACTATCGCCAGTTTGGGACGCATCGGCTGATGGGGCGAGGCGAGGGCGTCTGGCACGCCCCGGCGGGCAATTACTCCTATCTGCGCTTCGACCTCGACGAGATCGATTACAACGTCGAGCGCCGCTGAGCATCCGAGGTCCCAGGGATCCAGACGACCGGGACTTCCAGCCAGCTTTCCACCTGTTTGCAGGCCCGCGAAACCGAGAGCGGCTGGGAAAAGACGCGTGGGTTGCTCACCAGGCGGACGAAAGCCAACAAGCTGGGCCAGGGCAAGGCCACCTGCGCGCTTCCGTTGAGTCGCCCATCGAGCCATTTGCGTGCGGCCGCGTGCCGCTCCGTCGAGGCCAGGTGGGCGTATACAGGAGGTTTGCGTAGTCCCAGAGGGGCTCGCGATGCTCGAGAGCGGCAGTGGCTCGCCCGTGAAGGTCACGTGCGTGGTGTCGATGGCGTCACGTCTTCTGTGAGGGGTGGCCCGCTCTCCGCTGCTTGACTTACTTTGTACGTTCACTCAGACTTACGTCGTAAGTAGACAAGTGGTGGACGCGAAGAAGAAGCGCCGGGGCAGGGCGCGGAAGCGCAAGAAGCGTGAGCCGCTCTCCACGGAGCGCGTAGTCGCGGCGGCCATCGCGATTGCCGACGCGCAGGGGACCTCGGCGCTGACGATGCGCTCGGTCGCGGACGCGCTCGGAGTGCAGGCGATGTCCCTCTACAACCACGTCGCGAACAAGGACGCCATCCTCGACCGTATGGTCGACGCCGTGTTCGCGCGCATCGGGGTGCCGACGCACACCGACTGGCAGACGGCGATGCGCGCGCGCGCGTGCTCGATCTACGAAGTGCTCAAGGAGCACCCCTGGGCCATCGGTCTCCTCGACTCGCGTCGCGCTCCCGGCGCGACCACGCTCGTGCACCTCGACGCCACGATTGGCGTGCTCCGGGGCGCAGGCTTCTCGGTGACGATGGTGACCCACTCGCTCGCGCTGCTCGACGCGTACGTCTACGGCTTCGCAATCCAGCAGCTCAGTCTGCCACTGAAGCCCAGCGAAGATGTGCCGGCCCTCACGCGAGAGGTCCTCGCGTCGATGCCCGCGGACGAGCTACCCCATCTCGCGTGGCTCGCGACCGAGCAGGTGCTGAAGGCCGGCTACTCGTTTTCGGACGAGTTCGACTACGGGTTGGGGCTCGTGCTCGAGGGGCTCGAGCGTCGCGCGCGGCTCGACCGGAATCCGAGGGCAGGGGCTGACGCGCGCAAGACCCGCTCGAGGGGGCGAGGATGATCGACGCCCTCTCGCAGGCCCGGCTCCTTCCGGTCTCACCGGCGCGAGGCTCGACTCGACAAACGAAAGAGAGAGATCCATGTCCAAACCATCGACCATTCTCCTGCTCGGGGGCACTGGCCGCACGGGGCTGTGTGTACTCGACGAGCTCACCAGGCGCGGCGCGCGCGTACGCGCGATCGTCCGCTCCGTCAGTAAGCTCACGGCAGAACTTCGGGGGCGCCCCACGCTCGAAGTGATCGAGGCGAGCCTCCTCGACCTTCCGGACGCTGAGCTCGAGCGGCACGTGCGCGGCTGCGACGCGGTGGTGTCGTGTCTCGGGCACGTGATGAGTCTCCGCGGTGTGTTCGGCGCACCTCGCGATCTCGTGAGGCAGGCCGTGGCGCGCGTGGCGAAGGCCGTGCACGCGATCGGCCCGACGCGACCCACGCGGTTGCTGCTGATGACGAGCGTGTCGGTGAACCAGCCGGACGGGCTCGACCTCCGCCGGGGCGCCTTCGAGCGAGCGTTCGTCGCGATGATCCGATGGCTCGTCCCCCCCGCGAGGGACAACCAAGCGGCGGCGGACTTCCTGATCCAATCCGTCGGTGCGCACGATCCGCAGCTCGAGTGGGTCGTCGTGCGGCCCGATTCGCTGGTCGAGGGCGACGCCGGCGAGTACGCGGTGCACGAGGGGCTCGTCGACGGTCTGTTCTCTCCCGGTCAGACGACTATGCGGAACATCGCTCACTTCATGGGCGAGCTGCTCACCGACGACGCGAGCTGGGCGAGATGGCGCGGCAGGCTTCCCGTCATCGTGAACCAGCGCGTCCCTGAAAGGCCGGCTCGTGCCTGAGTTGATAATCGGTTCCTCGCTGCACCGGCATCCTAGTCGCCGCCATGCCCACCCCTCACCTCGATGACCTGCGCCGCTACGCGGTCGCGCGCTCGCTTTTCAAGCCCACCTCCCTGGCCAAGGCGATCGACAAGCTCGGCTTCGTGCAGGCTGATCCCATCCGAGCGCCCGCGCGAGCGCAGGATCTGACGTTGCGCCACCGTGTCGAGGGCTACCTTGCCGGCGACCTCGAGCGCCGCTATCCGAAGCTCGCCGTGGAGGAGGACTTCTTCGTCAACTACGGCTTTCTGCCACGTGCGACCTTGGCCCTGATGCACCCGCGGATCGCGAAACGCCGCTGGGACGCCGCCACGAGGCGCCAGGCCTCCGCGCTGCTCGACTTCATCCGCGAGCGCGGCCCCAGCCATCCGCGCGAGGTGCAGGCTGCGTTCGATCACGGCAAGCGGATCAACCACTGGGGCGGGCAGTCCAGCGCCGTGACCCACCTGCTCGATGGGATGCACTACCGAGGCCTGCTGCGCGTGGCCCGGCGCGAGGCCGGTGTCCGCGTCTACGAGGCCGTCCAGCACGGCAAGGACGATCGCGACCCGGCCGACAAGGCCGGCGCGCTGCTGTCGATGGTGCTGCACAAATACGCGCCGCTGCCGTCGCCCTCGCTGCGCCACCTGGTCTACCTGCTCGGCTGCGGAGGCGCGCCCCAGCTGGCCCCAGCGCTCAAGCACGCGCTCGCCGCTCAGCGGAACAGCACCGTGCAGGCGAAGATCGACGGCACCACTTGGTACTGGCCCGAGACCGACAACCCGCGCTCGGCTCGCCACGCGCCGGACGAGCGCGTGCGGCTGCTCGCGCCCTTCGACCCGGTGGTGTGGGACCGGCGGCGCTTCGAGCTGTTGTGGGGCTGGACCTATCGATTCGAAGCCTACACGCCGGCGTCGAAGCGCAAGCTCGGGTACTACGCCTTGCCCCTGCTGTGGCACGACCGTGTCATCGGCTGGGCCAACGTCAGTGTCGGCTCGCGCAACGGCGTGCTGGACGCAAAGTTCGGCTACGTCGCCGGCGCGGCGCCGCGCTCGCGCGCCTTTCGCGCGGAACTGGACGACGAGATCTCGCGCCTGCGTACCTTCCTCAGACTTTGAGCAGCTGCAGGTGCGACCGCCCGGTCGCGCGAGCACGATGGTGCCTGGTAGGGGCCTTCTCCTTCCCCCAGGCGTTGAGCACGAAGATTTTTGGGGTCGATTCTGGTCATGGTCACGGGGCCCCGTCCCGGCGAACGCCATCGGCCTCAATCCCTCCCGCTCACCTGTTTCGTGACTGATGACGGCGGTTGGCTCGATGAGCTGACTAGGCCTTTTCGTATCGGCCCCACGTGCACGCCCCGCGCACACCACCGTGCATCAGGTGGTGGCGTCATCGCCACTCGACTGATTTACTGACTTGCAGAATCGCCGCACGCCCGCCAACGACATGATCTTGGCGATCCCGAGCGCATCGCCGCCCGATTCGGGCGCTCGATACTTCAGAACTCGCCAGCAGACTTCAGCGCCTTTTCGATCAGTGCGTCCGAGAGGAATAGGCCCGCCGAACGGAGCCCGTCCACCAGTGGACGGATGGCTGGAACGAAGCCAAGGCTCTTGGCGTCGAGGAGAACTCTCAGCGTGCCCTTGGTCGGGATGGCGAGGGCAGCTGCGCAGTTTCGGGCGGCGCGGTCGTCGATGACGGCTACCGCCCCGGAGGCGGCCGCGCACGAGACGACCTCGCTCTCCCCTGCGCCGAGGTCCCAGGCCGCGACCATCGGATGAACTGCGGTGCCTGTGACAAGACGGTGTGGCCCCAACTGCGCTGGAAGGAGAGGCCTCGGGCCGGCGGCAACTTCGGCGATGACCGCGCTCGGCAGGATGACTTCCTTTGCCAGCTGGGCGAGCAGCCCCAGGCACCCGATCTTCTCGAGAGTGATCAGCGGCGAAGCGTTGACCACCCAGACATCAAACTCGCGGATCATTGCCTAGGAGATCGTCTTCGTCATTCTGGAAGGGGGAGACCCGGTAGGCGGAGAGCACATCGAGGAACTCCATCCGACTGACACCCAGGATTTCTGCGCCCTTGCCCTGGGAGATGGTGCCCATCTCGTACCATTTGACTACGGCGGCCCGTTTCAATTCCTCCGCGAAATCGGTGGGGCTTCGTCGCAGCGCCGAGAGAGCACCCTCGGGCACGACAACTGTCACGGTGACGCTCATGATGTCCTTCCATCATAGCCGTGCGCGCGCTTGGCCGCCGGGAATGGGTGCAATGCCACGCGGTAGGGGACCTCAGAGTACATCGGTTAGCTCCCAGCGGCAGAAGCCCGCGTCTCCCCTCAGTTTGCGCGGATTTTGACCCTCTCAGTCCGGAAGGCGGCCGCGATTCCCCAGACGGTGAGCACACCGCCCATGATGTTGACGGTCATCGGGTGGCCGGGCGAGCCCATGACGATGTCGAGCACGCCGTGGAACAAGGCCACCGCCGCGACGCTGCCGCCCGAGGAGTTGAACAGCCACGTCATCAAGACGGATCCGGTCACCATCGAGAAAAACCAGCCAGCGATCTCCGCTGGTCCCATCGCAAGCATGCCGGCGGCAAACCAGAACAGCGGCAGGTGCCAGAACGACCAGACCACGCTGACGATCAGCGCCGCGACCAGGGGTTTGCGGCGCACCTGCAACGTTCGTAGCAGGTACCCGCGCCAGCCGATCTCCTCGCCATAGCCGTAACAGAGGATATTGGCGGCCCAGTAGAGCGCACGGCCGAGCTCCGGGTATTCCTTGCTGGCGCCCACGTCCGCCAGGCGGGGCCAGGGCTGGCCGGCGACGCGCAGGATGGTCACGGCGATCACATAGAGGCCGATCGGCGCGAGGACCGCCAGCGCCAGCCACATGGAGGGTGTGCGGCGGGGATCGGCCCGGTGCACGAGCTCACGCAACGTGGACCGACCAGAGAGCCCGGCCATCACGAGGGCGGCTATAGCCGGTCCCATTCCGCCGACCAGGTGAAAGTAGCGCGTGGCTTGCCCGCCGCGCAGGGCTGCGAGCACGAGCGGCGCCCAGGCGAGCCACGACAGACCGAAGGCGAGCATAAGGAACATCGCGAGCCGGTACGGCCTCACTGCGGCGGCGGCTTCAGGCGTCAACGGGTGGAACCTTCCTGGGCCAAGGCCGGCATGATGGGCATCTTGCGCCTGCTACCCGGGATCAGATCGTAAGTCTCCGAGGGGTCGGCGCATTCTGGGCGATATGAAGGGCGCCCGCTGGGTGGAGCGGCGACCGCAGGCGGCGCTCGAGGCTCTGGCCTTCGATGAGCGCAGTGACGCTGTCCGCGGCGCAGCTTCAGAAACCCAAGTCCAGCCGCGACATGCGAACCACTGGCCAGGGCATCGCCCGCGGTCCGGCGGCCCAGTTGTCGTGACGTCCGTCAAAGTACGTGATCGTCGCGTCCAGCGGATCGAAGCCGTCGAGGGTGTTGAGATTCACCGAGACGAAGTCGCCGCCAAGCTCCTCGATGTGACCCTTCGCGAAGAGGAAGATGTGGCACCGCTTGCAGAAGTAGCGGTTGCCGATCTCGGGAAAGCGCGAGAAAGAAGCCAGGGTCGATTCATCACTGAGGAGGGTGAACGCGTCGGGTTTGACGATGCTGGCGGTGACGCTCAGCTTGGTGCACACGTTGCAGTTGCAGCGCGTCCCCTGAGTCGGGTCGACGGCGACTTCATACTGAGCATCTCCGCAGTGGCAGCGGCCGCGGTGCTTGGTGATGGGCTTGGCGTCGGTGCTGTGGTTGCTCATGGAAACCAGGTTACCGACCGCCCGTGACAACCTTTTGTCAGGTTTCAGATGGAGCGCTCTGGCTGAAGGAGAAGTTCATTCCCTCCTTCGCCGAACAGGATCGAAAGTAGACTCGGCATCAGTGGACAAAAAGAGGCCGCGCGATTGTCCCTGTCATTCGGACCTTCGCTATTCCGCGTGTTGTGGTCCCTTCCACAAGGGGACACAGGAGACGCCCACGCCGGAGGCCCTGATGCGTTCTCGCTACGCCGCCTTCGCTCTCGGCCTCGGCGAGTACCTGGTGCGGACGCTCGCCTCCAGTCACCCTGATCGTGGGCGCCCTCTGCGCGAACTGGCGCTCGAGCTGTCCCGGGCCCAAGTGCGCCAGCGGTTCACTGGCCTTCGCATCGTGCGCGCCGCCAGCTCCGGCGACACCGGCCAGGTGTTGTTCCTCGCCGGGGTCTTCGAACGAGGAATCGACAGATCGTTCGGAGAGCTCTCGACCTTCGTGCGCGAGGGGGGCGCCTGGCGGTATGCGTCCGGTGAGCCCGTAACTGTAGAGGAACTCTCGAGAACAGTTTGACAGCAATGGACCTCGATGACCTGCGCCGCTATGCCGTCGCGCGCTCGCTTTTCAAGCCGACCTCCCTAGCCAAGGCGATCGACAAGCTGGTTTCGGTGCGAACACGATGGGGCCTGATAGGGGCCCTTCTTCATTCCTCGGGCAGGACGCGATGACGAGCGCTTCCCCGATGAGATGTCGACTTCGTCCCCCGTTTCAAGGCCTGGTTGCAGCTCTTACGACGACCCTGCCAGCTGCTGCACGTACTGATGAGATACGCCCAAGACCTCACCGGCGTCCCGCACGCTCATCTTCGCCACCAGCTTTCTCGCTGCGGCCTTGGAGGCCCGGGTTGCGAGCGTTTGCTGGCGCTCGGCTGCCTTCCGAGCGCGACGGACGCGCGTGAGAGCCAATTGCAGGGTCGGGCCGACGCGGATGTCGCTTACCAGTTCGGCCGAATCTGCATCAGCAACGAACAGCCCGAGGGCTTCCCGGACGCGCCTGCGCGCCTGCGCGATGCTGCGCCCCTGGGTGTGGACGCCTCGAACTTCCTTGATGGAAACGCTCCACCAGCCGTCATCTCCGTACTCAAAGACTGCCGTGTACTTCTTGGCCATGGTTCAGCGTGCCTTTCGAAGCCAGCCTTTGCCGAGACATGACTCCAGATCCTTTTCGATCGACCTGAGCAGACCCTTACCGGGTCCTCGCCGGCATGGACGGGGATCGTCGTGTGGCAAGAGCCACAGCGGACCCGAAGGTGTGAGCCGTTTTGTCGGACTTCCTCACACCCGAGGTCCCTCAATGTCTTGCGCAGATCGACGTGCTTCAAATCTCAACTATGGAACGGTGGTCCCGTCCTGTCAACGCAGACTAGACACACAGGTGTCTAGTGTCACTAGACAGACGGCATGACAGCGTCCTGGCGGGTTGGGAGCGACAAGCTGGCCATCCTGGCCGCTGTCCCGTGGCGCCGGATGGCTGCGACCGGCGCGCGGCCTGGCGCCAGACGCGATCGCCCTCGAGGACCAAAAAAAGTCGGAAAATGGGCGTGACGAGCTCACGATCGCATGTCACCTTCTGCCCGCTATGGTCACGCGTTTCGTCTAAGTCCGCCGTTCGCTCGAGGCAGCCGCATGGCTGCGCTCTGGAGCATGCCGGCTCGATCGCAGGTTGGGTCAGGGCTTTGATGCCTCTATCCCGCGCCGCGTTCAGCCGTGCTTTGGACTGACGACGACTGCCAACCCACGCCTGCCCTGGAGGGCGTGCGCCGATGCTCGGTGCGCCCTCGGGCTGGTCTTGCGCGCAAAGGACCTGGCCATGAAGTTTTTTTCGAAGCCCGTTGAAGAACACAACGAAGTGCCGCTCGCCGACGACGGCCGCTGGGAGGCGATCGTTGCGCATTGGACCCGCCGCGAGGCTCCGCAGCGTGGTCCCGTGCCGAACGGCAACGCCTGCTATGTGTTAGCGGTTCATCGCTCAGGTGACCGTGGCGAGCCGTCGGCCCAGCTGGCTGAAATCAGCAGCCTGGTCGAGAGCCAGGGCGATCACGTCGTCGGCGTGCAGGTGCATGAGCTGCATCGTCCCGATCCGCGCACGCTGATCCGCAGCGGGGTGGCCGCGCGCATTGGCGACCAGGCGCGCGCTCGGGGCGCTGACCTGCTGGTCATCGACGCGGAGCTGAGCCCATCGCAGACGCGCAACCTCGAAGACGCGACGGGGTTGCCCATCGCGGATCGCGAGGCGGTCATCCTCAATGTGTTCGCGCGCCACGCGACAACGCCGCGGGCGCGCGCTCAGGTCGAGCTGGCTCACCTCGAGTATCTGCGACCACGCATCCGCGGCATCGGCCTCGACATGGACCAGCAGGCGGGTGGGGTGATGGGCAGCCGCGGCTCGGGCGACAGCGCGTCCGAGCTGCTGGCGCGGACGCTCGACGATCGTCTGGTCGAACTGCGCCGCCGGCTCACACAGATCAGCGCGGCTGATTCGGAGCGCCGGCGTCGGCGCACGAGTGCCTTTCGCGTGGCCCTCGTCGGTTACACCAACGCGGGAAAGACGTCGCTGATGAACGCGCTCTGCGACGCGGGCCTGTCCGCTCGCGATCGCCCCTTCGAGACGCTCGACACGACCACGCGCTGCCTGACCCGGCACGGTGGCGACGTCCTGCTCAGCGACACCGTCGGGTTCATCCGGCGGCTACCCGACAGGCTCTTCGCCAGCTTTGCCTCGACGTTGGCGGAGATCTCCGAAGCGTCGCTGTTGTTGGTGGTCGTCGATGGGTCTGATCCTGAAGTAGAGGAGCACCTGCGTCTCATCGAGACGGTGCTGGCCCGGCTGGGCGCGGCGACATTGCCCCGGTTGGTTGTTCTCAACAAGAACGATCGCGTAACCGTCGTCCGCTCCGCTGAAGAAGTGGCGCGGTTGGTCGGCCTTCACGATCACATCTGCTTGAGCGCCCACGATAGCGACGCGACGGCGTCCCTGCGCGCGACGATCCTGACCGCGGCGCGGGCGCGCCATACGGTTCGCGAAGTGTTCGTGCCGTACGAACGCGGGGAGCTATCGAGCCGCATCTACGCCCAGTGCCTGGTGCTGCAAACCCATGCCACTGCACGCGGGACGCAGTTCCTGATCGAGGGAGCCCCCAGGGTGGTCGAGCAACTGGCCCGTGCTTGCCGAAAGAGGACCGCATGAATACTGCATCGTTGCTGGAAGCCCACGCCCTGACGATCGAAACGCCGGGAGGGCGAACCCTCATCCGCGAGTTGTCGCTGCGCCTCGGCCGCGAGCGGGTCGCCATCGTCGGTCGCAACGGCGTCGGCAAGTCGACCCTGCTCGAGGTCCTGGCGGGGCACCGGCAGGCGTCTCAGGGACGCGTCGTGCGCCGAGGCCGTGGCGTGCTGGTTGCCCACCAACTCGGCGATTGCGCCCACCCGACCGCGAGCCCCGGCGAACGTCGACGCCAGCTTCTGCAGTCAGCGCTCGACGCTCGTCCCGAGTTGCTGATGCTCGACGAGCCAACCTCGGACCTGGACGCCGCCGGCATCGCCTGGCTGTCCGGGCGGCTCAGGACGTGGCGCGATGGCTTGCTGGTCGTCTCACATGACCGCGCGCTGTTGCGCTCTTTCACCCAATTCTTCGTCGTGGCCGAATCCGGCTGCCGGCACGTCGAGGGAACCTTCGATCATCTGATCGTCGAGCTGGGGCGCGAGCGCAGCGAAAACGAGCGTCGCTATCTGAGCGCGCTCAACCGTCTGGTCACCAAGGAGGAGCACAACGCCACAGTTCGCCGGCGCCGCCAGCGCAAGAAGAACGTCGGCCGCATCCGCGAAATCAAACGCTGTCCGGCGCGCGCGCTGCTCAACGACAAGCGCAGCTACAAACAGGAAAGTCAGGGCAAACGCGCGGTCCTGCAAAAGGTCCGCATCGGCGCCGCCCGTGAGGAGACCAAGGCCAGGAGGCGCTCGCTGCCCGTCGACCTGCCGCTGGAGTTGGCGTTTCCACGTCTGCCCGAGGCCGATCTCGGCCCCGTGATTCGTGGCGAGGAGGTGACCGCGGCTGCCGGCGAACGCACGCTGTTCCGTGGGTTGTCGTGGTCATTGGGTCGCGATCGCGTGGCCGTGTGCGGCCCGAACGGTTCGGGCAAGACGACGTTGGTCGAGACAGCGCTCGGCCTGCGTGGTACCCCGAGGGCCGGCCGGGTTCATTGTGACTCGGCACGGGTCGGCTACATCGCCCAGAACGGGGCGAACTGGCGTCGGGACGAAAGCCTGGTGGACTTCATCGCCACTGAGCGAAGGACGACGTGTCTCGAAATGGTCGCTCGCGTTCTGAACGCCCACCGCTTCCCGCTGGCGCTGGCCGATCGACCGCTGGCGACGCTCACCCCGGGCGAACTCGTGCGCGCGGCGCTCATCTGCCTCACTCAGCGCGAGTCACCGCCCGAACTGCTCGTCCTCGACGAGCCAACTCGGGACCTCGATTTTCTCGGCCTCGCCGCTCTCGAGGCGGTGCTTGCCGCGTGGCCCGGCGGTCTGTTGGTGGTGAGCCACGACGCCGAGTTTCTGGAAGCCATCGGTGTGGCGCGGAGGATCGAGCTCGGACTCCGATGAAGTCGCGCGAAGACCGCCCGTCCTTGCCAGGCGATCTTCGCGGAGAAGAGATTCGAAGCGGGGCCCCCCCGACCGATGTCGAGGGTCGGGGAGGGGCTCGCCTGTGCACCATCCGAACTACGGGCAGCTACGACCGCAGATCGACCCCACCTCGCTCACACATTGGCCGTCCCATGCGCTGTTGCAACAGAAGCTGTCGGCGTTGCAGATGTCGGTCACGCATTTTTCGGTTTCGGGCGCCAGCTTGCCACCCGCGGTGCACAGGTCATGGGGGGCCTTCCAGACCGTCGAGTATTTGTCGGCTCCGTGGGTGTGGACCTGGTGCAGGGTGTAGCCGAAGGTGCCGGCCAAGCGGTTGTAGTTGGTCTGGAAGGCACTGTTGCTGGTCGACGTCGAGACGAGCTTTGGCGTCTTGGACAACGTCCAGATGGCACCGTGCCTGGTGGTGCCGGCCAGGGTGTACGTCACGAAGTGGTCGACGCGATATCCGCTGGCCGTCATCGACGCGTCTCTGGCCAAGAAGTCCGCCCAACTGAGGCCGTAGTAGGCGCCGAATCCGGGGAAATGGGAGACCTTCACCCAGCTGGCGTGCATCTTCAGCGCTCCATTCACGGCGAAGATGTTCCAGTCGCGCTGCACGTAGCCCTGGTTGTAAAGCGAGTGCCACTGCGTGTTGAACGCCGACTCGGTCATGTCGCGCGCGGCGACCACATCCGAGCCGCCCGATGGCTCGTAGATCGCCGAGTACACCTGGGGGCTCAAGGCGAACGTGCTGTTCACGTTCCGCGAGACCCAGTTGTTGGCGTCCATCGACGTCGCCTTCGAATCGAAGCTGGAGACAGATTGTCGGGTGCGGACCTCGCCGCGGAACGGTGTCGTCTGAAAGGAGACGGTGATTTTCTGGCCGTCGGGGTGAACGCTCAACGTCTGAGGCCACCGGCCACGATTGACCCAGTAGTCGAAGCAGGTCTGCCACTCTCCGATGGGCAGCGCGTGCACGTCGGGGTTGCAAGGCGCGTGTCCCAGCAGTCGACGGCTGGAATGCCCCAGCGACGCCCGTATCGCCGCGGCCTGACCGGCGCTTACGTCCGTGCCCGTCGGACAGGGACCGAAGTAGCTCATGACGTTGTTCTTGTTCGGGGTGTAGCTTCGCTCGTTCGGTTTGGCGCTGATCAACGTCGCCGGGCCCGTGCACGGGACCGTGTGGCCTTCTGACTTCCAGTACTCCGGCCCGGGATCCTGAGGCGTATCGCCGATGCGATCACCGTCGAACGCGTTTGGCCCTCTCCCCTCGATAGCCGTGAGGGCAGCCCTGTTGGCGGTCCCGATGTTGTTCGACCACCCCAGGTGGGTGTGGTACAGGCCCAGGAAGTGTCCCAGTTCGTGCGCGAAGTTCTGCCGATTGTTCGCAGCGACCGCGGTGTTGCCGTTGAAGGCGATGAAGTTCGGAACGGTAGGTGGTGTGGGTGAATCCTGCGGCACGACCTGCCCCGTGTTCGGGGGGAAGGCGAAGTTACTTCCGGCGGCTCGTCGCAGGAAGATGACGACCTTGCCCGGGTAGCGAGCCGCGACCGTGTTGGCTCGCGTCCATTGGCCGTTTTTGTTGTTGTCGGAGATGAGATCCTTGTTCAGTGCCAGGTCGGTCAGGACCGTCCAGTCCCAGGTCGGATCGAAGGTGAACCGGACCCGGGCGGGTGCGAACGCCGTGTTGGCCAGATTGGTGAAGTCCGCGATCTGCGCCTGGGTGGTGGTCGTGGCGTTCAACCCAGCGTCGTTGTCGCGCAAGGCGATGATGTGCAGCCGCAGGTCGTACCACTCGGTCGCGGTGTGGGCCTGCTGAACAGACTCCAGCTCCGACTCCGGATCCTGGCCGATTGATTCCGCCGGCCCCTGGCACCCGCTGAGCGTCGCCGTCGCTGCCAGTATGATCGTCGTTAGTTTTTTCATCTTCTTGTCCGATCCCTTCCGTTTTTCTGTTCGAGCGAGGCTTCGCAGGTACACGCTCCCCCCGTCAGGGAACGCGTTGGCTGATTCGCAGTCGGGCGCCGTGAGGGAGCAGCCGTATCGGGACTTCGTGGATGAATCGGATGGGCGACGGCGATAGGTTTTCCTGGCCCCTCCAACAAGACGAACAACGCCTGGCCACTGGACGAACCGCATGGTTTTTTCTTTTGCGGGCCGCGCGCATGCCATCCGGCGACCGCCCGGCCGTAGTGGCGACGCCAGCAGATCCCGCTTGCTCTCAGATACAGCCAATGCCTGGACGGCCTGCGGCGGGAGACGACCAGGATTTCGCTCAAGTCCTGAGGCCTGTTCGCCTATGCTGCTCGTTGCCGGCACCAATGAACGACTCAGCCGCCCGTCTGACTGAGGAGTTGGAGACCAGCGAGGATGGCCTCTGGCTCGAAGCCTTTCGCCGCGGTGATCGCGAGGCGCTCGAGCAATGTTATCGCCGGTACTATCGCGTGGTCGAGGGCGCCATCGGCACGATCCTGGGCCTCGCCGATCGAGAGACCGTCATCCATGAAGTCTTTCTCCGGCTGCTCACTGAACACGAAATGCGCCAGAGCTTCACTGGCCCCTCTTTGGGCGCCTGGCTGGCGACGATCGCTCGCAACCGAGCCGTCGACGTCAGCCGAAGGGCACGCCGTGAAGACCTGGTTTCCGAGCCACTCGACCGCGCCGGCTTGACCGGCGAGGGCTGGGATGACGGGACCACCGTCGCACGGCTGTTGCTCGATCGCTTTCGAAGCGAGCATCTTCCCCCGGCCTTGGCCCCTCTGTTCGAGGCGCGGTTCATGCGCGAGATGAGCCAGCGCGAAGCCGCCCAGTACCTCGGCATGCGGCGGACGACGCTCGCCTATCAGGAGCTGCAGCTGCGGCGCCGGTTGCGGATTTTCATGTTGGAGACCGCTGAATGACCAAATCCGACTCGTGCAAGCTGACCCCTCTGGTCGACGCACACTTCGCCGGCAAGAGCTCCGTGGCGGCTGAGGTCGAGATGAGGCGCCATCTCCTCGACGGTTGTGGAGCGTGCCGTCTCCGATACACGCGCCAGGCGCTGCTGATGAAAATGCAACCCGGCGCGCGCAACGCCGAGGACCGCATCGCTATGGGCCTGGGACTGTCCCGTCGTCCGCGCGCGCGTTGGTGGCTGGGACTGTTCCCTCTTCTCGCGGCGGCCGGCGTTCTCCTCCTGGCGCGCGGCGACGGCGAGTCTTTTCAATCGCGTGGCGGGCCGGCCGGCACCGCCCAGCCTCCAACGGAGTTGCTGATCTTCCGAATCCGACCGGATGGATCCACCGAGCGCGCTACGGATCGCTTGTCGGCTGCCGACGAGTTGGCCTTCGCGTATCGCAACGGCGAGGGCCGACGGCACCTCTTCATCTTCGGTGTCGACGAGCACCAGCACGTCTTTTGGTTCTCGCCTGCGTGGACCGACCCGCAGAAGGAACCGCCCGCAGCCCTGGCCGCTGGCGACAAGGCCTTGCACGAGATCGAAAGCGCGGCGAGCCATCGTTATGACGGAACCCGTCTTGCGGTCCACGCTCTGTTCACGGATCGTCCTTGGCGCCTGCGCGATCTCGAAGCGATGGTGACGGGTGCTTCGACCTCTGGCTCCCCGCCCGCGTTCCCGCAGGCCGAGCACCTGGTTCGGCATTTCACGGTGACCCCGTGAAGTCTCGCCTACCGCTGCTCGCCGTCGCAATCCTGAGCGTTGCGATTCAGCAACGCGCTTTCGCGCAAACGCGGCCAGACAGCCCGGCCGTTTTCACCCAGGCGATCGTGGTCGGCGCCAACCGCAGCGTAGACCGAGAGCTGCCAGCCCTGCGCTACGCCGACGACGACGCGGCCCGCTTCGGCGAGCTCTTTGCCGAACTGGGAATCAGGGTTCACCTGCTCACGCGCCCCGACGCCGCCACGCTTCGGCTGCACCCGTTGCTGGCGAACGTTCGCGCGCCGACCCAACTCGACCTGCGCGCCGCCGTGGCCGAGGCCAAAAGCCAGGCCGCCGAGGCGCGGCTGCGCGGGCAAAAGACCGTCCTTTATGTGGTCTTCGCGGGACACGGGAATGCGGATGGTGGTCGCGCCTATGTCACGCTGGAGGACGCACGGCTGTACCCGCAAGACTTCCTCGAAGGGATCATCGCGGCGGTAGCGCCGACTCTGGCTCACGTGGTGATCGACGCCTGCCATTCGTACCAGTTCGCGCTGTCGCGGGGCGCA
>JANNNO010000024.1:0-3888 GCA_031398585.1 Myxococcales bacterium | reverse complement strand
AGCGAAACCGACCAGCAGCGGCGATCGCCCGGTCCGCTTCGCCCCGAGATCGGAGAGGATGTCGGGGTTGGGGACGAGATCGACGGGCGCCGTGCCGTGAGCGTGTCGATCGAGCTTGCCGCGTATGCGTTCGGCCGGACGAAAATCCGCGACCGCGGCGGCCATGACGACCACGTCGGCGTCGGCTGACGCTGCAACCATGGCCGCCTGCATTTCGAGCGCGGTCTCGACGTCGATGCGACGGCTGATCCCGGCAGGCGTCTCGAGCCCAACGGGCCCTGCCACCAGCACCACCTCGGCACCCAATCGAGCGGCCGACGCCGCCAAGGCGAAACCCATTTTCCCCGAGGAACGGTTACCGAGGAAGCGGACGTCATCGACGGGCTCGTGGGTCGGGCCCGCGCTGACCACCACTTTGCGTCCGGCCAGGGCGCCAGTTTCGCCGCCACGGGCGGCAGGCACCAGCCGCTTCGAGACGATCTCGTTGGCGGCAGCAACGATCTCGGTCGGCTCGACCAGACGTCCGGCCCCGATCCAGCCGCATGCGAGCGCGCCGCTATCGGGGCCGACGGTGTGGACGCGGCCGGTACCGATCAAGCGCCGCAGATTGTCCCGGGTCAGCGGGTGCTCCCACATGTTGACGTTCATCGCGGGGGCCAGCAGCACCGGCGCCCGCGTCGCCAGCACCACCGCTGCCAGCAGGTCGTCAGCCATCCCCGCCGCGAAACGGGCGATGGCGTCCGCGGTGGCCGGTGCCACGATGACGAGGTCGGCCTCGTCGGCGAGGCGGATGTGGCCGATCTCCGACTCTTCCTCGAGGTCGAAGAGGTTGGTGGCCACCTTGGCCCCCGAGAGCGTCTGCAAGGTGAGAGGCGTGATGAACTCGGTCGCGGCGCGTGTCATCACGACCCGCACCCGCGCGTCGGCCTTGCGCAAGAGGCGACAGAGCTCCGCCGCCTTGTACGCCGAGATCCCGCCGGTCACACCGAGGACCACGGACTTGCCGGCCAGAAACGCCATGGGGGCGTCTACTTTAACAGCACCTCTGCCCAGGTCGCAAAGCCGCGGATCAGCCGAGATCTCCTGAATGGCCGCCTGACTGTCGTCCCGACGGGCCGCCCGAGGCGCCTCCGCCCGGCCGTGAGAGGCCCTCGCGGTAGATCCGATCGGCGGCAACGTGTCCCTGCCGGTGCCAGCGCAGGTTGATGCGGGCAAGGCGCGCCAGGAACTCCGAAGCGCCCTCGGTCGTCGCGCGCATCACCGGCAGCGATCGGTGGATCTCGGCCGCGGCGTCGATGGGATGAAAGAGCAGCGTCTTGGTGAAGATCGCGCCGTCGCTGCTGTCACAGATGCGGGCCTCGCAGAGATCCCCGACCGTGAAGCCGAGCGTCCCGCGTCGCTCGAAGGCGGTGATCGCCGCCGCGTCCTCGACCAGAAGATCCGAGACCGTCACCGAGCCGGCCTCGACCTTGTCGATGGAAAAGAGGCTTCGCCGGGTCGTGGCCAGCCGTTCGAGCGCCACCACCTCGTGCGGAGCGAGGCTCGCCTTCTCGTCGGCCAGCAACGCCCTGACCGGGGGGACGCCCCGATCGGTGAGGGGTCGCTCGAGCACGTACCACTCGAGGCAAGCCGCCATACGCGGCTCGAACAGCTCGCCGTCTTCCTCGCCAAGCTCGCCGGTGGCAGCGAAGTAGGCAGCCCGTGCGGCGGTCGCCTCTTCGGCGTAGTGCCCGTCGCTGAATTGCACCGCGAGACGATCAATCAAGCGGTGGATGAGCCCCGGATCGATGGCAGCCGAGGTGGCGGGAGCCCTGTCACCGGCAGGGGCGCCGGGGCCGTCATCGGGGCGGGCGCTCGCGCCCGAGCGAGACGGCCCTTCGCTCACTGGCTCGCCCGGGCGTCGAGCAACCCGAGGAAGCGTTTGAACAGGTAGTTCGAGTCGTTGGGCCCCGGCGAGGCCTCCGGGTGGTACTGCACGCTGAACACCGGCAGCGTGTCGTGCTGCATGCCCTCGACCGTGTTGTCGTTGAGGTTGAGGTGCGTGAGTTTGGCTTTGCCCTTCAACGAATCGACGTCGACCGCGAAGCCGTGATTCTGCGAGGTGATCTCCACCTTGCGCGTCGTGAGGTCCATCACCGGGTGATTGGCGCCGTGATGACCGAACTTCAGCTTGTAGGTCTTGCCCCCCAGCGCCAGGCCGAGGATCTGATGCCCGAGACAGATCCCGAAGGTCGGGGTCTTGCTGCGAACGATCTCCTCGACCGCCTCGACCGCATAGTGAACCGCCGCCGGATCGCCAGGCCCGTTCGACAGGAAGATGCCATCGGGTTTGAGGTTGAGAACTTCCTTGGCCGTGGTCTTGGCGGGCACCACAGTCACACGACAGCCGCTTTGCCGCAGGTGGCGCAAGATGCCGCGCTTGATCCCGAAGTCGTACGCGACGACGTGGTGACGAACCGGTGGCGGTTCGACGTCGCTCCCCGGGGCGACCCAGAGGCCCTCGGTCCATTCATAGCCGCGCGGCGAGGAGACCTCGCTGACGAGATCGCGCCCTTCCAGCGAGGGATGCTTGCGCGCCTTTTCCACCGCGGCCTGCGGGTTGGCGACGTCGCGCGAGATGACCGCGCGCTGAGCGCCGCCGATGCGGATGCGTCGGGTGACCGCGCGCGTATCGATGCCGGAGAGCCCGGCCACGCCGTGCTGGGCCATCAGCGCTCCCAGCGACATCGTCGAGCGCCAGTTCGAGACCCGCGGCGAAAGGTCTCTAACCACCATGCCCGCGCAAAAAGGACGCTCGGACTCGAAATCCTCGGGATTGACGCCGACGTTGCCGATCTCGGGCGCGGTCATCAAGACGATCTGCCCCCGGTAGGAGGGATCGGTCAGCACCTCTTGATAGCCCGTAAGGGCGGTGTTGAAGACCAGCTCGCCCGCCATGTCGCCAGCGGCGCCAAATCCGGTCCCGTGAAACACCGTACCGTCCTCGAGCGCGAGCAGAGCCGGCGCTTGCAGTTCGGCCGCGGGGGTCTTGCTCTCAGGCAACGAAGGTCTCCTCTTGGTGCACGATGCGTCCGGCGACGAGAGTTAGCACGGTCTTGCCGCGGAAGGTACGGCCGGCAAAGGGCGTGTTCTTGGATTTGGACTTGAATTGGCTCGGCTCACACCGCCACTGCAACTCGGGGTGAATCACGGTGACATCGGCCGCCGAGCCAGGACCGAGGGTGCCCCCCGGCAAACTCAGCACGCCGGCGGGCCGGTTCGTGAGCAGCGCGACCAGCGCCGAGGGCGAGAGGACCCCGCGGCGAACCAGCTCGAGGCAAAGCGGAAGCGCGGTCTCGAGCCCCAGCATGCCGAAAGCGGCGTTCTCGAACTCGACGTCCTTTTCGATCGGCGAATGCGGCGCGTGATCGGTGGCGATGGCATCGATCGTCCCGTCGGCGAGGCCTTCGCAGAGAGCGTCGATGTCAGCCTGCGTCCGCAGCGGCGGGTTGCATTTACAGTGCGTGTTGTAAGTGCCGCAGGCCTCGTCCGTGAGGGAGAAGTGGTGCGGCGTAACCTCGCTGGTGACGGGCAATCCGCGGCGCCGCGCCTCTCGTACCAGGCGCACCGATTCCGCCGCGCTCATGTGAGCCACGTGATACCGAGCCCCGGTGAGAGCACAGAGATCGAGATCGCGCGCGACCATGGCGGATTCCGCCGACGCGGGCTGGCCTTTGATGCCGATACGGGTCGAGACCACGCCCTCGTTCATCGAGCCGCCGCCCGAAAGGTGCATGTCCTCGCAGTGCTGAATCACCGTGAGGTCCAGACCGCGGGCGTACTCCAGCGCGCGGCGCATGACCTCGGCGTTCATCACCGGACGACCGTCGTCGGAGACGGCGACGCAAC
>JANNNO010000583.1:0-9880 GCA_031398585.1 Myxococcales bacterium | reverse complement strand
GGCGGCTCGACCGGCTGGCGGGCCTCTTTCCTCAGGCGGTCAAGGTGTTCGCCTTGCACCACCACACGGTCCGGCGCGCCGAGGAACAGAGTCACCGCCTCGGGGCTCGCATCATGGCCAAATTCACCGTGCTCGGCGACGCGCGTCCCCTCGTGCGCCTCTGCCGCAAACACCACGTACGCGCGGTGCTCAATGGCCACCGTCACCTCTCGTATCAGCTGCGCCTGCCCAACGGCACAGTCCTCATGGCCGCGCCTTCGTCCACCTTCGGCGACGAGCTGGCGCACGACCCGAGGCCGCAGTTCGAGCGCTACGACATCGCCCCGACCATCACCGAGCCGACGGTCGGGGTCTTTCGCCGCGTGGTCCGAATGGGCCTTGCCACCCCGCAAGCGCTCTTGCCAGCGGTCAGCAAGAGCGGAAGCTGATTGCGTAGCCCGGAGCCACCCAGTCGGACGCTCAGGGCGCGATCGACCAGGTGATCGCGGCGTCGAGCAGCTTGAGCCCGTCGGCAGTCAGCTGCGCGAAGGCGTTGTTGTGCGCGAAGAACGAGACCCGCTTGCCGGCGGCCATTCGCCCCACCATCTGGCTGCCCTTGGGATAAGCGAAGAACGCCACCTGTGTGGCGGTGCCGGCCACGTGCGCGACCTTGATCGCGCCACTGGCGGGAATGCCGAAGACCAGCCGCCAGGGAGCCTTGTAGACCGTGACGTTGCCCGTGAGGCCGGCTGACAAGGCCTCGGCGCCGGCGATGATGGTCACGCCCGTCCCGTCGACGGTGTCGTGGGCTTCGTCGGGCGCGGCGGTCATGCCCATCGCGGGCAGCAGATTCGGCTCGAGCATCAGCACGGGTGTGGTGACGTCGCGGAACTTGATGTCGGTCCCGGCGGCCGAAGCCGACGCGCTGACGATGACCAGCGCCTTGCCGGTGGCGCTCGCCGCGGTTGCGCTCGCCTCGGCCAGCAGATCGACGACGTACTTGCGCTGCAGGTGAGCGCGCAGTTCGGTGTCCCCCACGTCGGCAGTGGCGCCCGTCACGATGACGATCTCGGCCGTGCCGGGCGGATGCTCCGAGGCCTGGCCATCGCTGACCCCGGTATCGGCTGAAGAGCTGCCGCCGTCGGGGCTGCCGCCATCGACACCAGCATCGGCGCCGCTGGCGTCCGCGACGCCACCGTCGATCGGCATGCCCGAGAGCAACGCATTCGCTTCCAGACGGAAGAGCGCCGTTGCCTCTTCCGGCGTGCTGGTGCCATGGAGCAAGACGGCGTCGTTGACCTTGGGTTCGTAGATGTTTTTCACCAGATCGCCATAGACGGCAGGATCCGGGGGCGGCAAATCCTGCGCCACTGTGGCCAGACGCTCGACGATGGCGAAGCTCTCGCCCTGCGGCTTGCCCAGCTTGTCTTTCAACGCCGCCAACACCTTCTTCGCGATCGGCACCCCACGCTCGGCCTCGAGGATCGCGTTGGCTTCGATGCTGTTGGTGAAGAAGTCGAGGAAGAGCGCCGCCTCTTTCTTGTGCTTCGAGCCCGACGTGACGCTGAGGTACTGCGACGGCTTGATGAAGACCGCCGATTTTCCGCCCGTCTGACGTGGCACCGGCAAGAGTTTGAAATTGCGCGTGAGCCCCGCCGCGGTCCAGAGCGCCACGATCTGATTGGAGCCCGACAGGTGCTCCATCGCGGCCTTACCGGTGACCATCGGGTACTTGGTGACGTCGGTGGTGTTGTAGTCGGTCTTCTGTTGCGCGCGGGTCGGGATGGCGCCCGCCTCCTGCAGCCCTTTGACCATCTTGAGGAAGTCGACCCAGGGCTTGTCGTCGTCGTAACCGAGCGCCGTCCCAGCCGGATTGAAGACCCACTTGCCGGCCGACAGATAGAGGTTCTTCCAGACCGAATCGCCGGTGATCCCGACGCCCTGGCCCCAGATGCTCGGAACCGACTTGGTCCGCAGCTCCCTGACCACGCGATCGAAGTCGGCCCAGGTCCAGTCGTCACCGGGGATGGCGACGCCGGCCTTGGCGAAGGCATCGACATCGAGCGCGAAGACCTGTGTGTTGGATCCGAGGTTGAGCGCAACCAACTTGCCGCCCACGCGGCCGCCGTCGACCAGCGGCTTGGGCACGTCGGACAAATTCAACGAGCCGTCCGCCACCAGCGGATCGAGATCGACGATGTGGCCTTTGCGCGACCACTCCTCGATGTACTTGTGATCCTGCTGCATGATGTCCGGCAACGTGCCGGCCGCGGCGTACGCGTTGAGCTTCGCCCAGTACTCGGTCGACGTCGTGTGCTCCCAGGCGATGTCGATGTGCGGGTACTTCTTCTCGAACAGATCGATGACCGCCTTGGTGCGCATGTGACGGGGCTCGCTGCCCCACCAGGTCATCTTCATCTGAACCGTGACCGCAGCGTCGGTCGAGCCCGCGTCGGGCGTGCCGCCGGTGCCCCCGGTGCTGCTCCCTCCCGTTCCGCCGGCGCTGCCGCCGGTGCCGCTGCCGCCGGTGCCGCCTCTTCCGCCCGTGCCGCCGGCGTTGCCGCCCTTGCTTCCCCCGCTACCGGTGCCGCCACTGCCACCGGGGGGCTCGGCTTCCTTGCAGCCGCTCGTACTCGCCAACACGGTCGCGAACAGCGTCGCGACGATGGGGCTGGCAAGACGGCGACCGATTACGAACGAAGATGCTCGCGAGCTCTTGATTGATAGATGATCTCGCTTCATGGCGGTGATGGTAGCGAAAGGTGCGCCGGCCAGCGAAGGCAAATCGCGTAATTTCGTTTTGACCTGCCTTGGTCATTCTTGCCGGGGAGACCGCCGTGGGAGAAACACCGATGAAAACGTTGGGCAGGGGAACGAAGGCCTCAGCCGGATCACCGACAGGCCGATGAACTGGAGCTAGAATCGGAGCGTCGCCGTGAATCATCTCGAACTCAGTCCCGATCTCTTCGCCGCCTATTTCGATCGCAAGCCGTTCTACGTGTCACACAGGCTCTGCGACCATCCCCTCTTCCAGCTCCCTGCGCTGGCGGCCCTGGCGACTCGCCTGGCCCCGCCGCTCGTCGAAGCGGATGAGGGGCAGAGCTCGGAAAAGGCGATCGACCCCAATCGCCGCGCCACCTTGAGCCCGGAGGAGACCATCCTGCGCGTCGGTGTGCGCCCGGCCGCCGTGACCTTGCGTCAGGTGCAGCAGGATCCCCGCTACAAGCAGCTGCTCGACGAGGTGCTCGACGAGATGCAGCCGCTCTGCGAACGGGTCCGCCCGGGCATGTGCCGGCGCGAGGGGTTCATCTTCATCAGCTCGGCCGCCAAGGTGACGCCGTTTCACTTCGATCCCGAACACAACTTCCTGCTGCAGATTCGCGGCCGCAAGACGGTGAACATGTGGGATCCCGAAGATCGTTTCGTGCTCTCGGAGAAGATCATCGAGGACTCTTACGTGCACCCCGATCGCGATCTCGCGCAGCGGCCTCCTTACGACGAGCGGTTCATGTCGACCGCGTGGGTGCTGCCGCTTGCGCCGGGTCAGGGACTCAACTTTCCCCTGCACGCGCCCCACTGGGTGCGCACCGAAAGCGAGGTCGCCATCTCGTTCAGCGTCACTTTCCGCAGCGATGAATCGCGCCGACGGCAGCTGGTGCACGCCGCGAACGGCCGACTGCGTGCCCTCGGCGTCCCCGCGCCGGGCTTCGGACGGTGGGGCGTCTGGGACAAGGCCGCCTACCTCGGTGCGCGCGCGCTCGACGGCGTGAAGAACCGCCTCGATCGCGGCGGGGCGAGCTCGGCCGGCGGTGGACGGCCACTCGCGCGGGCAGCCGCGGTCGCCCTCTCGGCAACCAGCTCAGGGCTGGAAGCGGCCGCGTTTGTTGATGCGCGGAACTTCGGCCGCGGGAACGGCCCGAAACAGGCTCCGCCGCGCCCAACGTACGACCGGGATCACCGACATCATCAAGCCCATCGCGTGGTCGGGCGTCACCAGCCAGCGCTCGACACAACGGCGCTCGGTGTAGATGCGGTTGAACAGAGGGTGATAGTGGGCCGCGGCGCTGTCGATCCACCGCATCGGCGCTCGGGACGGCATGCTCTCGATGAGATCGATCTCGAGGTGAAGGCCCGGCGCGAACTTGGAGTAGCTTTCGTCGTAGCAGGTCTTGAAGCCGTAGGCGCCGGACCCCGCGTGCAACAAGATCTGCATCGCGATCGGCTTGCCCTCGATGCGCAACGACGTCGTCGAGAGGCGGCCGGCCGCAAAGGCCGCCACGAACATCTCGCGGAAAAAGCCAGCATCAGCGGCCTTGCTGGCAAGGGCCGAGCCCTGCTCGCCCTTCCAGCCACCGGCCTCGAGCGCGAGAAACTCGTTGGCCCACGAGAGGGCATCGGCGGGATCCGTCAGCGCGACGACCTTGGCGCCAAGCTCGTTGAGCCGTTTACGCTGCCGCTGGATCTCGCGGCGGTCCTTGGCCGGCAGCGCGCGAGCCAGGTAGGTCTGCGGATCGCAATCGGGCTCGAACAGCGCGCGGGTGTAGCTGTCGCGAACCGCGACGTGCGCGCGGCGGCGGGCGATCTCGTCGATCAAGAGGCCATGGAACGGCCCGCCCAGCTCGAGCCGATCGATCGCGAGTACGTTCTGTCCGCGCGGCTGCGCAGCCAGCCAGTCGAAAAAGGCGGTGATCGCTACGGGAGCGCGCCCCCTGTCCACGAGCGGCGTCGGGACGTAGGAATAGTCGCCCTCCCAGAAGCGGAAGAACGTCAGTGGCAGCGTGGCGCTGGGACGACGGCGTTCGAGCGGGAAAAAGCCGATCAGTTCGGGCGGATTCGACTTGGCCTGGGCCGCCGGCGGGTCCTGGTAAACGAGGACGATCGACAGATCCGAAGCTCCCGCGAATGCACGCAGCGACGGCAGCAGGACACAGGGCTCGAAAAAGACATTGGCTTCGACGGCTTCTTCGGTCAGACGCTGCCAGGCGGCTCGATGTGATTCGAGCTCGGCCACGTGCTTGAGCACCACGGTCCGCAGACCGTTACGAACCGAAGCTGCGAACTCGGGGAGGCCCATCTAGGAGTTACTGCTCGTCAGGGTCAGGGGAATAATTGAGTCGGTAAAGTTACCACAAGGAAACAAGAGGGCGACAAGGTCCTCGCACTATTCGTCGCTCCCCCCCGCGAGCATCAGACTGATGCGACGAGGCGTAAGGACACCGGTAACCGCCAAAAAGCCCAAGAACGCGATCGATCCGGCAACGCCACCACCGACCAAGGTGATTGCGGGAGACAACGACATCCTCGTTACGAGGGAAAAGACCGCCTGCATCGCCGCGCAGGCAAGTCCGAGGCGAACCCAGGGAATGCGCTTGAAGGCCACCTGGAAGGGCTCCCAGAAGAGCCGCAGCAAAAAGGCCGGTCCCAACGCCGCTCGCAGCAGCCAGGAGACGGCGGCCCCGAAGACGCCCCAGCCGAGCACGCAGACCGCCGTCACCACGAAGCCCATCAGGATCGTGTAGAGCTCCGTGCGAGCCGTGTGATCGATGCGACCGTACGCCTGCAGTGCGCACATGAAGCCGCTGCCGAGAGCTGCCAGGGGAAGCGACCACATCGTCCAGCGCATGACCCGCGCGCAGAGCTCCGGCGAGGCGGGGAAAAGCAGACCCGAGACCCAGTCGGCGAGAAAGCAGACGCCGAGGGTCGCCGGCAAGGTCAGCAGCAAGAGCAGCGTGAGCATGTGCGCGACGCTGTCGTTGAGATCGCGTCCAGCGGCATGACGGCGCGCGAGCTTGGGGAAGTAGAACGACGCCAGGCCGTACGGCACAGAGACGAGGCGACTGGCGGGGATGTTGCCGGCGGCAAAGTAGCCCGTGCTGGCGTAGCCGGTGACCTTGGGCAGAAGCAGCGGCTCGGCGCGATCCTCGAATGCGCCGAGCAGCACCGCGCGCGATTGCGCACGGCAGTCCCGGAGAAGCTCTCTCCAGCGGCGCGGCTGCCAGCGCAGTCGAATGCCGACGTGCCTCTGCACCGTGAGGCCCATCGTCACCGCCGAGACTGCCGGCCCCAGCAGATACGCGAATGACAACGCCACCGGCCCCCACCCCGCCATGCTGACGAACACGCTCGCCAGCTGCAGCGAGATCCCGGCGAAAAACGCGGCATGGGTATAGGCGAGAAAACGTTCGAGCCCTTCGAGAACGTCGGCGAAACAGAACGCGACGGCCCCGATCAGGTTGGCCAACGACGCCACCGCCGTGCAGGCGAGCACGACTTGCGAATAGCCGAGCAACACGCAGGCGAGCAGGGAAAGCAGAGCTCCCAGCAGCGCCAAGGTGAGCCGCAGTCCGAGCTGTTCGGCCAGGCGCTCGCGCGCCGAAGCGGTCTCCTGCGCGACCGCGCGTACGAAGTAGGGTCGCAAACCGAGGTGGCTGAGTACGCCCGCGGTGCCGGTGATCGTCATCGCCGTCTGCCACTGGCCGAAGTTCTGATCGCCCTGGCTGCGAACGATGAAAGCCATCGCCGGCAGCCCGATCAGATTCAGGATGAGCGGCTGGGTTGCGAGATAGAGGCTTTCGAGCGAACGTCTGCCGCTCATGCGGAAAGGCCCATCGCACCTGGATTCACCGTCGCTTCTTGCGTCGGCTTCCGGCAGCGCTGCGCCACGAGTTGCTCACCGGGGAACATGGGACGCCACGGTATCCGTTCGGGCCTTGGCGTCAACCGAGCGAGGAGCATCAACGAAGGAAGGGGCGTCACGGGACGGGGTGAGTCATCGGATCCCCGCCGCGAAACCTGTTGCGCTGCCCGCCACCCGAGCCCGCGCGCGCAACTCTTGCGCAGCCGACGGGAAGCAAGCCGCGGCCATCGCCCTCCTGGCAAGTGTGCCCCGCCTCCCCCGCTGGCTCGCCTTGTTGCCCGCCTTGGTTCTTGCCTGCCAAGGCGCGGCGCCCAGCGGCCCGCGTTCGGGATACGAATCCACGGCCCCGGAACGAGCCGCTGGCGGTGAGGCGGGCCAGGCGCTCTTCGCCGACGAAAGGCTGGCCGACTACGCGCTCGAGATCACGCGAGAGGCATTTGCCGAGGTCGCGGCGAAACCCAACGCCCCACCCGTCAGTGTGGGACTCACGGCGGCCGGCGCTGCTCTGGCCGCGCCCGTTGGCTTCCGCGCGCGGGACGGAGGCGCCTTCGAGCTGATCATCGATCACGTCGATCCGCGCCAGAGGCTGTTCGGCGTCGCGCGCATCGAGCTGCATCCGTTCGTCGCGGATCCGTCGCTCTTCCGCGAACGCATCGCGTACCAGCTCTTCCGCGAGATGGGTCTGCCCGCTCCGCGCAGCGCACACGCGCGGCTGAGCGTCGGCGGCGCCTTTCGCGGGCTCTACCTGGCGGTCGAGGCGATTGATCGGGGGTTTCTCGAAGATCGCTGGCCCGGCGCCGGCGAGGGCAACCTCTACGGCGACATCTGGCCCGGCATCGCATCACCCAGCGACCCGCAGCGGGCCCTGCGCGCGCCCGACAGGGCTGATCACCGTGCATTCGTTGCGTTCAACAACCTCGTCAAGGCCGCGCGCCCGCGAGCCCTCGCGCGCCTGGTCGACGAATGGCTCGATCTACCGCACCTCACCCGATTCCTCGCCACCGATGCCGGCATCGGCAACCGCGGCGGCGTGCGTGCATTCGCCTGCGACGAATCGGGCAGGTACTGCAGCAATCGGGACTTCTTTCTCTACCAGGACGAACGGAGCGACAGGTTCTGGCTCTTGCCGAGCAACCTCTGGCGGGTCTTGCGCCCCTACGATCCAACCTGGCGAATGCCCCGATGGACGGAGGCGGCCCCCGATTGCGGCCAGCGCACACGAACCAGCGAAGGCGAGGTGAGGCGCGCACCGGGGTGCGATCGCATCTTCGCGGCCGTGGCGGAAAACAACGGCGGCGCGATGGCAGAGGCGAGACAACGACTGCTCGAGGTCTGGACGCCGGGCAAGTTCACCGATGCGATCGATCGCTGGGCCAAGTTGATGGAGCTGGCCGTGGCGAGCGACGAGAGCAGCCCCGGCCTCCCCGCTTGGCGCCTGGCGATCAAGGAGCTCAAGCGCGATCTGGATCTACTAAGAAGCACCGTGGGCACGGACGCGGCGCCCGAAGGTGAGGAGACTGTGGCGCTAGGTCGCACGTCGTTCGAGGGCCTCGACCGCGCGACCTTCCTCGCTCGCACGGAATTCATAGGGGCTCGCCGCAGTGGCGGCCTGCACGAGCTGAACACGGTGGCGCCGCTGTCGGGCACGCACGACGTACTGCTCGAGTTCGAGCTCGCCAACGACGTGCGGGACGGCAAGCCGGTGCCCTACAGCCAGGCCGCCGCCTTCCGCCTTCCCTTCCGGACCGGGACCACGCTGAGCGACGCCCGCCGGATCCGTTTTCTCTTCCGCACCAGCCTGTCGCGCGAAGTGACCGTCGCGGTCGAAGGTTCGCGGCCGCTGGGTGGAATCCGCAACCCGCGCATTTACGCCACGGTCGCCGCCCGCGCTGGCGCCCCCGCCGAGCTGGTCCTCGAGCTCGCCAACTTCAATGCCGAGCTGGAAGGAGCGCCGATCTCGGCGGAGGCGCGCGCTGCCATCTTGGCTGAGCCAGCCGCCCTGCTCTTTCAGATCGAGCCGATCGGGCTTACCAACGGGCTGCTTCCGGCGGGCAACAGCGACGCCGGCCTGGCCCAGCTCGACAACGTCTTCATCCAATAGAGCCCCCCCCGTGCGCGCCTTTCTTTCATCCCTGTGGTTGATCCTGTCGCTGGCCGTGCTCGGCGTGGCCGGGCAGGTAGAGGGCGCGACCGGCCTCAAGCCGATCGCCTTTTTCGATCAACGTGCGCCCTCGCTGCACTCGGCCCGCTGGTGGAAGGAGGTCGTCCTGGCCCCGCCCCTGGTCGACAAGACGCTGTTGGCATCGCTGCGGGACCTTGGCGTTGCCGTGACCGTCGCCCTTCCCCCTGGCCCGAGCGACGCCGCCCGCGAGACGGCGGTCCGCCAGTTCAGCGCTGAGGGAGCGACAGGTTTCGTCATCGACGCGTGCCGGCCCGCTTTTGGCGCGGATGCCGATGCCCTGTTCGCGTTGATCAGACGCGTGGCGCCCAAGGCACGCATCCACTGGCGCTGTCCTGACCGTCGCGCCCCGCCCGAGCTGAGCGCGCTCGCCGGTGTCATCGTGGAAGGGCTCTTCACCGCGGTCGAACCAAACCGCCCTCGCCTGCCGAAACCGCTGCCCGCGATCCAGGAGCAGACGGCTCTGCTACGCGCTCGCTACGTCGACAAGGGCATCCCGGTGGCCGCCGTGGAATGGTTGCCCACGGGGCGGCTCGCCGAAGCGCGTCTGCTGGCGCAGTCCCTGGCGCTGGCGCGCGTGACCCCCTTCATTCATGTGGAGGGCGAGCGCGAGGGGGTCGGTCTCATCGAGCCGGTACCACGCAAGATCCTTGGTCTCTACAACCGCGCCGAGGATGACTTCCTACCGTTTTCGCTGCTGCACCGGATGGCGGCGCTGCCGCTCGAGTACCTCGGTTACACGCTGGAGTACCGCGACGTCGACAAGCAGGGACTTCCCTCGGGTGATCTGCGCGACCAGTACGCCGGTGTCGTCAGCTGGTTCGTGGGGCCGCTGTCGTTTCCGCTCGAGTACGGCGAGTGGCTCACGCGCCAGCTCGACGCCGGGGTCCGCGTTGCCATCCTCGGCAGCCTCGGCGCCTCACCCACGCCCGCGCTGCTCGATCGGCTCGGCCTCGCCGCCAGCCGGCGTCCCCTGGTCGCGCCCGTGACGCCGACGCTGCGATGCGGTTGCTCGTTGCAAACAAAATGCGATTCAAAGATTGGATGCTTTCGGTCTCGGCCTACAACGCCGGCGAAAACAAAGT
>JANNNO010000578.1:0-25051 GCA_031398585.1 Myxococcales bacterium | reverse complement strand
GTTCAACGAGATCAACATGGCCGAAGTGATGGCGCTGCGGGAGCGCTATCAGGAGCAGTTCCAGAAGCGCCACGGCATCAAGCTCGGCTTCATGTCGTTCTTCGTGAAGGCCGCGGTCGACTCCTTGAAGGCGTTTCCCATCGTGAACGCCGAGGTTCGCGGCACCGACATCCTCTACAAGGATCACTACGACATCGGCGTCGCCGTCGGCGGCGGCAAGGGTCTCGTGGTTCCGGACGTGCGCAACGCCGACCGCCTCTCGCTCGCCGAGGTCGAACGGAACATCGCCGAGCTCGGTCTCAAGGCGCGCGAGAACCGCATCACGATGCAGGACCTCGAAGGCGGGACCTTCACCATCTCGAACGGCGGCATCTACGGCTCGATGATGTCGACGCCGATCTTGAACCCGCCTCAGAGCGGCATTCTTGGTCTGCACGCCATCCAGAAGCGACCTGTCGCCGTCGGCGAGGCGATCGCCCTGCGGCCCATGATGTACGTCGCGCTCTCGTACGATCACCGCGTCGTCGACGGCCGCGAAGCCGTCCAGTTCCTCGTGCGCATCAAGGAATGCATCGAGGATCCGGAACGCATCCTGATCGAGGTCTGAGCGCGCCGGCTAGGGGTAGCGGACCTGCACCCCAACGCCGACGTCGATCTCGATGCGGAACCAACGCGCGAAGGCCAGGGTCTCGCCGAGCTGAAAGAAGACGCCGTAGCGGCGATTGGGGTCGAAGATAATGCCGTTGGCGTTGCGGGCGCCCCAGTCGCTGTCGGACACGCCGTCTTGCGACTGGCCAGTCCTGTCGTGCACCAGCTGCACGGTGGTGAAGAACTTCCACCGGCTGTGCCGATCGAGCCAAAAGCGTATGCCCGGCATCAAGGTGAACTGCCGCCCGATCCCCGGGGCGTCGTCACGAGCCAGACCGAGCCGCAGATCGGTGATGACGTCGAGCTTCGGTGTCAGCCCAAAGGCGAGGCCTATGTCGACGAACGCCGGAACGTCGTTGGTGCAGATCCACTTGCTATCGGGACCCGTGGCATCGACGCAGATCTGGTCCTCGTCGTAGCGAACGATCATCCGGTAGCCGATGCCGGGCATGACCGACAGGCCGATCTGGCCGCCATGGTCGTTTCGACCGGTACCACCGTTACTATCGGTACCGCGGCTGGGTACCGACCCCGGCGCTGGCGAGCTTATTGGGGCAGCCCCGTCGGCGGGCATGGCGACGGCCGTCCCGTCCGCGACAAGCGACGAGATTGCGATCATACTCAGCGCCACCATGAGGCGCCGAACGCGAGCGGCGGGCGAAGTTCGACCTTGGGCGGGGGCACTGTCTCCCGACGCTCGCAGCAAGGGCGGGACGGCTTCCGTGGCCACGGGCGATGACATGCTCGTGCCGAGTATCACCGTCGACCGCGCCGGGCTCAAGCCAGCCGACGACCGGGGCGCGCTTTCTCGTCGTTCGGCGCTGGCGGCGGGCGGCCTCGGTGGGGCACTGGCGTGGCTCGGGGGCACGCGCGCGGCGTTCGGGATCGGCGATCACGCCCGGCTGCGTTTTGCCCGCCTGCACCTGCCTGATCTGCCCAACCCGCGGCCGACGGCGCTGCGCCGCCTTGCCTTCGAGATCGAGCGCCGCACCAGCCTGATCACCGTGCCCGACCCGGCGGAGATCCGCGCCACCGACCCAGAGCTCTTCCGTCACCCCTTCTTGCTGCTCTCGGGCGATCGCGGTTTTGCCCCGCCGCCTGACGCCGACGTGGCGCGGCTGCGCCGGTACCTCACCTACGGTGGCTTTCTGCTGATCGATTCGGCGGAGGGACGGGCCAGTGGCCGGTTCGATGAATCGGTCAGGCAGCTGCTGTCGCGAACCCTGCCCGGCGATCTGCCCGCACCGGTCGGGGACGACCACGTCCTGTGGAAATCGTTCTACCTGCTGCATGGCCCAAGTGGCCGCTTGCAAGCCGCGCCCTACATCGAAGGGGTCGCGCGCGATCGCCGCTTCGCCGTCATCTACACGCAGAACGATCTCTTGGGAGCGCTGGCCCGCGACGGCTTCGGGCGCTGGGAGCACGAGGTCATCCCAGGCGGCGAGACTCAGCGCGAACAGGCCTTCCGGCTGGCGGTGAACATCGTCATGTACGCCTTCTGTCTCGACTACAAATCCGAGCAGGCGCACATCGATTACATCCTGCGCACCCGGAGGCAGCGGTGAACCCGGCAGGCGAAGCCTTCAGCGACTGGCGCATCGCCATCGGGTCGCACCTGCCGCGGCCGCTTTTGATGGCGGTCATCGCGGCGGCCGGGTTCGCGCTCGTCTTCTCGGCCGTCTCGCTTTACTGGGAAAAACGCCGGGGCAAAGCGCTGCTGCTGTTCGGGCTGCGGGCACTGGCCATCGGCGCCTGTTTGCTGGTGGCGCTGCAACCCGCGCTCGAGCTGGGCCAAAAGACACGCATCCCCAATCACGTGGCGGTCCTCGTCGATTCTTCCCGCTCCATGACCGTGAAACCTCCCGACGGCAAAGAGCGCTACCAGCGCGCTGCGGACGCCATCGAGAGCGCGCAGCCGATGTTCGAGGCCTGGCAGAAAGAGGGCCACAAGATCGACATCCTCACTTTTGGCGAGGTCCTGGCCGCCAGTGACGCGGCGTCGCTGCGCAATCCTCCGCGCGGCGAGGCGACCCGCATCGGCGAGAGTCTGGCCGAGCTGCAGGGCCGTTATGCCGGGCGCGATCTCGGGGCCGTGGTCATCCTGTCGGACGGCATCGACACGGGGCGCATCGGCAAGGGCGCCCTCGATGGCGAAACCCGCAAGACGCTGCAGGCGCTCGGCGCCCCCGTGCACACGGTGTTCATCGGTGAGCCGACGCTGCGCGATCTCTCCATCGCCACTGTGCTGGCCGACGACTTCGCCTTCGTGCGCACGCCGATCAAACTGGAGGCCGTCCTGCGAGCGACGGGCCTTGCCCGGCGTCAGGTCGAAGTGACGTTGACTCGCGACGGCCGCCTGATGGACGTGCGCTCGGTGACGTTGGACGACGATTCGGTCGAGACCAAGGTCAGCTTCGACTGGACGCCCGACCGCCCGGGAAACTTCGTCTTCGAGATCGCGACGCCGACCCTCGCGGGCGAAGCGCTCGACAGCAACAACAAGCAGGTCTTCACCTTGAAGGTGATCCGGGATCGCGTGCGCGTCCTGCATGTCTGCGGACGGCCGAGCTGGGATCAGCGCTTCTTGCGTTCGATGCTCCGGCTGGATCCCAACGTCGATCTGGTGTCGTTCTTCATCCTGCGTACCGAGGGCGACGATCAGCCGAGCAACCCGCGCGAGATGTCGCTGATTCCATTTCCCGACCGCGAGATCTTCGACGAACAGCTCCGATCCTTCGATCTGCTCATCTTCCAGAATTTCAACGCGTCGCCGAGCTACCGGGTCGAGTTCTATCTGTCGGGCCTGCGCGATTACGTTCAATCGGGCGGCGCCCTCGCGATGGTCGGCGGCGAGCTGTCGTTTGCGAGCGGCGGCTACGCGCAGACCGCGCTGCGAGACATTCTGCCGGTCGAGCTCGAAGGGATCCCATCGGCGGGCGATCGTGCGATGACCCGCGACTCGTTCAAACCCAAGGTGACGCCGGCTGGGCGCAGCCATCCCGTGACGGCGCTCAGCCTCGATGCCCGCACCAACGAGGCGCGCTGGAATGCGCTGCCGCCGCTCGAAGGCGTCAACCGGGTCAATCGCTTGAAACCGGGCGCGACGGCGCTGCTGCATCACCCGACTCAGAAGACCGAAGCCGGTGAGCCCGCCCCCGTGCTGGCGGTGGCCGATGCGGGCAAGGGGCGCACGCTGGCTCTCACCACGGACACCGGGTGGCACTGGGGCTTTCTCGCCGCGGGCGGCGGCGACGATGGGCGAACGTTTCAACGCTTCTGGGAAGGCGCCATCCGCTGGCTGGTTCGCGATCCAGCGCTCACCCTCCTGCGCATCGAGCTGGACAGAGCCGAGTATCGTCGCGGCCAGCCGGCCAGTGCGCGCGTGCGAACGCTTCATGCTGACTACACCGCTGCGGCCGACGTGAAGGTCTCGCTGCGTTTGGCTCCTGTCGATGCACGCGATGCCGCCAATCGACAGACCAATCAACCGACCAGGGATCCCGGTAAGCCGAGCGACGACAAGAGCGGTAACGGGGAACGTCAGTTCGAAGCTGTCTCCAACAAGGACGGCGAGGCGCACTTCGAGCTCAAGGGCCTGCCCGCCGGCGCCTTTCGCTTGGTGGCGCAAGCGACCATCGACGGCGTCGCGCTCACCGAAGAGCAGACCTTCGTGGTGCGCGCCGAGGGGCGTGAGTTCGAGGACGTCATCTCGCACCGGGACGTGCTGCGCGAGATCGCGTCGCTGACCGGCGGCGAGTTCTTCGAGGAGAGCATCGGCGACGCCCCCGTGCGCAAACCGCGCGAGGTCAGGGCCGGGAGTCTGAAATCGATCGAGCTGTGGTCCAATCCGATGTTGCTGATGGCGGCCATCGCGCTTTTGGCCACCGAGTGGGCGCTGCGCCGTCGCGCCGGCCACGGCTAGTGATCACGAGCAGCCTGGGGACAATCGCGCCGCGAACGCCTGCGCTTTGAACGACCGCCGTGGCCTCCAACCCGGCGGAACCCTTGACGGGACTGGGGTCTGTCGCCACGATGGCGCCAATGGCCGGCGCCGAGACATTCGTTCACGAGATGGAAGAGAAGAACCTGAACTCGTTCCAGCGGCTGCTGGGCGCGCTGCAGGCGATCTACGACAAGGAACAGTTCTCGCCGGCCGACGTGGTGAGGCTCGAAATGAGGGCCGTCATCGAGGCGACCGAGGTTGCTGCGCTCTGGCTCTCGGATAGCGAGACGCTCGAGGCGAAGCTGAACCTGGCTGCGATCTGCGGCAATGCGGCTCGCCACTACCAGCTGTTGCACGACCGCATGGTCGAGCTCGGCGTCGATCCTCTTGCTTTCGACGCGCGCTTTGGCGGCTATTCGAAACTCTTCGCGTTCTTCCGATCGCTGCAGACGCCGGAAGAGCGTTCGGCGGCGGGCTTTCTCACCCTGGGCGCTTACAACAGCCTGCGCCTCGACCTGCTGGCCAACTACGTCACCAGCAAGGGCGACTCGCTGACGGCGCAGCTGCTGGCCGGACCGCTCAAGGACGACGCCCTTGCCACCCGTGACAACGGTCGGCGCCTGCTGCTCGAGGCCGCCACCGCGGAAGAGACCCAGGCTCGCGGTCGGCGATCCGCGTTTCGCACCATCGAGCTGACCGGCGAGCTACAAGACCCTTCGCTGCTGCGCAAGTACCTGTCGCGATCGCTCAAGCGTTGACCGCCGTCTTCGGGCATCGTCGCGGGCGCTCACTGCACGGTGAAGCTGGCGACGCGCAGACGCGATTGTCCGTCGGACACTGCCGGCGGATCGATCGGCAGGCGCTCGTTGCGGCGATAAAAGCCGGTATGCACGGTGTACGTGCCCGCCGGCATGGCCGGCGTGATGACGATGCGTTGGCGATCGCGAATGCGCTGCCCTGGTCGCCAGCGGCGCAAGGGATAGGCGCCCTCGACCGGATCGTGATCGAGGTTGAGCACGCCGGCCGGCCCATCGAGATGGAAGAAGGGGCGCCAGCCGTCCGGCGGCGGGGTCAACACCTCGAAGTGATAGGTGATGAAGAGCTCGCCCTCGCTGCGTGACACCCGCGGCGCCGACAGGTCGTAACCGAGGAACCTCACGAACTCGCCGATCTTGGCCGACAGCGCGTGCTGCGGCGCCGGCGCCGTCTTTCCTGGCGGCGTCACCGCGGCGGCCAGCTTCTCGCCGAGATCGAGCGGCAGCGAGACCGCCTGCACGAGGTCCTGCAAGTCACTCTTCATGGGCAGACAGGCGGCGCCGCGGTTCGTGCCCCAAAGATCGCGAAGCGCCAGCCGATCCGTCGTCAGCTCGTAGCACTCGGTCGTGTTCTCCGGCAGCCAGTTCCAGATCAGGTGGTGGGTGCTGGTGACAAGCCCGCGTTTGCGGGTCCCGTCGATGGGGCTCGTGGGCCCCTCGTACGTCACCTCCTGAAAAACCGGCGGCACGGGCACGTCTTTGGCGGGCGCGCCGGATGCCATGAGATCCACCATCGAGCGGCCGAGAAAACTCTTCTCTGGCTTGCCGCGCGCCAGGTTGAGCAGCGTCGGCGCGACGTCGACGTGGCTGACCGGCTGGGTGACCTGACGAGGGGCAAGGCCGGGCACGCGCCAGATGAACGGCACACGGGTCTGCGGCGGGTAGAGATGATAGCCGTGAGCCGAGATGCCGCGCTCGCCGAAGCCTTCGCCGTGATCGCCGGTGACGAAGACGACGGTCTTGTCCCAGAGGCCCAGCGTTTTGAGACGCTGAAAGACGCGCCCGATGTGATGGTCGGTGAACCAGACCTCGCTGTCGTAGCGGTCCGACTCGGTGTTGCCGAAGTCGGGGGATTCGGGATGCCGTTGATAATCGAGATGGGGATCGAAGTAGTGCAGCCAGAGGAACCACTTTTGCCCCTTGCCCTTGGCGTCGACAAAAGCGATGGCGTCGTCGCTGATCTCGCGCGAGGACGAGCCACGCGACTCGTGGGGCCCTCCGTGCTCGATGTGGAGATCGGCTCTATCGGCGCGGTAATCGTCGATGCCGCGTTCGAAGCCGCGGCGGTACTCGCGTTTGAAGTAGATGAAGGCGAAGTAGGCGGCGGTGTGAAAGCCGGCGGCCTTCATGACTTCGCCGATCATCGGATGGCCGGGCGCAATGCGGGGCCAGTTGCGCTCGCAGGTGCCGCAGTCTTCCCAGGTGATGGTCGAGGGCCAGCGGCCGGTCGCCAGCGCCGGCATCGAGTAACGCGTCGACGGGGCGTGGGCCCAACCGTTCTGAAAGACGATGCCGTCCTTGGCCAGCGCATCGAGCGCGGGTGAAGTCGGGCGGCCGTAGCCATAGCTGCCGAGGCGATCCGCCCGCAAGGTATCGACCGTGATGAAAAGGACGTTCAGGTCGGGCGCGACGGCGTCCGGGACCCGAGCGAAGGGCTGCGAACGGATGGCCGTCGGGATGGCATCCTTGCCGTCGCAGTTCTGGTCGATGCCATCGCCTGGCCACTCTTGCGCGGCCGGGTTGACCTCCTTGTCGCGATCGTCGCAATCGCCGCCGCCGAGCAAGAAGGGGTAGCCGTCGCGATCGAGATCGAGCGCCGTGCGCGCGTGCCCCAGCACCGGTCCCACCAGTCCCGCATGCGTCATCGCCGCCTTGCGAGCCGACTCGGCGCCGGCGGTGCCGAGGACCAGGGCGGCGCCGAGCACCAACGAGACGACCGCAACGAGTCCCGCCCCTCGCCGGGCCAGGCGCCGGGTGGCGATCAGCGCCCCGGTGATTGCGGCCATCGCGCCGACGGCCATGACGTCGCTCCAGCGCACGAAGCGAAAGTCGGCCTCCCAGCGCAGGATCACGACCGCCACCGCGGGCAGCACGAAGACGAGCACGCTCACCGCCGCCGCCCGGCGCAACGACCAGCGGGGAAAACGGCGGGCGGCCCAGGCCACCACGAAGGGCAGCCCGGCCACGATCACGGCGACCATGATCTCGTGTTGCAGGAGCTTTCGCCCGCGCAGAGGGGCATGGGCCAACACCACAGGAACGAAGGCCGCCGCCAGGAAAGCGAGAGCCACCGCCGGCGCCACCACCAGCAGGCCCGCCGGAGTCGCGGACAGCTGCAAAGACGAGCCAGCCGGCTCGGCAAGCGGATCACTCGCCTCGCCAGCCCGGGCCCGCCCGAAGCCGGGACTCATCAGCCGTGCGGCCGCGGGGCCGAGCAGGGCGGCGACGACGGCCGCAACAGCCACGGCCAGGGTGACCACGCCAGCGGCCAGGAAGCGATTGTGTCGCGTGGCCGTCAGCGCCACGGCAACGATGGCCGCGGCCGCCGGCAGACAGGCGGCCACCAGCCATCCCAGGATGGTCGCCAGCCGCGGCGTCACCGCGTTCCGCCCCCAGCGCGCCGCCAGCCAGAGCGTCGCCGCCACGAGCCCCAGGATCACCGCCACCACGGCATCCAATCCGGCGACCAACCCCAGGGAGGCGACGAACCCTGCCGCATCGGTCCGCCCGACTACCGCCGCCCGCGCCCCATCGATGACGCCGACGAGGCCGCCCGCGACCGCGGCGCACGCCACCAGCTCATGGAATCGGACCTGCGCAGATCTCGCTGACATCTCCGCCCGCAGAGCTACCAGGAAACCGCCCCCGCTCAAAACCCGACCCGCCTTTGCACGGCTGTGCCCCCCCGCGGCGCCGAGGGTGGCCGCCCGAGTCGGCCGGGCGGGTGCCGGGACTTTCCACGACAGCGCTGCTGGTCATGCCGACCCCAAAGCCGCGTCCGCGAATGTTCGTCGTTTTTTGAGCGGCCGCACCCGGGACACGCCACGCGTGCCGGCGCGGAAAACGCTGAGATTGTTGGGGTTTTGACGATCTATGCAGGCCAGGCGGTGCTAGGAAGGGCGCTGGTTCTTCCGAGGGGGTCGATGATGAGTCGTTGTTCTGCGCGGACCTTCACGGTCCCGCTCGCTTGGGTCCTCACGGCGTCGGTGATGGCGAGCTCGTGCATGCCGGGTGGCGGCCCCGCCGACGATCCGGTGTCCGCGGGTCGTTCCTCGGGCGGCGCTCCGGCGCCCGCCGCTGGTGGCAGTGGCGGCACAGGCGGCATCCCTCCGGCCACCGGCAGTGGCGGCAGCTCAACCGCCTCGTCGGGCGGCGCCGCGGGACCGAGCGCTGCTTCGGGTGGTGCCTCCGGACAGGGCGCAGGGCCGCCAAGTTCGACCGGTGGCGCCGCCGGCAGTTCGAGCCCCGCCGACACGGCAGCGCCGAACGAGACCAGCGCCCCCGCGGAACCCGGCATGGTCGCGGATCCGGGGAGCGAAGGCGACGGCAGCAGCACGATGAACGCGCCTTACAACCCACCGCCCGAAGCGACGCTCATGGCGGGTGTGACCGCGGGCAAGCTGATCGAGGTCCCCGTGCAGGGAACCATCTTCGCCAGCCGGACCGTGCAGGTCTACATCCCCCACGGCTACGTGGAGCGCACGGCCGCGCCGTTCATGGTCCTGCAGGACGGTCCCAGCTACGTCGCGCGCTTCAAGCTCAACACCGTGCTCGACAACATGATCGCGAAAAAGCAGCTGCCGCTGATGCTGGCGATCTTCGTGCCCAACGGCGGTGGCCGCCGCAGCGTCGAATACGACACGCTCAGCGACGCCTACGTGCGCTTCATCCTGGACGAGGTCCTGCCCGCCGTTGAAAAGACCGCGCCGGTCAAGCTCACGACCGATCCGGAGGGCCGCAGCGCCGGCGGTCACAGCTCGGGCGGCATTGCCGCTTTCACCATGGGCTGGCATCGCCCGGACCAGTTCCGCCGCATCCTCACTCACAGTGGCAGCTTCGTGAGCATCCGCGGGGGCGACAAGTACCCCGACGTCGTCAAGGCGATGCCGAAGAAACCTCTCCGCGTCTTCCTCTCGGTCGGCACCCGCGACAACGAGCCGCCGCGCTGGCAACGAGGCAACGAGAACATGGCCGCCGCGCTCAAGCAGCAGGGCTACCACCACCGCCTGGTCATCCAGAACGAAGGCACGCACGCCCAGACTTACCCCGCCTCGATCCTGCCCGAGACCCTGCTTTGGCTCTGGCGCGGCTACCCCATCGCCAGGTAGCGCGCGAATCCACCCGCGTCGTCAGTCGGGGTTTTCAGTCGGAGTCTTCAGTCGGCGTCTTCGGCGTCGACCACCACGACCGTGATGTTGTCCTTGCCGCCGCGCTGATTCGCGATCCCGATCAGCCGATCCGCGACGTCGCTCCGATCGCCCACCATCAGTGCGGGTAGCTCGGGGTCCTCGACGTAGCCGTGCAGGCCGTCGCTGCAGAGGAGGAATCGATCCCCGGCCTGGATCGGCACGGTCGTCGTGTCGACCTCGACGTAGTCCTGATGGCCCACGGCGCGCGTGATGACGTTCTTGCCGGGCGCGTTCTCGGCCTCTTCCCGGGTGATGAGGCCGAGCTTGAGCTTGAAGTTGACCAGGGTGTGGTCTTCCGTCAGCTGCACGCAGGTCTTGCCGCGCAGGAGGTAGACCCGGCTGTCACCCACCTGTGCGATGAAGCCCGTCGACCCCACGCAGAGCAATGACGACAGCGTGCTCGACATGCCCCGCTGCTGCGGATCGAGCTCGCCCATGCCGAAGACCATGTAGCAGGCCGACTGCACCGCGCTCTCGAGCAGCCGGCGCACGAGCCCTTCATTTTCGGGCGTCGGCTCGTTCGTGTACTGCTCGAGCGTCTTGCGCCAACGTTTGACCCAGGAACAGACGAGCTCGACGGATTCGGCGCTGGCGACTTCGCCTTTGGCGTTTCCCCCTACCCCGTCGCACACCACGTACACGCCGAGATCATCGTCAGTGAGAAAGGCGTCCTCGTTGTGAGGCCTGCGCCGACCAACATCCGTACGACCCGACGAGCGAAACCTCATGAAGGCTCTTTCACCTTAGCACCGACGGACGGAGAAGACGCAACGGAAGCGCGACGTGGGCGGGCCGTCGATTCGCGCAAGTGGCACGTGTGACGAGGTGGGCGTTGGGACGTGATCGGAAGCGGTTCGTTCACGCGTGCAACCACCGACGTCGACCCAGCGCCTGCCCGTGCTGGGCCAAATCGCAGGGGATCCGCATGTTATAGTCACAGCGTGACAGTCGACGAGGGGAAGGAAGGATTTCCCTCGCCGTTTGGGCGGTACACACTCGTCGAACGGCTGGCGACCGGGGGGATGGCGGAGGTCTTCAAGGCGAAGATCACGTCGGCCCATGGCTTCGAAAAGCTGCTGGTCATCAAACGGATCCTTCCGCAGCTGGCAGCCGATCGGAACTTCGTCTCGATGTTCATCGACGAAGCCAAGCTGACCGCGCAGCTCATCCATCCCAAGATCGTTCAGGTCATCGACTTCGGCGAGGTGAAGGGGCAGTACTTCATCGCGCTCGAGTTCATCGATGGCTTCGATGCACTGGCGCTGCTGCGCGGATCCGCGCAAAAGCAGCTGCGGCTGCCGATGCCGATCTGCATGTTCATCGCGATGGAGGTGCTGGACGCGCTCGACTACGCGCACAACGCAAAGGACGCCGAAGGGCGCCCGATGCGACTCGTCCATCGCGACATCTCGCCATCGAACGTCTTTCTGGCCCGACGAGGCGACGTGAAGCTGGGCGACTTCGGCATCGCGCATGCACAAGAGCGCGAGTCGAAAACTCAGGCCGGCACGCTCAAGGGCAAGTACGGCTACATGTCGCCCGAGCAAGTGTTGGGGGCCACCCTCGACGGCCGCAGCGATCTCTTCGCCGTCGGCATCGTGCTGGCCGAGATGTTGATGGGGCGGCGACTCTTCTCGGCCCCCAACGACCTCGACGTGCTGCTGATGGTGCGCGACGGGCGACTCGAGCGACTCGACAAACACGCGCGCGATCTGCCTGCATCGCTCGATCACATCGTGCGCAAGGCGCTCGCCAAGAAGGTGGTCGATCGCTATCAGACCGCGGGCGAGTTCCGTGACGCCCTCGCCGATTTGCTCTTTCAATCGGGCATGCGCGTCTCGCCGTCGGACATTGGCCGCATCTCGACCGACTTTCTCGACCCCAGCCCGGCCGCCACTGCGCGGCTCGGTGATCAGATCCGACGCTGGACCCTGCGAGCCACCGCCCCCTCGGCCCCGCTCGGAACGCCTGACGAAGCCCTCGGTGGACGTGCGGCCTCGGGCGCTCATCACCTCGGCGGCGCGCCGGGTAGCATGCCGAACTCGCCTTCGCTTTCCTCCGGCTCGGGATCGATCTCCATCTCGCACGCGTCAGGATCGATGGCCGCGGCGGCGGGATCGTCAGCACCTTCGTTTCGCCGTTCCGCTGGCGGAGCCGGTGGTAACACACCGGCCCCCGTCAGCCGCGGATCGGGCCCGGTGGTGACTCACGCCCCCGAAGATCCGCTCGAGGTCGAGCTCGAGGACGGCGCTGCCGCGGTCGCGGCGGCAGGTCCTGGCTCGGCATCGCACGCCCCCGTGCCCAGCAGCGGTGCTCACCGGCAGCGACCGGGAGCGGGCTCGATGGAAGCGAAGATGGACGAGGTGCTGGCGCAGCCCCTGTCCGTCGTCGACCTCGACACCTATCACACGCCGACCCCCGCCCGCGCCGGCCCCGCCCTACGAGCGACAGGCCACAACCTGCGCACCCCCGGGCCCGCGGCCGCGGCCCCTACCGCCGTCGCGGATCTGGCCACGATGAGCCCGCTGCGCATCGTCTGCGACCTGGCGTGTGGGGGGGAGAGCGGCCTGCTGCGAGTGGAAGCCGCGGGCGCTGCGCGGGATCTCACCTGGACTCACGGCCTGCCCCGAGCGATGGGCATCAACGGCGCGCGTGTGCCCGCGGATCAGTTGCGCAGCCGGGTGATCGAGCTTTTCGCGGTGACGGCCGGGCGTGCGAGTTTCTTCCGGGGCGCCGGATCGGCCGAGGACGGCGACGGGCTCGACGCCTTCGAGGCGATGGGCGCGGGCGTACTCGCCTTGCCAGTGCCCGTGTTGCGCCAGCGCTTCTTGCCGCTGCTCGATCTCGCTCCGGTCGCCGTCAGCCCCGCTCGAGTCGAACCCGAGTCGTTCTGCCTCGGCCCCACCCCGCGCGAGCTCTGGTCGATGCTCGACGGCACGCGCACGATCCGGCAGTGGTTGACCGGCTTTCCCACGCCCGACGAACAGATGACGTTTCTGCGGACCCTCTATCTCTTGATCGAAGCCGGGCTCGCGCGCGCGCCCTGACCGCTCAGCGTGGGGTGAGCGTCAGCCGTACCAGCTCGGGCTCGATCGCCAGCTTCCCCTGGTAGGCCTTCGTGTCGTACAGAAACCTGACCAGGCTGCCGCCCTGGCGCTTGCGGGTCAAGACGCGCACGGGGCCGTCGCCGGGGCGCACGATCCCGAAGGGCGCCTTGGGACGCGATCGAGGCAGCGCCAGACCGACGCCCGGCGGATCGGTGTAGCGAACCTCCTTGGCACCAGCGGCGTTGCCTTCGAGCGGCAAGCTGACGACCAGCCGTCCCTCGTCCTTGGCAAAAGAGATCCCATCGTCGGGGGCTGCGGCAGGCGGCGAAGCAATCGGCTCGATCTCGGGGCCAGGTGTTGCAGCCGCGACGGCAAGCGCCGGCGACGGGGCCGGGTTGGCAGACGGCTTTGCCGGCAGATCGGTCGTGCCCGCCCCGCCCGGGGAGCCCGCAGCCGGGCTCGGAGCCTCGGCTCCCATTGCGGTCGCACCGCTGGTGCCAGTGCCTTCGCCCGAGATGCCCGCGCCGGGAGCGGTCGTCCCGACACCTAGGCCCGCCCCGCCGGGCGCCGTCTCCGTGCCCGTCTCCGTGCCCGCCGGCGCGGCGGCACCCGTGGCCGCGCGATCCACCGCTGGCCCGCCCGCCGCTGGTCCGGCTCCCGCCAAGCCACCCGGCGGCGCGGCCTCGCCTGTCCCCGTGGCCCCGCTGGGATCCGCGGGCCGAGGTGCACGGCCAATGGCAGCCGCGGCAAACTCCGCGAACGGCGTGGCACGTGGCCAAGCGGCCCAGGCAGCGGCCCCCGCGACTCCCGCGCCCAGCACCAGCCCGAGGACGAGGGAACGCAGGCCAGACTCCGCGCGTACGGGCGCAGCCGCGCTCGCCGGTGCCGAGGACGGACGAGCCTCCGATGGATGCGCCGTGGGCGGTCCCGCAATGTCGTTGCCTGCGCCCGCGCGGTCAACCGCCGAAGGCGAAGCACCTGGGCGATTCGCTGCAAGGTCGCCGCTCCCGCCGGTCGGGTGCGCGCCGGCCTGGTCGGCGCCGGCCGCGGTCCGTCCCTCAGCCGCCTCGGCATCTGCCAGCGTGATGACCGGCGTGGCGTCGGCCGCGGTCAGCTTGGGGGTGTGCAGGGTGCCGAGTGTGGCGCGTGCGGCGTAGGGCTGCGCCACCGCCGGATCGACCACGGTGGACGCGATCGGCGTCAGCTCCTTCGGTAGCGTCTTGCCCCCCGCCTCGATGGTGCCCTGCGCGCTGTCGAGCGGGGGCATGGTGACGCCGATGCGGAGAAAGGGAACCCCGTCGTCCGGGGAGGGCTCGAGCGTCACTCCATCGAGCACGCCTTCGCGTACCAGCGGCACCGGGCGCGCCGACGTCACCAGGTCGGGGTTGGCGCTGGCGGGCGCCGTGAACGCCACCTTCACCTCGGAATGCAGCCGCATGAACGGCAGCCGTGTCTCGAGCCGCAGCCCCTCGCCGATGACCACCGCCTGGCAGCGGATCGGAGCGGTCATGCCCTCGAACCAGACGTCGACCGGCTGCTGCTTTTCGTCACCCGGCTCCACGAGGCGAGTGAGCAGGTCGGAGTCTCGTTTGTCGAGCTCGATGAACTCGATGCCGGCCCCCGGGCTCTTGAGCGGGGAGCTCGGCGAGGCAGGCCGGACCCAGGCGACGCGGCCTTTGATCGTCCGCCGTTCACCGCCCAGGGTGAGGCGACACTGCACCTCGGTACCCGTGTCGGGCAGATCGCTCGCGGTGACGAACATCCCGCGCGAGCTCAGGTTCTGTACGCGCGCGACGACGCTCTCTTCGCGACCGGGCGCACGCATCCGGATCTTCGTTTGATAGACGATCCGGTGCTGCCGGCGTGACTCCATGATTGCCTCATAGGCCGCCGCCACATAAGGGCCACCATGGACCCTTGCTGCCGTCGCGACGCCCTCGTGCTTGCGAGTCTACGCAACCCCCGCCGCCGGGCACAAGCCGCGGCCGCGCTGGCGATCACGATTGTGGACTGGTTCGCGCCCAGGCGGGCGGCGGCGCGGAGAAGGAAACCGGCTCGCCGGTCACCGGGTGCGTGAGTCGCAACTGGTGCGCATGCAGGCGAAAACCCGTGATGCCGCGTGAGGACGCCAGGTCGATCGCCGCAGCATCCCCGTAAATGCGATCGCCGAGAATCGGGCTGCCCGCGTGGGCCAGATGGGCGCGCACCTGATGCGTGCGCCCAATCGACAGCCGCGCCGACACGAGCGTGGTGAGACCGCGAGGCTGCAGAACCCCTATGAACGTCCGCGCCGGCAGCAGACCGCGTCCTCGCCCGAGCGCCACGCCCTGCCCGCTTCGCCCCCGCCTGCCAATGCCGACATCGATCACCAGTTCGCCCGGCAAACGCCCGGCCGTCGCCCCGGCGCCTGCGACGACATCTTCCTGCGGCGCGCGCGGCATGCCGACCACCTCCGCGAGATAACGCTTGTCGCAGGAGCCACTGGCCAACAGCACGCGCAAGCGCAGGAAGACATCACGATTGCGCGCCGCCACCAGCACCCCGCTGGTGCCCGTGTCGAGCCGATGGGCAAAACCAGCCTCGCGCGGATCCAGGCTCGCGTCCGCGCACTCGGGGTAACCCGCGAGCAGCGCATCGGCGAGCGTCCCGCGTTCTTGCGCACGCAGCGGGTGACAGGGAATCCCCGCTGGCTTGTCCACCACCACGATGGCGTCGTCGACGTGCAGGACCACGAGAGCGGCGGATAGCGCCGATTCGGGCCTGGCCGGATGGTTTGGCGCGGCGATACTCGCAAGCCGAGGAACCAGCTCCACCGTCTGCCCTGGCAATAGCCGCGCGCCCTTCTTCGCAGGCGCGCCATCAATCCGCGCGAAGGTCTCGTCGAGCAGCCGCCGCGCCGAAGCCGCGCTCGGCGCCAGACCTCGGCGCACGACGAGAGCATCGAGCCGCAGCCCAGCCTCCGCTGCTTCGACGAGCCAGCGGACGGGCGCCATCAGGCCGCTCACCTCAGCGGCCCGTAGGTCGCGAAGCCCGCGGCAAGGAGCTCTTGGCCGTGGCGGGAGCCGCGCGCCCGGCGGTCGCGGTTGATGCGCGCGGCGCCGATCCGCGCGGCGCCGATCCGCGCGGATCGCTCACGGGTCGCAACGGGCGTGCGGGAGATTCCTCGCGGCGCTTGAGGGGAGCCGCCCGTCCCGCGGCGGTCTCGCGACCGGGGCCACGCGCCGATGCTGACGACGGAGCGTAGACCACGAGGCGCTGCCCGTCGGACAGCTCGCTGGCCCAGGACATGCGGTTGATGCGCGCCAGGTCCGCAACCGCGAGCCCGTAGCGTCGCGCGATCTTCGGCATCGTCTCGCCCGCGCGCGCGGTGTGCACCACGCGGGTCTTGCCCCGGCCGGCCACCTCCGCCGCGTGAAACTCCGGCGATCCGACCTCGACGGCCCGCACCCGGGTCGCGTCCACCAGCGCGATGCGAGAGCGGTCGTGGTCCGGCAAAACGAAGAGCTGCAGGACCATGCGCCCCTGCAGCCGCGCGTGAGGGTCGAGGTTGTTCCACTCGACGATTTCGGTGCTGCTCACGCCTGCCGCCTCGGCGACCTCGTCGAGGGTGTCCCCGTCGACGACGAAGTAAAAGAGGCGCACGCGATCAGGCAGGTCGAACCGCCGTGCCGGCACCGCCACCAGCGTCGGCTCGACCACGGCATCCACGCTGGGCGGTACCGCGACCGGCTGCGCGGGGACCAGAACATCGAGAGGGCCACGCGCCTCGATGAGGTCGCGCACACCGTTGATCCGTCGCAGCTCGCTCATGGCAAAGCCCTTGGAATCGACGATGGTCTCGAGAGTCTCGCCGAGGCGTAGGGTCTCGACGCGCACGCGATCAGCGGGGCCACGCGCGGCCTCGAACGCGGCCAACGGCGCGCGACGTGCGACGGCCGGAATGCGCACCGAGGTGGTGCCGACAAAAGGGACGACCCGGTCACGCAGCAGCGCCGGGTTGTAAGCCCGCAGATCGATCAGCGATGCGCCGGTTGCGCGCGCCACCGCCTCGAGGGTCAAGGCACCCGGCACTTCGACGATGTCCGCCGCCGGCAGAGGTTCCCGCGGCAAGGCAGGTCCCGCCACCTCGGCCAGTGCGGCCAGACGAGCGAGAAAGAGGCGCGCCGACCGGGGCAGCCGCTCGACAACCTCCCCCAGCGGCGGGCTGTCAGCGCTGCCGTCGCGCGCATCGGTCAACGCGGTCTCGACGGTCGGCAATCCAAAGACCAGCGCCGTCGCCGCAAGCGGCCAGCTACCGGTCTGCTCGATCAAGTGACGTCCCAGCGCGATCGCGGCTTCCGTCGAACGAATCGGATCGCGCCGCTCGTCGAGCCAGTAGCCGACCTGCAGACCTTCCTGGCGAGCCTGGGACGCCCCCAGCAACCAAGGCCCCGCCTCGCCACGCAGACCTCGGGCTTCGATGTCGAAGCCGGTCGAGGCAACCGGAATCAGCAGCCACTGCGGCGGCAGGGCGGCGGCTTCCAGCCTCTCGCCGACGTCTTTACGCCAGGGCGCCAGCCGGTTGAACCAGGTCTCGAGCAGGGCGCGCCCGTCGGCGTCCTTGCGGAAGAAGTCCACGTAGAGCGCGGCCAGCGGTCCCGGCTGCAAGAGCGGGTCGTGCCTGGTGGTCAGCGGTTCGTCACCGGTCCCGCTCCATCGACCGCCGAGTTCGTCGGGCGCGGGGGCGCCCCGCTGATCGGGCGCTGGGGCGCCCCGCTGATCGGGCGCGGGGGCGCCCCGTTGGGGAGTGACCGCCAGCGGGGCAGCTTCGCCCGGCAAGGTCGCTTCGAAGCTGGCGAGCAGGTTGGCGCTGGCGCCGAGCTCGGGAGCCGGACGGCCTCGCACCGCGCGACGCTCCTTGGCGCTCGGGACCAACGAGCGGGCCTCGGCGAGCGGCGACCAGGCGGCCACGGCGGTCAGGAGCCACACGCCGAGCCCCGCGCTCGGCGCGGCGATCGCTACTACGCGTCGCAACAGGCCCTGAATTGGCATGAACCTCGAACAGTAGTTGATCTCGGTGGCTCGACCAAAAAACTGGGGCCGCCCCGCCGCTCCAGCGTCTGCGACGGGCGTGGACGTCGCGGATTCACTCACGTTCGGACATTCGCCGCCAAGGGGCGAACATTGCCCACCCGAGACGCGGGTGCTATAAGTCCTCGGCGCGGAGGATTTTGGATGCCCTTTGGAGCAAGCGAGCTCGTCATCATTCTCGTTATTGTCGTCGTCGTCTTCGGGTCGACGAAGCTCCCTCAATTGGGCGATGGGCTCGGGCGTGCCATCAAGAACTTCAAGCGAGCCGTGACCAACCCCAACGAGGTTGACGTCACCCCGAAGAAGTCTGAGCTGCCCGCCGACGCCGCGGCTCCCGACAAGACCGCCAAGTCCGGTTGAACCCGGGCGGAACCCCGATATCTCTGCACGGCCCCACGCGCCAGCGCGGGCTCGGGCTTTGCCTCCGATCCTTCCCCACTGTCCGACGCCGTCAGCGCGCTTTGGCTTTGCCTTGAGTGCGTTCGTCCAAGCGGCGCGCTTTACACGACGGTGCCCGTGAGCACCTGAAGAACGCCCCAGGGTCCTGCCGGCCGCTGCCGCAGTCCCTCGCATGGCCGATCGATCCATGCCGCGCCATCCTTGCATGCCCTCGCGCGCAATCGGTGCGCACCAAGCCGAGCTCGCATCTGGGACGAGCTTGCTCCTCGTCGTGCCAAACGTCCGGTTCCTTCAGCGATCCCGCGCACACCGGGGGCCTGATTTGGGAGGGCGGCGCTCGACACCCATCACAACTTCATACAAAGTAGAGGCAGCTCTCCTGAAAACCCCTGTCATCCCACACCCTTGGGAGCGGCAGGATGTTGCTGCTTGACGCGCGTAGTAAGTTCACCAATACTCTCCGCATGGTCCGCACCATCAAGCGCTACTCGAACCGCAAGCTGTACGACACGACGGACAGCCGCTACGTGACTCTTCAGCAGATTGCCGGTCTCATCCGCAACGGTGACGAGATTCGCGTGGTCGACAAGACCACACAGCAGGATCTGACAGCGGCGACCATGGCGCAGATCATCTTCGAAGAGGAGAAACGCGGACCCCGCCTCTCCATCGAAGGCCTCCGCAAGATCATCCGCAACGGCCTGCCGACCGCGCAGCAGTGACGGCCCGTCGGTGAGCCCCGGAGCTCCCGCCTCTGCGGTGAGCTCTCCCCTCTCCGTCCGTAACCTGCCGGCAATGAGCTTCTCGTAGGCGCTGGCAGGCGCGCGCTGCTAAGTTGCGACGCCCGTGATTGGTGCCGCGTGACTGGTGCTTGGATCGCTTCTGCCGTCGGCGTGCTCGTGCTTGGCGCGTCGGTGCTGCTGTTCGTGGTGTTCGGATTCGAGCGCTTCGTGGGGCTGCGGTACCTGCTGCGCTCTCGCAGCTCGAAGGTCGCGCACACCGGCCTGCTGATCACCGTCGGCATCACCCTCGCGGGCCTGGGCGCGCTCTTCGCCGGTCGCGGCAGTCACCGCGGCCTCGAGACCGTGGGCGTGACGCTGACCCTTCTCGGCGGCTTCGGCGTCCTGCTCTTTCTGCTCCTGCGCATCTTCTCGGTCTTCACCACCGTATCGACGATGGGCGTGGTGCTGGGTGTGGCCTCTCTCGTCGTGGTGCTCGCCGTGACCAGCGGCTTCGAACGGGAGTTCGAGAACAAGGTGCTGGCGGTCAACGCTCACCTTCTGGTCATGAGCTACACCGCCCCCGGCGCCGAGGAGCGCGAGCACGCCGCTGACCGGTACATGACGAAGCTGGCGGGCCTTCCCGGCCTGACGCGTATGTCGAAGTTCGCGATGTCTGCCGGCGAGGTGATGATCGGCAAGGTCGGCGCCACATTGAAGGGAATCGATCTCGAAAGTCCCGGCACCGAGCTTGCGCCCGCCCTCATCGCGGGCAGCCTCGCCGATCTGGCGCGACCGGCGCGCTGTCAGACCGGGCCCAAATGGGCGCAGGCGCAGGCGCAGGCCGATTCGTCCCAGGCTCCCGGTAGTTTCGTGGGGCGGGTCATGCTGGGTGCGGAGCTCGCCCATCGCATTCACGCCAAGGTCGGCGACTGCATCAACATCCTCGTGCCCTTCGCCGGGAGAGAAGTCGACGCGCAACCGATGGCCTTCTCGTTCGAGGTGGTCGGACTCTTCCGCCTCGGCTTTCACGAATACGACACGCGCCTTGCCTACGTCGGTATGGAGGACGCCCGCCGCATCGGTGAGGCGCGGCCGATGCTGTTCGGGGTGGAGCTGCGTTTCGAAGATCCGAGCCGCGTGCGCACGGCCGAGCCCGAGGTCATCGAGCGCGTCGGCTACGAGCCCAAGGTCATCGACTGGCAGACGTTGAACCAGAACATGTTCGCCGCGCTCGAGATGCAGAAGGTGATCATCGCTCTGTTCCTGATGATCATCATCGTCGTGGCGGCCTTCAACATCGTCGCGTCGTTGACCATGATCGTGATGGCCAAGCTGCGTGAGATGGCCATCCTCGCGGCGATGGGCGCACGCCGGTTGGCGATCATGCGCCTCTTTCTCGTCGCAGGCAGTCTGGTCGGCTTCGTCGGCGTCGGCTTCGGGATCGCCTATGGCCTGGCCATCTGTGCGCTGGCGTCGTTCTACGGCTATCCGCTCGACCCCAAGGTCTACGCCATCGCGGAGCTACCGGTCGAAGTGACGACGGGCGAGCTGCTCTTCATCGCCGGCAGCACGCAGCTCATCTGCATGCTCGCCACTGCCTACCCGGCCCTGCGCGCCGGGCGGCTCAAGGTGATCGACGGCCTCCGTTACGGGTGAGAGCCTCACCAGGTCCGCAAAGCGGTCAGTTCTGCGCGGTCTGCGGGCGAACCGGGCTGGACGGCGTCGGGGCCGTGGCGCCGGGATTCAGCTTGGGCGCGCCGGCCTCGTACTTCGATGGACACTTGGCATCGATGCCCTCTTTGTCGACGATGAGGCGGCTGTCGGGCGTGAGGGAGCCCTTGGCAATCACCTCGGCGCCGGGCTTGAAATTGTCGGGCACGAGCCCGCGGTACTCGACCGAGATGGTGGCCGGCGTACGCGGCGGCCGCGTCTCGAGCTTGAAGCGGTAATCGAGAGAATCGGTGCTCTTGCGAAAGATGGAGCCCTCGACGACGTAGCCGTGGACCTTGAGGCGCTTGCCGCGGAACTGATCCTGCTGCGCCATCACCTCGTCGACGAACTTGTAGTACTCCATGCCGGGCACGGCCGAGACGTAGAAGAGCGCGCCGATGGCGCCCACGATGGCGAGCACCGAGACCACGATCTTGAGAGCGCTGCCTCGTGTAACGGCGGGCGTCTGACCGGTTGCGGCTTTCATGGCCTTCATTCTTACCGCTCCGGGACCCGGGGGCAACGACCGCGGCGCGTGCGGCCAGGGTTTTGTCGAGCGAAAAAATCCTCGGGAACCGGGAATCAGCCGCCGATCTGCACCATCGACTTGCGCGGACCGCCCAGGCCAACCAGCTGAAAGTCGTGCCCATCGCGCTTCACTGCCAGCGCGGCGCGGATCGCGGCCTTCACCCCCGCCTCCCCGGAGCGGTGGAGAATCCCGCGGAGATCGACCGCGTCGTCGTAGGCCAGGCACGCATGCAGGGCCCCCGCAGAGGAGAGGCGCACACGGTTGCACGTGTCGCAGAAGTGCTCAGTCATTGGCGAGATCAGGCCCACGAGACGAGACTGGGTCGCGTCGGGCGGCGGGTTGGGGCCGTCCACGAGGGACCAATAACGCGCAGGCCCCCAGCCTTGGGGCGCCCCGGTCGTGGGCGGCACGAGCCGGCTACCGGGAAAGCCGGCCTCGACGAGACGCCGGATCTCGGCGGCCGCAAGCAGCTGACCCGGCACGAAGAGCGAGCCGTCCATCATCGGCATCTGTTCGATGAAGCGGGGAACGAACCCCTCGCCCCAGGCCCAGCGGCACAGGCTGGCCACCTCGTCGTCGTTGAAGCCTTTCACTGCGACGGCGTTGATCTTGATCGACTGAAAGCCGGCGGCGCGGGCGGCGTGAAGACCCGCCATTACCCGGCCGAGATCGCCCCTGCGGGTGATGCGCGAAAAACGCTCCGGCGAGAGCGAGTCGACGCTGACGTTCAGGCGGTCGACACCGGCTGCCCGCAACGGCGCCGCCAGGGTGTCGAGCAGGTGCCCATTGGTCGAGAGCGCAATCTCACGCAGGCCCGGGATCGCCCGCAGCAGGCGCACGAGATCGACCAGATCGCGCCTGACCGTCGGCTCGCCGCCGGTCAGGCGAATGCGATCGACGCCGAGACCGACGAAGCAACGGACCAGCGCGACGATCTCTTCGAAACTGAGGATGTCAGCGCGATCGACGTGGTCGACCCCGTCTTCCGGCATGCAGTAGGTGCAGCGGTAGTTGCAGCGATCCGTCACCGAGACGCGCAGGTAGGTCACCCGCCGCTGCTTGCGATCGATGAGAGGTGACGAGATCGCCTCGCCCGCGGCCGGCAGCGCGTTCTCAACCATGACGATGGGTGCTCGAGGCCGGAGGACGCAGTTGCGCGACCATGTGACCGAGCTCAGGCAAGATGAGGCGCGACATCGCGAGGCCGACCGCCTTGGGCGATCCCGGCATGAGGAAGACCAGCACGCCGCCCACCACGCCGGCAGTCGCGCGCGAAAGCATCGCCGCGGCCCCGATCTCCTGAAACGAGAGCATGCGGAAGAGCTCGCCGAACCCGTCGAGGGTCTTGTCGAAGAGATTGGCCAGCGCCTCGACCGTGGTGTCCCGGCGCGCGATCCCGGTGCCGCCGGTGAGCAAAACCGCCTGGACCTGGCCCGCTTCGCAGAGGCGGCGCACGACGGCAGCCACTTCGGCCGGCTCGTCCTTCACGATCACCGAAGAAGCGACGGTGATGCCAGCGCCGGTCAGCAGATCGCGCACGAGCTTGCCGCCCACATCCGTCTCTTCGGTGCGGGTATCAGAGACGGTGATGACGGCGGCTGCCACGTCGCTCGGCGTGGGGGCTTGCCGCTTGTGCTCCTCGGCGCTCACGCGCGCGAGTATGACACGGGTTTTCCCCGGTTCTGCCCACCCCAGGACGGGCCAGGGCGGATGCCGGTTGAGTAACATTTCGGGTCCCAAAGCGTCGCGGGTTGACGAGCCCTCCACGCATGGCACAAAGTTTCGGCCATGTCGTTCATGACCACGCTCAAGGATGCGGTTGTGGGTCAGGCTATGAAGCTCGCGGCCAATCCGCGCGTGACCAACCTCGTCAGCGATCCTCGTCTCATGAACGCCGCCATGAAGGCCATGAGCCTCGGCAGCACCGTGAAGGGGAACATGGACAAGGCGGGCAAGGCGGCAGCAGGCGTCTTCGGGCTGGCGACGCGGGACGAGATCTCGACCCTGCGGAACACCATCGAGACCCTGGAAGATCGGGTCGCGTCGCTCTCGGCCAGCAAGAACGGCAGCGGCGGCAAGAGCCCCGGCTGAACGACGGCCCGGTTACCGCCGCCGCCGGCCTGTCCGGCTGACGCATGACGTCCGACGCCTAACGAGCCAGCCCGCTGCCGGGTCTGACTCCAGGCGATGCACTTGTCGGTAAAGGCCACGGCCGTGACAAAATCTTCGCCGGGGTTCATGCAGGGACCGGCGGAGCCAGGAGACGAGGAGTTGGTTCACCGTGCGAAAGCCGGTGATCGGACCTCGTTCGAGGCGCTCGTGCGGCGCTACCAGAAGCCCGTCTACTTCCTCTGCTACCGCTACGTGCGTGATCACGACGCGGCCGCGGATCTGGCGCAGCGGTCGTTCATCCGGGTCTTCGAAAAGCTCGTCGAGCTGCGCGAGGAGAACACCTTTCGCAGCTGGCTCTTCCGTATTGGCGCCAACCTCGCGCTCAATCACATCCGCGACCACGCCCGCTTCGTCGACGAGGTGGAGCCGGCGGGGGCGGACGAGACGCCGAGGGCGCTGGAAGCCGACGTGCAGCTCGAAGCGGCCGAGACGGCCGAGGCGCTTCGCAAGGCGGTGGGACTTTTGCCGACCAAGCAACGCATGACTCTCGAGCTCCGGATTTACGAAGAGCTGCCGTTCAAAGACATCGCGGTTGCGCTCAACACGACCGAGGGTGCCGCCAAAGTGAACTTCCACTATGCCGTGCGTCGTTTGCGGGATCTGATGGGAACTCCAGCTTCCGGTAGGGTAGGAGGTGCACCATGAGCGAGTTGCCACCCCATGCGCTCGACTGCGCGACCGTCGCCGAGCGGCTGGTCTCGGGCGAGCGGCCGGGCAACGAGGCTGCCCTCGCTGAACATGTCGGCTCTTGCCTCGGCTGCTTTCGCACCGCCAACGATCTCAAGAGCCTGCCGCAACTGCGACGCCAGATGCTGGAAGCTGCCGATCAGCTTCCCGATCCGGGCGCGGCCTTCTGGGCGAATTTTCCAGCCGAGGTGACTGCGGCCTGGCAGCCGACAGCGGCGGGGGAGGCACCGGTGAGCAGACGCCGCAGCTGGGACGTCGTGCTGCAAGACTTCGGCGCGTGGTTGCGACGGCCGGTGCCTGCGGCCATGGGCGGAGCGCTGGCGGCCGCGGCGATCATCCTGGTGGCGCTGAGCCCACGCGAGCGTGGCGACGGGCCGGGATCGCCGACAGCGATCGTCAGCGGCGAGGCACCGACGCTCGGCCAGGGGAGCAACCTGGTGCCGGGAGGCGTGCTGGACGATCAGCTGGGCGAGCTCGACATCGCGTCGCTCGAGACTTTGCAAGCGGGGCTCGAACGTACGTTCTCCGATGACTTCCGCGGCCGCACACTCGGGGAGACCGACGAGGGGGCCGCGTCGCAGGCGGCATCGCTTTCCGATGAGCTCGAGGAATTGAACGTAGCGGGACTGGCTGCGCTCTCGGCGAATCTGGAAGAGAGGGGATCGAGTCAATGAAGCGGCTGCGGTTTGCACCCTCGCGCGGCGTTTGGCGTGGCGCGTTGGCGTTGGCGTTGACAATCGGGATCGCGGCGCCGGCGTGGGCCGGGCCGGGGGCGGCGGGCGCCTCGGGTGCAGCCAGCCCGGCGGATGAAGCCCGGCGCGAGGCGCGACGAGCGGCCCACGAGCGACTGCGCAACGAGGTGATGGATCAAATGCGCGCCATGCGCATGTGGAAGCTCAC
>JANNNO010000566.1:0-3094 GCA_031398585.1 Myxococcales bacterium | reverse complement strand
CCTTGCGTGAGGCGGACCGAGAAATCGAGGGACGCTCCAATCACGCCCGCTCCTCCGAAGTGCCTTCGGCAGCGCCCGGGGCGGCTGGTTCAGGAGGCTCGGCCGATGCGGCCGCCTGCTCTTCCGCGGCGAGCGCAGCCTGCGCCGCGATCTTCTCGAGCTCTTCGGCCCGCCGGGCCTCCTCTACGTCGGCCGCCTTGACGGCCGAGCCGATCACGCGGTCCGCCGCATCGGTGTCGGCGATGCCAGGCAAACCGACGAGCTCGTCGGGAGCCGTGCGCGCGACTTCGCGCGCCGAACGCCAGCCCTGGCGGAACAGAGTCTCGGCTGCCTCGGGGCCGACACCCTCGATGGACGAAAGCGAAGCCAGAGCGCGCGCCTCCATCTCACGGACCTTGGCCTCGGAGAGGATATCGATCCGCCATCCAGTCAGCTGCGACGCCAGCCGGACGTTCTGACCCTTCTTGCCGATGGCGAGCGAGAGCTTATCGTCCGACACGATCAGCTGCATCGTGTGGGTGCCCGCGTCGATGATCACGCGAGACACCTCCGCCGGCTGAATGGCGTTACAGACGAAGCGCGCGGGATCCGCGTCCCACGGCACGATGTCGATCTTCTCGCCGCGCAGCTCCTGCACCACGGCCTGGACGCGCGAGCCCTTCATGCCGACGCAAGCGCCGACCGGATCGACGTCGCGATCGCGCGAGCTGACGGCGATCTTCGAGCGAGCGCCTGGCTCGCGGGCGGAAGCCTCGATCCGAACGATCTTGTCGTAGATCTCGGGGACCTCCATCTCGAAGAGCTTCTCGAGGAGCCCCCGGTGCGCCCGCGACATGATGATCTGCGGACCACGCGCGCCCTTGTCGATGTCGACCACGTAGGCCACGATGCGGTCGCCCGCGCGAAAGGATTCTCGCGGTACCTGCTCGCGGACCGGCAAAACGGCTTCGGCGCCGCCGAGATCGACAATGATGTTGCCGCGTTCGAAACGGCGCACGATGCCCGAGATGAGCTCGCCGCGTTTATCACGGTATTGATTGAAAACATTCTCGCGCTCGGCCTCGCGCACGCGCTGCAAGATCACCTGCTTGGCGGTCTGCGCGGCGATGCGGCCGAAGGTCTTCCAGGCACGGTTGAGTTGCAATACATGGCCGTACTTGGCGTCTTGCTCCTCGGCCTTGGCCTGGTCCTTCTCGTCGTAGAAGATCTGGAAGAGAAGCTCGTCGCCTTCGATCGCCTCTGGATCGAACTTGTTGGCATCTTCCATCGTCATTTCGTTGCCCGGGACGGTCACCTGGGGAACGACTTTGCAGATCTGAAAGAGATCGACCCGGCCGGTCTGTTCGCTGAACTTGGCCTCCATCTCGCGATGCATGCCGAAAGCACGCTTGGCGGCGGTGAGGATCGCCTGCTCGAGCGCCTCGACCAGCACCTTGCGATCGATGTTCTTATCCTTGGAGACCTGGTCGAGGACCAAGCCGAGACCCGAAGCTTCACTCATGATGCGCTCCTCGTGGAACCAACCTTCGTCTTCCGATCGCGACGGACACCCTCATTGGGGCGTGGTCCGCGGCGCGCCTCGTCCTCTTCCGCTCCCGCGGCCCGGCGGAACTCCGCAGCCCAGTCGGGCACGAGGTTCGCCTTGACGATGAGATCGATCGGAACCTGATGGGACTGACCCTCGCTGTCGATATCGACGACGCCTTGCCTGGCGCCGCGCAGAGTCCCGGAGAAATTGCGTCGCCCGGCTACCGGATCGGCCGTGCGCAACTTTGCCTTTCGGCCGGCAAACCTCTGAAAGTCCTCCTCTTTGCGAATGGGTCGATCAATGCCTGGAGAGCTCACTTCGAGGCGGTAGGCATGCGTGATGACGTCGGCAACGTCCAGCGCGGCCGAGACATCGCGGCTCACCTGCTCACAATCCTCGTGGGTGACCCCGGGAGGACGAAACATTTCGTCGGGCGTCTCGGCCCCCGGCAACCGTGGCACATCGGAGGCGCTGAACGGCCGATCGATGAACGTGCGCAAGACCCACCCTCCCTCTTCGCGCCCCCACTGGAGCTCGACGAGTTCGAACCCAAGGCCCTTGGAGACGGGCTCGATCAGGTTCCATAGGTTGGCGATTTCCTTGCGCATTCAGCTTTGGTTCGGAGTGCGGTTTCCGGCGTTGGACAAAAAAAAGGGCAGGCTCAGTGGCCCGCCCGCGGAGGGGGTGTGCCTTTTGGGAACGCGCTTTTTACCACGGTCACAAAACAGTGGCAAACGGAACCACGCACACGGGCAAAGGGCGCCCAGCGGCCGGGGAGCGGCATGTTACGTTGACGCTCATGTCCCTCAGGGTTGCGGCCATCCAGATGTGCAGCGGCGAAGACGTCGCGGCGAACCTGAAACGCGCTGGGGAGCTGGTGCGGCAAGCAGCCGGAGCGGGGGCGCAGTTGATCGGTCTGCCCGAGAACTTCGCCTACCTCGGTTCGGGACAGGACCACAAGCTGGCGATCGCCGAGACCCTCACCGAGACGGGCCCGGCCGAGGCCGAAGGTCCGGTTCTAGCCGCCATGCGCCAACTGGCGCGGGAGACGGGTACGTGGCTCCTTCTGGGCGGTTTTCCCGAACGGGTCGCGGACAGCCCGAACAAGATCGGCAACGCGAGTGTCCTGCTCGATCCCGAAGGCGGCATCCGGGCGCGCTATCGCAAAATGCACCTGTTCGACGTGGAGATCCCGGGTGGGCACCGGTTTCGCGAGTCGGATTCGGTTGCCGCTGGTGATGGGCCCGTGGTCGCCGAGACCCCGTGGGGCGGGCTGGGCCTCGCCATCTGCTACGACCTGAGATTCCCGGAGCTGTTCCGCGCACTCGCCGCCAAGGGGGCGCGGCTGCTCTCGGTGCCCGCGGCCTTCACGCGCGAGACCGGCAAGGATCACTGGCACGTCTTGCTGCGCGCGCGGGCAATCGAGAATCAGGCCTACCTGTTCGCTCCCGCTCAGTGGGGCTTTCACGGTGGCAAGCGATCGAGCTACGGACATGCGCTGGTTGTCGATCCGTGGGGCGTGGTGCTGGCCGAGTGTGGCGAGCGCGATGGCTTTGCTCTGGCGCC
>JANNNO010000547.1:0-14537 GCA_031398585.1 Myxococcales bacterium | reverse complement strand
GGCGGCCTCTGCCCTTGGAGAGGCATCTGGAAGAGCGGCTGCGCCAGGGGCAACGGTGGTGGGTGCGGTTTGGGTGTCTCCCTGGGAGGCATCTGCGAGAACGGCTGAGCCGCCGAGAGTTCCAAGTGCTGCGGAGCCAGTGTGAGCGGTCGTACTTTCGCTGCGCGATGGGCTCTTGTGTGATGTGAAATGACGATTGTTGCTCACAATCATTTCGCTTCTGTTGGCTTGCTTCGCTGTTAAGGTCCGCGAAGTTTCCAGGGGCCGAGCGGGGGAGCGGTGGGGCGACCTTGTTCGGTCTTGCTCTGGCTCATTCGCGAAGGAGATCCCCATGGTAACGAGACACTCTCGCTCGACCGTCGTTCTGGCAGCGCTGGCCGTGGCTGCCGTGGCTGTCAGCTGTTCGTCTGATCCCGAGTCCACGACCGATCCGGCGCGGGAAGGCACTCGCCCGATGCTCTACGTCGGCGGCGAAGGGAACATCAACTGGTACAGCCTCGACGAGAAGGCCGGCACGCTCGAGAAGAAGGGCGGCCTTACCTATCCGCACGCCGCGACCTTTTTCGCCAAGAGCGCGGACGGCAAGTTCTTCTACGCCCTCTTGCGCACGATCAACGAGATGGCGCAGACGATGGCTGGCAAGGCGCTCGAAGGGTTCGTCGCGACGTACACCATCGACCAGGGAACCGGCGCGCTCACCGAGATCGGTCGCCGATCGAGCGAAGGCGATCGCCCCACGTACATCACCATCGACAAGACCGGCAAGTTCGCCCTCGTGGCCAACAACCTCGGTCACATGGTCGGCAATTCGATCACCGTCTTTCCCATCGCAAGCGACGGTCTGCTAGGTGAGCCGGTGCAGAAGATCAAGATGACGGGGATCCGCGCTCACCAGGTGCGCGTCTCGCTCGACAACAAGTTCGTTTACGTGCCCAACATCGACTCCGACGACATCTCGCAGTACGCGTTCGATGCGAAGACCGGCCAGCTCACGCCGCTCGACCCGCCCGCCGCCACCGTCGACAAGATGTTCGGACCGCGCCACCTCGACTTTCACCCGAACGGCAAGTGGCTCTATCTCTCCAACGAGTACGCCGCCAACGTCACCGCCTACTCGATCAACGCCAACGGAACCCTCACCCAGATCGGCGGTGCGGTCTCGGGCGTGCCGGCCGACTTCACGATGCGCAAGTGGCAGTCGGAGATTCGCGTGGCGCCCTCGGGTCGCTTCGTCTACGCGGGAGAGCGCGTGCATGAAACGCTGGCCATCTTCGAGGTCAACCAGTCGAACGGCGAGCTGACGCTCAAGCACAACGAGCCGACGCTGGGCAAGACACCGCGCAACTTCGCGCTCACGTCGAACGGCCGCTTCCTGGTGGTCGGCAACCAGGAATCGAGCAGCCTCGTGCTCTACCGGGTCAACACCGGCAACGGCATGCTCGAGAAGCTCGCCGGACCGATGGAGCAGTCGACCCCGTACGTGCACCTGTTCCACACCCTGCCCTGAGCCGATCTCGTTGAGCGGCGCGCGCCCCAAGCTGCGCGCGTACGAGCTGGTCGCGCGCAGCTCAACGGCACACCCGACGCTTCGGCACTCGGCGCAGCGGCCAGCCCGTCCCAGCCCTCGTCCAAAGCGTGCAGTAACTGTCTCAGCTCGCAGCCGGCCCGCCCGGCGGCGCTGTTCCCGTCGTCAGCGGTGCGGCGGCTGTCTCACCCAGCAGCAGGTCGCGAGCCGCAGCCACCGCCTCCTCGGTACCGGCCAGCACCAGCACGTCATGCGCGATGATGGTCTCGTCAGCCTTCGGGTAGACGACATCGAGTTCGCCCCGATCGATGGCGATGACCGTGGCGCCGGTGAGGCCCCGCAGATTCAGCTCCTTGAGCGTGCGGCCCACGGCGGGGCTGCCGGGCGCGATCGGCAACGTCGTCGTATCCCCGAGGCCAGGGACCAGTCGCCGCGTGGTTTCGGGCAGCTTGGCCGCCTCCCCGCTGGCGGTCTGATTGGCGAGCGATTCCAGGATGACCTGAGCGCCGGCGCGCACGTGCCCCTGCAAGTTCGCCGCGCTCCGGACCAGGCCCACCAGCAGGAGCGCCGCGCCCACCATCACCACCAGGACAGTGGGAAACGTGTGCAAGAAGGGCTGCGTGAGCGCAGCCACGGGGATCCCGCCTACGACGAGGATGGCCAGCTGCAAGGTCACCCGCAAGGCGCGCCGGGAGGCCGCGGCGGCATCGAAGTCACCGACGGGCGGTGGCAACGCCTCGGCGACCAGCGCCGCCGCCAGCGCCCGCGCCACGCGGATCGCACCGAAGAGAAAGGGCACGGTCAGCGCCGCCGCCGTCGCCAGCACCGCCCAGCGCAGCCAGCGTGGATCGAGAGGGGTCAGGCGCCCCAGCAACCCGACCGCGCGTTGCAAGTTGAGTGACGTCGCGATAACGATGGTCGTGAACGCCGCCAGATCGAGCGCAACGAAACCCGCGAGACGCCGGATCTGCATCCACGCCGTCTTGTGTTCAGGAGTGGCTTTGAGACCTTCGATCCAAGAGCCGTAGAGGCTGGCGAAAGTCTGCAGCGAAGGCGGGAGATGACGATCCACCAGCGCAGCCAACGGACTCGACGCGCGAATGAGCCAAGGGGTCAACAATGTGGTCAGCGCCGAGACCGCCACCGCGATGGGCGAAAGATGCGGGCCGACCGCGCCCAATGTCACGCCGACGCCGGCGATGATGAACGAGAACTCGCCGATCTGAGCCAGGCTCATGCCCGCCTGCACCGACGTGCGGACGGAGCGCCCGGCGAGGAAACTCCCGATCGCCACGCCGACGACTTTGCCCACCACCACCACCACCGTCAGCACCACGACGGCCAGCCAATTTTCCGCCACCAATCCCGGATCGATCAGCATGCCGACCGACACGAAGAAGATCGCGGCGAAGAGATCCCGTACGCCCTCGATGGCATGTTCGATCTGTTTGCCGTGACCTGACTCGGCGACCAGGGCGCCGCCGATGAACGCGCCAAGAGCCACCGAGTAGCCGAACGACCGCGCGAGCAGAGCGCAGGCAAAGCAGATCCCGATCGACGCCACGACGGTGGTCTCGACGCGGCCGATCTTGACGATGAGCCGCACGAAGCGCGGCACCAGGAAGAGCCCCAGGATCAACATCGCCGCGAGAAAGGTCGCCAGCTTGGCGGTGACCCACGCCAGCTGACCCGCCGTCATGCTGACACCCGAAGCGATCGGCGTCAGCACGGCCAGCAGCAGGATCGCGATGAGATCCTCGACGATCAGAATGCCGAAGACGAACTCGGCGATCTTGCCCTTTACCCCCTGTTCGCTGAACGCCTTGACGATGATGGTCGTGCTGGAGATCGCAATGAGCGCGCCGGTGAACAGCCCCTCGAGACCGGTCCATCCGAACAGCGACGCCACCATCGTGCCCAGCCAGATCATCAAGCTGCATTGAATGAGCGCGACAATCCCAGCGGTCGGCCCGACCTTGGCCAGCTGGCGCAAACTGAACTCGAGCCCCAACGTGAACATGAGCATCACGACGCCGAGCTCTGACAGCTCGTGCGTCAGCGCTTCGTTCGCGAAGACCGGGATGGGCACGTGCGATCCGACGATGAGCCCGGCCAGCAAGTAGCCCAGTACCACCGGCTGCCGGATCTTCTGAAAAACCACGGTCGTCACCGCGGCCACGCACATCACCGCCGCCAACTCGGTCAAGAGGTCGAGCCCGACAGGGCCGCCGGGGGCGGCCGCGACGAGCGCGCCGGGCGCAAAAGCGACGTTCATCGGTGCCGGCATGAACGGCAAGGTGTGGCTTTGCGCAAGGCTATGCCAGCGCCGCGCGCGTCTGTCGCCGCTGCCTACGTGTGCTCAGCGCGACGCCGCCACGATCTGCGCGCGGACATCACGCAGCTTGGCCTTCAGCTTGGCCGCGTTGTCACTTCCCAGACGCAAGAGGATCTTCTGCCCGGCGGAGCGACGCTCGAGCGCCGGGTCCTCGAATTTCCAGAGCTTGGGCCGCCCGGTCGGTGGCGCGCCCGGCGACGCTTCGACCAGCGTCACCCGCGGTGGGCTGGGTGGCTCGGGCGTCTCGAGCAGGTGATCGATCACTGTCACCACCCGGTCATTGAAGTATTGCCCCGGGAAGCCCAGCTCTTCGTAGGCCTGCTGAAACAGCGGGTAGTGCCGGACATACTGGCGAACCGCCCGGCCGGTGTCGACCGCGTTCACGAGACCCAGGAACGCGGCATAGCGGGCGTCGTTGCGCGCGCCGATGACCGTGCTACCGACGGCGCCGTCGACCACGAACTCCGCAGGTGTCGGATGCACCGGCCAGCGTTGCGTGGTGGCCGTCTCATTGGCGAGGTTCTCGATTGTCGCGACCGTGCGTCGCACGAAGCCGTCGAGGATGAAGTTCGGGCGGATCGCCTTTTTGCCGAAGAGGGCCGAAAGCGCCTTTTCAATCGCACCATCGCTGTCGTCGAGCGACGGCAGCGTGGTTTGACCCGCCTCCCTTTCGGCTTTGACCTCGTGCCGAACCGCGGGTGGCGGCGGCGCGAGATCCGGCGCCGGTGGCGCGGGAGGGCGCGGGGCCACGACCGGCGGTGGCGGCGGTGGCGCGGGGGCCGGCACGGGGTCTTTCTGTTGCGATTGCCACCAGAGAAAAGAGCCGCCGATGACGGCAATGACCAGCGCGATGCCGACGACGCGAGGGGTTTGATCCATGCCGTTGTCAGCCTGAACCGCCGCCTGGTCCCCGTCAACGCGCACGAAAACGAACGAACCGGACGAAAACCGGCGGGTCGGTCATTCGCTGGCGGCCTTCGGGTGGCGGACCGTCTTCCCTGACTGTCCGCTTCGTTCGCACCGTCGCCGGCGTGCTACTTCTGCAAGTGGCCGAAAGCCAGCGCCATCGCCTTGTAGAAGCTCGCTTGCACGTCGCTCGCGATGGTCGTAAGCCACGGGACGTGTGGTCATCGTGAGCGCGGCCGCTCCACCGCTGGCGGGTCTTTGGCAGGGCCTCGCGTTTGCGCGAGCGTTTTATGGCTGCGCCTTGCGTCCGGCTATCACGCGCGCGCTGCCGATCTACCTGGCGATGTTGCTGGTGGCGGGGCTGGTCAAGGAGGCGTTGCCGCTGCATGCGCTCCTGGAGATGGAGCCGCGTCTCCTTCCACTCCTGGCAACGGCCTGGGTGCTTGCGCTCGGTCACGTGCGTGCGCCCCTCTTCGGCGCGCCGGCCACCGAGTATCTCCGCTCCCTGCCGATCGGGCGGCCCCTGCTGGTGAGCACGATCGTAGGTGGCCTGTTGGCCGTCGATTCTCCCTTCCTGCTCCTCTGCGCAGCCAGCGGTGATCCACAACTCGTGGCGGCGGGTGGCGGCCTTACCGCTGCCTTGCACGTCATGCGCGAGTCCCGCCGCTGGCGGGTCGGACTGGCAGCGCCGCTGCTCATCGCAATCGGTTGGCTGCTGCCGACAGCAGGGCTTCCGGTCGGGCTTCTGATAGCGCCGGCGCTGCTCGCGATCGGCTGGGCGGCGCCCTCGGCGTGGGCAGTCACTCGTACCGGTCGCTCGGCTCGTCGAGGCGGCCGGCCGGGTGCAAGTCCCGCGCGCGGCCTCGCGCAGGCGTACTTCACCGTCGTCATCGCCAGTCAGCAGCCGTTGCTCCGCAGGGCCGCCCTCCTGCTGGCGGTGCAGGCGGCGATCGTGACCCTCGCTCTGCGCAACAACGAGGTCGTCGCCCCCGCATCGATGCTGCGAGTCTCGCTGGCAGTTCTGGCTGCCGGCCTCCCGCTTTTGACGCCGCGGCTGACCGCCGACCTGCTCGAAGCGGGTTGGTCGCTCGGATGGCTGGCGGATGCAGCCGGTGTCGACAAGAGCCAGCGCACCCGCGCCGGTCTCGTCATCATCGTCGCCTCGGGTGCGGTCTACGGAGGCTTGCACGCGGTGGCGGTGCTGCTGGCATCGAGCTCGGCGCCGCAGGTGTCCGCGTCGCACGTGTCTGCGTCGCACGTGTCTGCGTCGCACGTGACTGCGTCGCACGGGATCGAAGCGCTCTTGGGGCCCGCGGCCTGGCTCTTGCCCGCGGGCGTGATCGGAGGAGCGGCGCTGGCGGTTGTCGCCCTCGGTGCCACCGCCGCCAGCGTCGAAGGCGAGCGGGTCGACCTCAGCCGAGCCAGCGGCGCCTGCGCCTGGGCAGCTCTGATCGGCACCTTGGCGATAGGCTTTCACCTGGCCGCCGGCCTCGTTGTATGGGCGCTGGCCGCGATCGCCTCGGCGCTCGTCTATCATCGCCAGGTGGCGCGCCCGCGCCCGTAGCTCTGCCATGCTCGCCATCCAAGCTCTCTGCAAACGCGTCGGCGGCCGGACGGTTCTCGCCCAGGCGACGCTCGATTACAGCGGGCCGGGTGTCGTCTGGCTACGCGGGGCAAACGGCAGCGGCAAATCGACGCTGCTCAAATGTGTCGTTGGCCTCTGGCGGCCCGACGCTGGGGACGTGAGGGTGAAAGGCCGCTCGACGGTTCACGACGGCGAGGCCCGTCGCGAGATGGGCTACGTGCCCGATGTCTTTGCACCGTTCCCCGATCTCTCGGTGGCCGAGATGCTGGCGCTCGTCGCCGCCTTGAAGCGCAGCCCTCCCGTGGCGCGGTCGCTGATCGAACGCCTGGGCGTCGGTGTCTTCCTTCATCAGGGCGTCACGCGCCTGTCCGCTGGGCAGACACGACGAGCGGCGCTGCTGGCCGCGTTGATCGGCGATCCCTGGCTGCTCGTGCTCGACGAGCCTACGACCGGTCTCGATGTCGACGGCGTCGCCTTGCTGCGTGATCTCCTCCGCGAACGGTCAGCGGCCGGGCAGGCTTGCCTGCTGGTCACCCACGACGCCGCTGTCGCAAAGGCTCTCGGAGCTGTCGCTTACGATCTCGTGGGCGGTGCCCTGGTTAGCGCGGAGTCGGCGCCGCCATCGCAATCACCGCCCCTTGTCGGAAGGTGATCGGTCCAGCCGGCTCCGCGGGGAGCCGGGGTGGATCTTTGGCGCCGCGACCGATCTTCAAAGCTTGCCGCGCAACCCGCCGTGCCCTGGTCGCGCTTGGTGTTCTTCAGCCGCCGCTTCGCGTTTTAGCCTGGCCTCTAGCGACTCGTCGGAATCGGTCGGCATGCGCGCCGGCGAAAGGATCATCCCACCATCGGGCGTCGTCGCCACCGCTTGCAAGTCTTCGAGCGCGTCCTCATCGCTGCCCGCCAGCATCTTTTCGACCGCGGCCTCTTCCGCTTCCGCTTCTTCTTCTTCTTCTTCTTCTTCTTCTTCTTCGTCGTCTTCGTCCGCGACGGCGTCCGCGTCCTCTTCCTCTTCTTCTTCTTCTTCTTCTTCTTCTTCTTCTTCCGCTTCTTCCGCTGCCTCCACCTCGTCCGTCTCCGTGGCGTCGATCTCCTCCGTAGGCGATCCCGTCGCCGCCGCGGCAAGAAGCTCTTCGCCGTCGACTTCGCTCAACCAATCATGCCGCTGTGATGATTTCACGGCATCAACTTAGGACCACCCACCGCCTCCGGAAGTCTCGCGGCAATGGCAGAGGCCGATCACACGATCCCCCGGAGGCCAAAGAGCAACAGGCCGGCGGGACCACTCCAGTGCGCAGCGAGGATCGGCTCGCCAAGCGACCGATGAGAGCAAGCGCGCGCGAAAACGGTGAAAGGAGAAGCGATCCGCCGGCAAGCGCCAGCGTCATGAAGCCGGGTGCGGGGAGGCAGCCCGACTGCCCGTCTGGATAGGACCGCGGCAGCGCCCGCAAAAGGAACCATGAGCGCAACTTTCTGTCGAGGTCTGTCGCGCGAAACAGCGGCGTCGCGAAAAACTCGCGAAAAAGCGACACGTCTTGGCGCCGACCGGTCACGCAGCCCCAGGTAAAAGCGTCGTGAAGAGCACGAAGAAAATCGACAGGAGACGATGTCGTTACTTTGAAGACAAAGTGGGTGACCGGGCCCTAATGCCGGTGAACGACCACCCACGGAGACGCCCGCCGATGTTGAAGCACCGCAAGCTCAGGTTCGCCCCAGTGGTCCTGCTCGCAGCGACCCTTCTCGCGCCTGCATGTAACAAGAGCGAACCGATGCCGGCCGCCCCGGTGGCGCCGGCCACGGCGACCGACGGCGGCGCGGGCGACGTGCCCGCCGGCCCCTGTGGGGGACCGGGCGAGGTCTGCTGTCCCGGCAACTCATGTACCGCCAACGGCTGTTGCGTGCCGGGCGCCGGTAACAATGCCCCGCGGGTCTGTCTCGCCGAAGGGCAGGGCTGTATCACCGGCGGCGCGATGGGCGTCTGTTCGGCCGGCTCGTGCGGCGGTACCGCCGGGACTCCTTGCGGCGGCATGGGCCAGCCCTGCTGCGGCAGCGGTAACTCCAGCTTCTGCAGCGGTTCCGGCATGCGCTGCTCGAGCGGCATGTGCACCGCCTGCGGCGGTCCGGGGCAGGCATGCTGCCAGGGGAGCCGTGCCAACTCCTGCCAGGCGGGGCTCGGTTGCATCCCGAGCGACACCGGCGACCGTTGTGGCACCTGTGGTGGCCCCAACCAGCCTTGCTGCTCGGGCCAGAACGACTGCGCCAGCGGCCTTGCGTGCGCCACCATTCGCCCGGGCTTTCCCGAGCAGTGCCTCGCCTGCGGCGGCGCCAGTCAGGTCTGCTGCGAAGACGACACCTGCTCGGCCGGTCTCGCCTGTACGGATCCCCCGGGCAACAACGCCACCGGCACCTGCGGCTCTGGCTGCGGCGCCAACGGGGCCGCGTGCTGCCCCGGCGGCAACTGTCAGACCGGTTCGGCTTGCGTCGGCGACGTCGACGGCGTGGGCGGTATGTGCACGTTGTGTGGCAACGCGGATCAGCCCTGCTGCAGCGGCGACACCGCTTGCACCACAGGCCTCGGTTGCGTGCGCGACGCGACGGTGGACAAGTGCGCGGCTTGCGGCGGCGTCGGCCAGCCCTGCTGCGGTCGTGGCGGCGGCGGTCAATGTGGCGCCGGCATGGCGTGCACCGGTCGCAGCGAGACCACGCCCGGCATGTGCGCCACTTGCGGTGGCCAAGATCAACCCTGCTGCACGAGCGGTGGTGGTGGTGGCGGTGGCGGCGGTGGAGGGGGCGCGACGGCGTGCATGATGCCGCTTGGCTGCGTGGTCGGCGTGGCCGGCAACAGCTGCACCACCTGCGGAGGCATGGGACAGCCTTGCTGCGGCTCGGGTGGCGGCGGCGGCAGCGGTGGTGGCAACTGCCAGATGGGCCTCGGCTGCTCGGGCAGAGGCATGGGCATGCCGGGCAGCTGCGCGCCTTGCGGAATGCCAGGGCAGCCGTGCTGCGGGAACTCCTGCGTCGCGGGCAATCGCTGTGCGATGGGCATGTGCGCCGCTTGCGGTGGCATGGGCCAGCCGTGCTGCCCACAGAGCGGGATCGGTGCCTGCGCCGCGGGCCTCACCTGCAGCGGTTCATCCAACAACCCGAACTCGGTGTGCGGAACCCCGGCGCCGCCCGCGGTCGATGCCGGAACGACGGCGGACGCGGGACCGTGATTGACCTTTCGCTCACTCGAAGAGGAAACACCATGAAGAGCGCCAAACTGATCCTGACCGTGATGCTGCTCGGGGCCTGCTCGAAGTCGGACCCGGCGGTCGACAGCGAGCGACTGACCGACATCTGCACCAAGAAGGACCTGCTGATCTTCTTCTCGCCGATGTACACCGCGTACGACGGGACTCACGAGTTCAAGATCCCGGCGATCGTCGCCAATGTGGATCCGAACACCGTGACCTGGAAGGCGTCGGATTCCTCGATGGTTGCGATCGTCAACGACCCTGGCGTGGGCGGCGCGATGATCACCGCGCTCAAGGCGGGTGTGGTCAACATCGCCGCCACCACGCCCGATGGGCAGTGCGCGCAGTCCAAGCTCACCATCACGGCGGCGTCGGCCGCCGACTGGACGGCGGGCAGCATGCGCTACAACAACGGCATCAAGCTGACGGTGGACGTGGGGAGTCGCCGCGACGCCGGCGCGCCGATGGCCGATGTCTCGTGCACGAACTGCCACGGTGACACCGCGGTGGCGGGTCCTTACAAGACCGTCGCGCATACGCCGCAGCAGATCGGAGGCTTCTCCGATGACGATCTGATCTCGATCTTCACCAAGGGTGTCGTGCCCCCGGGCGGCTACTACGATTCGTCCATCGTGCCCTACAACCGATGGCAGGCCTTCCACAAGTGGCAGATGTCGCCCGAGGAGGCCAAGGGCGTGGTGGTCTACCTCCGTTCGCTGACCCCGCAGTCGCAGATGGGCCGCCGGGGTGATTTCGGCGGCATGGGCATGGGCGGCATGGGTGGCGGCAACCCAGGTGGCGGCAACCCGCCGGGCCCCAATCCGCCGGGCGGCGGTGGCCCGGGCCCGTCGGCGGATGCGGCGACGCCGGAGGATGTAGCCTCGACGGATTGAGCCGCATCTCGTAGAACCAGCGGCCCGAATGCCCCCACATTCGTTCGAGTCGTTCTGCGCGGGCGCGCCCATGACTACAATGGGTGGCGCCCGCGCGCCGTTTTGGCGCGATCTTCGTCAGGGTCGTCGCGCCCTGTTGCTAGCTGCCCTCGCGCTCGGTCCAGCCGCCTGCGGCGACGACTCGAACGGGACGCCCGACGCCGGGCCCGTCGAGCCAGCGCTGCCTCCTGGGTGCGCCGGACAGCCGGTGCCGCCCACGACATTGGCGTGCACCGGCCTCTACGTCGACATCGCCAGCAAGCAGCTGAACACCGGGGTCGAAGCCTTCACGCCTGCCGTGCCGCTCTGGTCCGATGGCACCGACAAGCAGCGCTGGATCCGCCTGCCGCCCGGCACGATCATCGACAACACCGATCCCAACGAATGGGTCTTCCCCATCGGCACGCGGCTCTGGAAACAGTTCAGCGTCGGCGGCAAACGGATCGAGACCCGCCTTTGGCACAAGGTGAGGACGAACAACTGGGTCGCGGCGACCTACGCCTGGAACGCCGATGACTCGGCGGCGGCGAGAACCCCGGGTGGCGACGTGCCCATCGCCGGGGGCACGTACCACATCCCGACCGGCGACGAATGCGACAAGTGCCACAAGGGTCGCAGCGAGCGCATCCTCGGTTTCGAGCACGTCGAGCTCGGACTTCCTGGCGCGCAGGGGCTGACCCTCGCCAAGCTCATAGAGCGAAAACTCCTCAAGGTGCCGCCGGCGACCGCCACCTTGGCGATCGGCGATGACGGCACAGGGGTTGCGGCACCGGCACTCGGCTGGCTGCACGCCAACTGCGGCATCACCTGCCACAACGGAAACTCCAGCTCGGTCGCTTTCCAGGCCGGCATGCGTCTGCGCCTCGACCCCCGGCAGCTAGACGGGCGGCCACTGCTCGAGAGCGATCCCCGTCGCACCACCACGGGGATCAAGGTAAACGCGGTCAACTGGAACGGTCGCACACGCATCATCCCCGGTGATCCCGAAGCCAGCCTGCTCTACCAACTCATCTCCAACCGCGGCGAGGGCAACCAGATGCCGCCCATCGCCAGCCGGGTGGTCGATGTGACGAACGTTGCGTTGATCAAGGATTGGATCGTGCGCATGGCTCCGCCGCCGCCCCCGCCTGACGCAGGCGTGCCCGACGCAGCCGAACCTGTCGACACGGCGATGCCACCGCCTGACCCCGTCGATACCGCCCCACCCGAGGACGCCGTCGCCGCGGATCTCCCCCAGCCGCCCGAGCCGGATCTCGCCCCGCCGCCGGTGGATGCAGGCGCGCCGCCCGAGATCGACGCCGCTATGCCGGTCGACCCGGCCGACGCGGCAGCACCCGACCTGGCCCCTCCTCCCGCCGACACCGAGCGGGTACCGTCCGAGATCGACCTGGCCCCTGCCGCCGCAAGCGACGCTGGCTCTCCCGAAGACGCCGCTGTCGAAGTCCCGCCCGCCGTTCCGCCAAGCTAGCGCGACCGCGCGGCCACCCGGCTCCCGCGCCGCTCAGGGGTGACCGAGAAGGCGGGAGGTGTCACCGGGAGCAGGTCGATGACGATCACCCGCACACGCACGCGAATCGGATTTCACGGGCGACGGCGGGGCGGGGCACTGATCGTCGCAGGCCCCCCTCTTGCGGGGGGCCGTCATCGTCGCAGGTCCCCCGGCGCCCCCCCGTGCCCGCCGTTAGTTTCGGCGGCGATGGCGGCGGGCGAAGGACGCCGCAAACGCGAGCGCACTCAGCCAGCCGCCGAGGCCGACGTCGGTTGCGCCGCCGACGCTACAGCCGCCCGACTTGCTAGGCGTGCCACCGCCGCTGGGCGCGGGCGCCCCACCGGAGCCACCGCGGCCCGATCCACCGCCGCTCGATGAGGGGGCGCTGCCGCCGCTGCCCGTCGTACCGCCGCTGCTGGTTCCCGGGGAGCCTGCGACCGCGGCATCACTTCCGGTGTTGCCCGCGTTCCCGCCGCCGTTGCCGCCTGCCGCGCCGCCACTGTTGCCGCCGCTGGCGCCAGGTGACGAGCCGCTGTCGGCAGACGCGCCGGCATCGGGCGGGGTGGGGGGCGCGCCCGGCGCACAGTTCGCTGCCGGTCGGCATGCGGTCCAGGCGTTGTTCTCGCAACGACGTTCGCCCGGGCAGGTGAGGTACGTGCAGGCTTCCGTCTTGCCGGCCGGGCAGCCGGCGGCACACGAGATCTGCTGGCGAACCGAGTTGATGCGCGCGGGGATCCAGCTCTTGAGCCGCACGTACTCGGCGCCGAAGCTCTTGTTGATGGCAGGGTTGCTCGGATCGCGGCCGCCCCAGGCGATGTCCTTTTCGAGCGGGACGACGTCCTTGACCGTCTGGTAGGCGTCTTCCCAGACCTTCAAGATCTCCTCGGCCGCCATCGATCCGTTGATCAGCTGACACATCACCTCGAGGTAGCGCTTGCGGATTTGAGGCTGGCAGACAGTCGCCGCGCCGATGCGCGAGACCGTCGGACACCAGCGACCGATTCGTTCGGTCGGCAGGCACTTGAGGCTGTTGGGGGCGCAGTTTTCGTTCTGCTGTCCGAACGCGAGGTCGGTGTCCCACGGGATGTAGTGGCGCAGCCCCTGGCGCGGCTCGAAGTAGTAGAAGTTGAGCCCCTCGCGCGACGAGGTCACCGATGTGGTGATGGTGTCGTCGCCGTTGACCAGGATCTCGCGAATGGCTTCCTGGCGCAGGAGCGTATCGAGATCGAGCGCCTTTTCCGCCTGCTCGACCGTGCTGTTGGCGCCGCCGCCGATCCACGCGTCGAATGCTGCCTTGGCCGCGTTGGGCGGGCCGTCGTCGAATTCGACGTCCACCGCGCAGGCGTCCTTGCTGGCTTTGACCAGCCGCCCGTCGGTGCTGTTGAAACGGCGACGCAAGGCCGGCTTGTCGATGTCCTCGAGCAGGATGTAGACGCCGTGGTATTCGCCGTTGGGTTTGTCTTCGGTGTGAATCGTGATCTTGGCGTATGCGGTGCCCGGGGCTGAGGGAAGCTCGCGCTTGAGCAAGCGCATCGCCACGTGCTCTGCCATCAGCAGGGGCAGCGGGATGACGGTGTTGCCGAACTTGTTGCCCTGTCCGTTGTTCAACGTCAGCTTGCGATAGCCGTTGCGCCCCATCGAGGCCGGCCAGCTCTGTCCCATCGCTTCGGGGACCATGCCCATGAAGTCTTCGTTGAAGTCGATCTTCAGTGGCGGCTTCTGCGGCGCTTCGATGCCCCGTTGCTCGCCGCGTTTCTTGCGAACCGCAACCTTTAGCCAGGGGCCTTCGGTGCCACAGCGGAACTCGGCTTTGAAGTCCTTGTAGATCGCGTTGCAGGCTTCACCAGGGCGGTTGGCGACCAGACCATCCCAGTCGGCGCGCGACATCTTCAGGTGGAAATCGAGCAGCTCGTTCGGCTTGCCGAACGGATCGTTGCAGTCGGCCCGGGCGACCCCCACCGCCGCGAGGGACAGGAGCGTCGGAACCAGCAGCGTGAACAGGGCCTGGCGGGCAATTCGGGGTCGCTTCAGCACGGGATCTCCTCGCGGCGCAAGCCGTCCAAGGACAGTGGCCCCGGGCGCTGCTCTCGCTTCATGGGCGGTGCGGCGGGCGCGGTAGAAAAGCGGGGATTTCGCGGGTTTGGCGTCCGCACGCGGCGATTTCGCGGGTTTGGCGACGCTTGGACATGCCCTGCAGTGTCTACGCCTAGGGACCAATTCCCGAGGGTCGGGTGCCATCTGGAGTCACTTCTTGCCGTGGCTTCTCCGCGCGCTTGCTCGCTTCCGCCCGATCGCTTCGCCAAGGTCCCGCACAATCCTTGGCGCGCTCTCACCGCCCCGCTCGTCACCCGACTCGCCGCCTTGGCCTTCGCGGGTTGCCTGGGAGGGGCTTCCAACGACCCCGATCCTCATGGCGCAGCAGCGACCGGCGGACGGGGGCCGTCAGGCAGCGGATCGACCGCGGGTACGAGTGCGTCCGGCTCCGGCGGTGGCGGACCCGGCACCGCCTCCGGCGGGAATGCCGGCTCGGGC
>JANNNO010000546.1:0-20988 GCA_031398585.1 Myxococcales bacterium | reverse complement strand
CGCCAGCAGCCCCGCCGTCCGGGCTGCCGCCATCCGCGCTACCGGTTTCCCTGCCGTCGGTTGACGTTTCACTCGTCGCTGCGTCGGGCGCGGTTGCGTCGGGCTGAGTCGCGCTGTCGGTCTTGCTGGTGGCGGCGTCGCTGGCGTCGGCGCGGTTGGAGGAAGCGGGATCGTCGTCTTCGCAGGCGCCGGCGAGAGCCGCTGTCAGTGTGAGCGTCGCGAGGTAGAGGCGGGACAGAGTCATGGGACGGGCTCCTTACGTGAGTACGAGTATTCGAGCGTGATGAAAAACGATCGGCCGGGCAGCGGGTATTCGAGGACGTCGTTCTCGCGGGCATCGCCGAGGTTGTAGGCCGAGCCGATGGCGCGCAGCCCGACGCGGCTCCACGACAGCGAAGCGCCCGCACCGAACAGCCGTCGCGACGACTGCTCCACGAGGTTGCTGGGGTCCATGTAGCGCGTGCCGACCCAATCGGCGTCCGCGTAGATGCCAAAGGCGAGCGTGTCGGTGAGCGGCAGGTCGCGGAGCTCCGGCCGGAGGTACGCGCGCAGTTTTGGCTGATGGGGCAGCGTGCGGCCGCTGCTCGCCGAGCTCGGTCCACGATCGCGCGCGTCGATCCAGGTTCCCTGCAGAATTCCGCGAAGGTGACGTCCCCAGCGCAGATGCGCCGCCCATTCAGCGCCGAGGATGCGCGCGCGGGAGACGTTGGCGTAGCGAGCGAAGTAGCTCGACTCCTCGAGTTGGATGAGCTCGCGGGCCCGTGAGCCGAAAACCGCGGCGTCGAGCTCGAGCGCGCCGGTGTCGCCCGTGAACGTCGCCGTGGCACCGACGTCGGCGACCTCACCGCGCTCGGCTGCCAGCAGGGGGCTGCCGATGACGGTCCCCCCGTTGCCGTAGCGCTCGAACAGGGTGGGAAGGCGTGCGTAGCTGCCGGCGTTGGCGCGCAGACGGATGACTTCGTGTGGACGCGCGACGAGGCCCACGCGGTAGACCGGGAGGAGCTCGTCGGTGCGGCGCTGGCGACCCGGTGTGCCGGCGAAGAGCCCCGCCGAGCTGATCTCGTCGCGCGCCGCCTCGGCTCGGGCCGTTGCGGTGACTTCCAGCCGGGCGGCATCGATGAACAGGGTGCCGCTGAGGCCGCCCGCGACGAAAGCGCGCGATCCGGGCGGACGTCGCGTTGGCTTGAGCTCGTCATGCGGCGAGAAGCTCTCGCGGCGAGCATCGAGCAGGCCGGCGAGGTGAAGGGCCGAGACGATTGGCCAGGTTGCGGTGACGTTGGTCCCAAAGGCGAGTGAGCGATCTCGAGTCTGGGCTGGGCCGCCAAAGACGATCTCCCCCCGCGGGTCGACGAAGCGTTGTTGGGCGCCGAGGCCGAAGAGCAGCGCGCGCACGCGACCGCCGGTGCCGAGATCATCCATGCCCTGGTAGCTGAGGCTGGCGTAGGCGCGGCGTCGGGCCAGGCGCGCCTCGAACGATCTGACGGTCCCGCGTGCCGGCAGCCCCTGGTCGCGGTCGAGGGCAGCGAGGGACAGCGCGACGGTCCGGCGAGCCGGGAGCGTCAGGGTCGCCCGCGCGGATGCGTCGATCTGATCGAGACGGTTGTTCTGCCGTCGCACCGTCTGGTCGTCACCCGGAACGAAGAGCGTGCCGTTGTCGGTCCGATAGGGATAGTCGGCGCGTGAGCCGAAGAGCGAGGCTCGCGTCACGACCGACAATCGCTTCGTGACCCAGGCCAGCTCGCCGCCGCCGAAATACGTGCCGAAGGAACCCGCGCCGGTATGGACCGCCGCCCCGGTCTCCTGGGGCGCCTCGGAGGTGAGCGAAACGACGCCGCCCATGGCCGAACTGCCGAAGGCCAGCGGCGTCGCCCCCCGATAGACTTCGATACGGGCCATCGCCCCCAACGGCACGAGGCCGAGATCGATGGCGCCCGTCAAAGCGCTGTCGAGCGGGACGCCGTCGGCGTAGATCGCGACCTGATTGGGCGACGAACCGCGCAGGGATAGTGTGGAGAGGGCGCCGTGGCTGCCGTAGCTCGTCACCGCGGTGCCGGGCAACTCGGACAGCAGCTGCGGCAACGTCTCGGCGCTGCGGGGCGTTCGGTCAGTCGTGATGACGGATGCCGAGGCCGAGGCATCTTCGCGGCCGGCGCTGTCGGGCGCCGTCACCACGGTCTCGTAGAGCGGGGCCTCGGCGTGAGCGCGCCCAGCGAGGCCGAGGGCCAAGCCGAGCACGAGGCAGGGACGAAAAAATTGTAGGAAGCCGGTCCGGGCGATCTCCGCGCCCGAAGCGGGCGTCTCGGTCGACATGAGAGCCCCGTTTCGGCAAGACAGCGAAAGGGGGTAGGTCTCCTGGCTTGCGGGTCTCGGAGGCTCACGATCGTGACCCTCCCGCGCAACCCTCCTGGCCTTCCCAGTGACGAATCACCAGTGGCACTCGGCGGAGGATCACTTCCTCGCTGACAGTGGCGGAACCGCACCGGACTCGCACCGGCTTCCCTCGTTGGCAAGGCCACCCGGCCCTGCACCCTCGTTCGCAGTATTCAGTTTTTACGATTCAGTGCGTGGGCCACCCCACGCACCGAACCGTCTCCTACGCCGCCGGGGTCAAGGGTGTCAAGCGCAGCGGGGCCGCCGCTCTCCTCGGCCATTAGAGGAGGCGAGGCGCTCAGCGGATGCCCCCGACGGTGCCTTGAACCTGAACCGTCGGCCGCCTTGGCCGACCGTCGGCATCGTCGGACGGTCGGACGCCAGTTCGATTTCCGGCCAGAGCGTCCGACTCTCGGATGCGCAGAAAACGGCCGTGTTCCCGCGTTTTCTCGCTGCCGCAGCCTTGGCACGACCCCTGCAATACTCTCAATTCGTCAGACGAACTGGTCGGGACTCTGAAGCGAGGCGCGGAAGCGACCCCCTTCTCCAAACAAAGCCCGCAACCCCAGCTCGAGTCCGACGAAACCAGCAACCCCGTCCACCAAGGAGAATTCACATGTCTTTCGCCGCCATCAACCACTCCCTCGTCGCCCAGGCTCGCCACGCTGGAGGTGCCACCGAAGTCCACTATGGCAAGAACAACGCTTACGACCTCTCAGTCGCCATTGAGGCTCGCGATGCGCAGGCCGACGGGAAGATCACCGGCGAGGAGATGGATACCATCTACGGCTCCATGGGCGACATGGAGCAGATGTCCTATCGCGAGGCGAACGACTTCATTCGATGGGGACGCGACAACTACGAGAAGATGAGCCCCGAAGCGCGCCAGAAGTTCGACAAGATCTCTCAGGAGCTTCAGAAGGTGGACCCGAACATCGGCTCATTCGACAGCAAGTTCCTTGGAGCTGGCGACCACGTCCTTCTCGACAAGGCCGCATACGAACGCATCAAGGGAGAGGTCAACGCCATCGGCGGCGGCAAGAAGACGGACAGTGGCACCAAGCCCGAAGCCCCCACTTCCGACGGCGTCGACAAGCCCGACTCTCCGCCGGCCCACAAGTTTCAGGAGATGCTCACTAACGAGTCCACGAACTCGGTCAACAACTACGCCTCGTACGAGAACCACAGCTACGACGTGTCGACCCAGGCGACGTTGAAGAAGTTCGACAAGCTCGCAAAGGACGGCAAGCAGATCGGCGGCAAGGATATGGACGAAGCCATCGCGAACGCCGCCGACGGTGGTCAGATCACCCGCGAGGAGTACATGGATCTTCGCGAATGGGTGGAGAAGAACTACGACAAGCTCAGTCCGGAAGCCCGCGCCAAGTGGGATGCCTTGGATAAGAAGGTACAAGCCTCCAGCGGCGAGCCCACCTGGAACAACCGCCACGAAGTTGTCCTCTCGGGCAAGGAGGTCGATGAACTCCTCGCCGGGATCAAGGGCGACAAGAAGGAAGCCACGGGAACGACCGGCACCTCATCCGCCACCTCGGCCTCGGACAGCGGCTCCGTGAGCGACCCACAACCGCCTAGCGAAGCGGACGCTCCCTCGACGTCGGTGAAGTCCTCGAGCGGTGCGGTTCCGAACTACTCTGGCATGTCCTGGGACGCCATCCTGGAAGACATCATGATGAGGATCGGCAACAAGGAGAAGGCCGCCAAGAAGCAGATCGAGAGCGTGGCGAAGAAGATCGATGGAAAGGGCGGCAAGGAGACTGAGTCGGACCGCCAGGAGCTGCAGAAGCTGACGAACCTGATGCAGGAGCTGCAGCAGATGGTGAACATGGTGAGCAACATCTCCAAGCAACTCAACGACATGAACATGGCCATCATCCAGAAGCTGGCCGGCTAATCACTCTCCCAAATCGGATAAGGCCGCGCGGCTCGTCGAATCGACGGGCTGCGCGGCTTTTTCCGTTCTACGCGTTCACGTCGCCTCTCTGTGTCGGACGTGCGAACGCGGCCTTCAAGGCCAACGGGCACACTGATTCGGAGGGCCTTAAGCGGGCACCGTCCTAGTGTCCAAACGTCGATCGTCAAGACGGTCGCCGGTCGGATAGGAACCCCCGTCTCGTCGCGGGTTCCAGGGCTCCCCAAGGTGGGCACGCCACTTGCTGAATGAGAAGACAACTGGCCGCGATAGCCGGCCTCGAAGTCTCAAAGTTAGGAGATCCATCATGAACGCATCTGCCAATTCACTTGCCTCCGAGATCGCAATGCCTCGCGACCTTCTCCATCACGCGACGGTAACGGCGTACGACTTCCTGATTGCGGGGCAGCTGGAGTCGGCAGTCGAGATCTCCCAGGGGCTCGTCACGATGTTTCCGGCGCACGCCTACTTTCGCCGTCTGTTGGGAACGGCACTCTTTCGTCAGCGCAAGTTTCGGGCGGCCTTCGACGTGGTCGAAGAAGGACTCAAGCGCGTCCCAGACGACAAGGAACTGCTCCACGTCCGCAGAGCGGCCGCCAAGGCGCTCGGCATGAAGTAGCCGCAGAAGATTTGGGCGAGGCGGTTTGGCGAGGACAAACCAGACCGCACATGAAAGCCCCGTCAGCGTTGCGAGACGCTGGCGGGGCTTCGCCATTCTTAGCGAGGGGACCAAATGCGAACCGTCTTTCGGCGCTTGGCACGGTCCTCGCTGCTCTAGACAGAGCCGCGGCACGAGTCGCGGCGACGACAGATACGAACGGGACACGTCCCGCAACGATTCACGAGGAGACATCACATGGCCTGGTACGACTTTGCAGTGAAAGCGGTTTCGAAGGTGGCTGAGGCGGTCCCGGGCGTCATTGGGGACTACGTTAAGAGTGCGGCGCTCAAGCTCGGTCTGCCCGAGGAGATCGCCGACCTCTTGGGCAAGGCGATGGACCCGTCGAAGCTGGCGGGCGAGGCGGCTGCGGCGGCCATCGAGACCGTCGGCGAGAAGCTCGGCATTCCCCAGGACGTTCGCGACAAGCTCGGAAACCTCGCTAAAAATCCCGCCAAGCTGGTCAAGGCCTTCGTCGAAGAGGGGCCGGCCGGCTTGGTCAAAGAGATCGGCGGGGCGCTCGGCATCGATCCCAAGATCCTCTCGGCCATCGCCGTCGTCGTGAACGTCGCCACTCAGAACTACGCGGGTGCGGCCATCGAGGCGACGCGGCTGGCGAAGATGGCGGCCAAGGATCTCGGTCTGCCCAAGTCCCTGCAGAATGCGGTCAACATCACGGCCGACATCATCGCGAAGGACCACGAGGCTTTGACCAAGGACATCGGTGGGGCTGCGCTCGATGCGGCGGGGGGACTGGGACTTTCGGACGAGGCGACCTTGGGCCTGCGTGCCGGAGTTCATGCGGCGACGGGTGACACCGACGCCGTCAAGAAGGATGGCATCGATTACGCCAAGAAAAAGGCCGCGGCGTACTTGCCCGAATTCGTGCAAGGCGACGTCAACGCCTTCCTCGACGAGCAGGCGGGCCTTCCGCCCGAAGAGCGCGAGCGCGAGCGTGTCCGCGCCCAAAATGGTCGCAATCAGCAGGTGCGTGCGTAGGGCTTCGGCGATAGTTTTGGTGAGGCGGTTTGGCGAGGACAACCGAGCCGCTCACCGAAGAAGGGCCCCGTCAGCGTTCGAGGACGCTGGCGGGGCTTTCTTGCGTGTGCCCAGCGTGACCCACAGCTTGCCCATGGCTTGGAAGCGCGATCACTTGATGGCTGGCGGCGCCGCCTCGACCATCTCCACTTCCAGGGTGCGGAGATGCCGGTCGTCAGCGCCGGCCAGAGCACGCCGTGAGCGTAAGAGCGCCTCGACCGAGCGAACGTCAAGCGGGGCTCGCGTCAGTAAGGACATCAGGCGCAGCTTGCCCACCGCCGGGGCTTCGGGCGTGCGCCCCGTGGGCGTCGGAAGCGCGCCGCCCGGAGGCAACAGAATCGCTCGCGGATTGTCCGCGGGGTCTGACCACGCAGGCACGATCCAGTGCACCTCGTCCTTGGCGTCAACGGCGAACACCATCAGATAGATCGGCAGGGCAGCGTTCCCGTTGTGAGCGGTGATCGCGATGCCGTCACCTGGGCGCAGGAGATCACCAGCAGAGATCGGTCGGGGCGCGCTGGCAGCGGGGCCGCTTGGCACCACGGCCAGCGCGGTTGACACCCGCGCGTGCCAGGGCGATTCGCCCCCGCGAGGCGTGAACTCCGAGGGGACGCGCGCCCGCGGAAACAAAGCGATGGCGGCCGCTGCGACCGCCATCGTGGACAGCGCCACCATCACGCGACGTCGGCGGGGCGGGTGACGGTCGGCGGGCGGCGCCACGGCAGCGGCATCCAGGCGCCGTTCCACCGCGTCTACGAAGCCGGCGTCCTGCGCTTCGGGCACCGGAGCTCGGAGCTGAGCGGCCAGCGATTCCAGGTGATTCATGCGGGCGGTGCAGGCGGCGCAGCCAGCGACGTGCTCACGAAGCTGACGGGCGCGATTCTCCGTCAGCTCGCCATCCAGTAGGCCGCCCAGCTCCAGTTCGCTTGCCGAGCATTCGGGTTTGGTCATGACGGATCTCCGAGCAGAACGCGCAGTTTGCGGAGGCCATGGTGAACCCATGAGCGGACCGTGCCCACGGGAGCCTCGCAGATCCCGGCGATCTCGTCGTAAGGCAGCTCGCCGGAGAAGCGCAGCACGATGGCCCGGCGATGGACTTCATCCAGCTCGCCGAGAGCCGCTCGCAAACGGCGCTCGTTTTCGGCCGCGAGCATCGATTCGAGCGCGGCTTCTCCGCGGGGCGGCTCGGTCAGAGACAGGACCGCCTTGGCGGCCACGGCGGTGGCTCGGCGGCGCGCCGAAGATCGCAGCTGATTGCGGACCAAGGTGAATAGGAAGGACGGAAAGCTGCCGCTTGGTCGGTAGCGAGGCGCCGCTTGCCACAGCGCCACGAACACCTCCTGGGCAATCTCCCGCCCCTCGTCCGGGCTGCCCACCGAACGAATCGAGACGCTGAGCACGCGCGCCTGGTAGCGCCCCACCAACTCCCGGAAGGCGCCGCGCGAACCCGCCGCGGTCAGTTTCATCAGCTCGTCGTCGCTCATGGACGGAAGGGACGCGGCTTGACCGTGTGCATCGAGCGGGCGGGGGGGCGGCACGAGTTTGAGCCTCGCCTCGTTGGGCATATTCGAAGGAACGCGCGGGATCGGAATTCGTTGAACCGTCTTCAACGAAAGAGCGAGACCCGCGTTCTGGCTGTGAAGCGGTACCCTCCCTGGGGCCGCTTCCCTCTACCATGGCATCATCGCTGCGAAGAGTCAGGTCCGTCGTGCTGGGCATCGTCGTCACTTCGGCCGTCACATTCGCCGTCCTGGCCCAGGCCGTGCCGGTGGCTCGTGCCGACGATTTCGTGTTGATCGTCTCCAACAACCGCAGCCTCCGATCACACCTGCCGGATCTCCAGTACGCGGACGACGACGGCATTCGCTACTACCAGATGTGGGAATCGCTGCTTCCGGGGGCGCGCATGGCCCTGCTCGCCGATCCGGACGCTAGCACCGCCAAGGCCAACCCCGCCTTCGTCCGGCTGGGACGTTCGCCCACGCTGACCAACCTCGACACGGAAGCCGCGGCGCTGGCCGAATCGGTCAGACAGGCGCGCCAAGCGGGGCGACCGACCACCTTTTACTTCGTGTTCGCTGGCCACGGCGACGTGGAAGCCGGGCGCGGCTTTCTCGAGCTCGTCGACGGCCGCCTGGGCGCCGCCGATCTCGAAGCGCTGGTCGCCAAGGTGGGCGCCTCGCAGACCCACGTGATCCTCGACAGCTGCAACTCCTACTTCATGGTCCGGCCACGCAAGCCAGGTGGGCTGCCCTTGTCGGCGGGCCTCGCCACGGAGTCGGCGACCTTCGCTGGCTCTGGCCAAGTCGGCGCCTTTCTTTCGACCAGCAGCGAGCAGACCGTCTACGAGTGGTCGGAGATTCAGTCCGGCATTTTCAGCTACCTGGTTCGTTCCGGGCTGATGGGGGCGGCCGACGCCAATCGCGATGGCCGCATCACCTACGATGAGCTGCGCGGATTCGTCGGTGTGGCCAGCCGCAATGTTCCCAACCCGGCCGTGCGGCCCAATGTTTTTGCGCGCGCGCCCAGCGGCAACGGCGCTCAAGTCTTGCTGGATCTGAATGCCAGCCGCGCGCGCGCGCTGACCATTCCTGGCGGGCAGCGGCTCATCCTGCGCAACGCCGAGGGATTCCGCCTGGCCGAACTGCACACCGAGGCGAGCTTTTCACCGACGGTGCGCCTGTGGGGGGGCGCCAATCTGCAGCTCGAAACCGTGGGGATCGTGAGCAACCCAGGGGAACGCCCGGCGCGTCTCACCTTCGACGTGCCGGATGGCGGTCTGTTGGCGTTCGATCGGTTGCCAAGCCGAGCCGTCGAGAGCCAGGTCCGCGGCGATCGCATGTTCCGCGCCTTGTTCGATACGCCCTATGGCCCCAAAGCCCTGGCCGGCCAGCTGGACGAAGAGCGACGCAACCCACCGCATGTCTATGGTTTGTCGCGCGCAGACACCGATCGCTTGCGCCTCAACCTGGACCTGCTGGCGCGCACTCACAGGGACGACCGCCTGGGCTCGGCGCTCTGGCAGTCGCTCGTGTCTGCCGGGCTGGCGGCGGCCACGGTTTCGATGGTGAGGGGTGAGGCCAGCGCCGATTGCGGGCAAGATTGCCCAACCGCAATTTGGTTCGTGGGCTCGGCCTCGGCGCTCTTCGGCGGGCTCGCGTTGTGGAACCTGATCCCCAGCACCCTCGAGCGCGTTGCAGATCGCGGGCGGGCGTCGGCGGCGAGCGGGACCGATCCAGGATCGTGGCTGCCACAGCTGAGCCAGGACCTCGAGCGCCTGGCCGCCCGGACCCGCTTGCGCCGACGGGTGGCTGCCGGCACCGTGGGGGCCTTCTTGGGTTTGGTTCTGATCGCGGGCGTGACCGACATGGTGGACACCGGTCAGGCGTCCGCTCAGAACTTTTATGAGATCGGCGCTTTTGGCGCGCTCAGCTTGGCGTCGGGTTGGCTTCTGCTGCAGGAGAGCCCGTCAGAGCGCCAGATTCGCGCGTTGATGGCGGATCCGCTTTGGCAAGGGATCTCGATCTCGGTTGCGGTCGCCCCGAGCCCCAGCGGTGGGCGGCTGATGCTGGCCGGCCGCTTCTGATCGAGGTTCCCCCCGCGCCGGTAATTTTCGACGGGGCCTCAACGAAGCGTGTGATCGCGCGTTCGTCTCGGTGATGGATCACCGCCGCACGCACCGACCTGGCACCCCCAACCGCCCCCGGCGCGCGGGCTGCGCGCTCACCGCCGTCGCTTCGCTTTCGATCTGGGGCGGGGCGCCCAGCTTGGCCGCAGCACAGAGCCTCCCGGTGGCGCCGCCCGCCGCGGCGCCCGTCGCACAAGCCGATGCCGTTTCGGTCTGGGACGCCAACGAGATCGAGGTTGTCAGCGTGGTTCAGAAGGTCGAGCGACCCAGGCGGTCCGCTGGCGAGGTCAGCCTGTCGCGCAAAGAGGTCTCGGGGGTCGCAGGCACCTTCGGGGATCCGGTGCGGGTGATCGAGAATCTGCCCGGTGCCAGCCGCGCCCCCGGCGGTGCGGGAGGGGCGCTGATCATTCGCGGCGGTAACCCCGCGGACAGCGCCGTCTTGCTGGACGGCATTCCGATTCCGTTTCTTTACCACTTTGGCGGGCTGACCTCGGTCGTCAACAGCGAGTTCCTGAGCGCCGTCAACTACCTTCCCGGAGGCTTCGGGGCACAGTATGGAAGGGCCACCGCGGGCGTTGCCGAGATCGAGTCGGCGGCTCTCAGCTGCGACCAAGTGCGCGCCTCGGGCTCTGTCGATCCACTCGACGCCGAGGCGTTCGTGTGTTTGCCGGTTGGCCGATGGCGGTTGGCGGCGGCTGCCCGGCGGTCGTACTTGGATGCCTTCTTGCCCGCGCTGTTGCGGGCCACTGCCAAGGACGGCGAGAGCCCCACCATCGTGACGCCGGCCTACTCCGATTATCAGCTCAAGGCGGAGAGGATCTGGGACCGACAGCGTCTCGAGCTGTTTGGCTTTGGCGTGCGTGACGGCCTGGATGTCAGCCGCGCGTCGTCGGCGGAAGAGGCCGACATGAGCCTGGCCACCACATTCGCGTTTCATCGCCTGCAGCTTCGACACTTTTACTACGGCGATCGGTTCACCTTGGAATCGGCGGTGGTGCCCGGGCTCCTGCACGCCATCACGGCCGACAAGTCAGAAGATCTGTCGACCACTCACAACGCCCGGGGCGACATCTACAGCGTTCAATGGCGGGAGACCGCGACCATCGGTCTGGCCAGGGCGCTTACGCTTCGGGGCGGTCTCGACCACGTGCTCACGCACTTCGAGTTCGCCGCGCTCGACCCGCTTGGCAACCTCGCGCGGCGCTACCCCACGCCGCTGGTGATGGACGCGCGCACGCAGAGCCCCTGGAAGCAGCGTTCCACCTTCGCGGAGCAGGCCTACTGGACAGAGTTGGTCTGGAAGGCGACCGAAGATCTAACGCTCACGCCGGGGCTGCGCGCGGCGAACTTGGCAATCGCGACGGCCGAAAGGTTCGTGCTCGAACCGCGGTTGGCGGCGCGCTGGCAGCCCACCGCGGGGACCACACTCACGGCCGCGGGGGGCGTCTATCGGAAACTTCCCGATCTCTTCTCCGGCGTGCTTCTGGAGGGTTTTGGGCAGCCCAACCTCGATGCCGAGCGCGCGCTTCAGTCGGTGGTGGGCGTCGAGCAGAGGCTGGGTCCCTTCGAGAGCAAGCTGGAATCTTTCTACGTGCGCCGAGATCGACTGCCTTCCCCCACCGACGAGGTCGAGCTTCGCGGTGGCAAGGCCGCGCCGGTCCTGTTCCGTAGCGACGGGCGTGGGCGTTCGTATGGGCTCGAGCTGCTGCTGCGCCTGCCGGCCGAGGAGGGGCGGCGGTTCTCGGGCTGGGTTGCCTATACGCTTTCGCGGTCGTACCGCACGGATCGGAGCGGACTCGCCAGCGGCGGGACCGAATTCATGGCGACTGATCCCACCACGCCGCGAAAAGGCAATCTGGCGGCGCAGAGCTACGAGGCTTTGTCGCCCTACGACCAAACCCACAATGTGACGGCGGTGGGTCGTTGGGATTTGCCCTGGAACACCTCGCTGGGGTTTCGCTTCCAGTTGGTCACGGGCAATCCAACCACGCCGCTGCACCAGGGCGATGCCTACTACGACGCCGACAGCGATCGCTACGAAGTGCGACCCGGGTCGGTGGCCTCGGGCAGCGGGCGCTTGCCGACGTTTCATCGCCTGGACCTGCGCTTCGACAAGCACTGGCAGTGGAAGCACTGGCGCCTGACCGCGTACCTGGAGCTTGTGAACGCCTACAACCGGCGGCCCGTCGAGTCGTTCGGATACGACTACCGCTACCGCACCCGCACCGAGCTCAAGGGCTTGCCGCTCTTGCCGCTGCTCGGAGTGAAAGGAGAGCTCTGATGACTTTTCGTGAGTGTCTTGGTCTGGATGGATCTGATGTTGGACCTGTGTTGGGCAAGTTGCTCGTCGTTCTGATCGCCTGCTCGGCTTGTGGAGACGATCTGCCGAGCCCCACGCTGGTGGACGATCTGCGCGTCCTGGCGGTCAAGGCCGACCCGCCCGAGGTGATGGTGGACAGGGTCGATGGAGTCGCGACCGAGACAGGACCGGTTTCGTTCCAAGCGTTGGTGGTCGACCCGCGCGGACCCGCCATGATCTACGAATGGCGATTCTGTCCGGTCGAATCGAACGAGACCTGCGGAGACTTCGATCAACGCCGGGCCGCTGCCTCTCCGGAGTTTCGGCCGGTGCTGGACACCGCGCGCGCCCAAAAGCTTCCGGGACAGTCGCAGGCCATCGCGAGTCGCTCGGCTCGTGGGGTCGAACCATTCACGGTGCAACTGCCGTCGTCGCTCTTCCACTACCACCTGGTCAGCTCGGGACTGGGGCTGGGCAATGGCAGCTGGGTCTCGGCGGTGCTCGAGGTCGCGTCGGGGAGCGAGCGGTTGCAGGTGCAAAAGCGCGTGGTGCTGGGGGCCCGCGATCTGTCGCAGTGGAATCCGGAGCTGCAGAGTTTTGGCTGGCAAGTGTGCCGGCCTGGCGGTCCGGTTGCGGGGTGCGTGCCATTGCTGCCCCGGACGGCGAACCGCAATCCCGTCATCACCGGGGTGGAGATCGCACGCAGCGACCGGCCGGACGCGCCGTTTGCGCCGTTGGCGACGGATCCGCAAAGCGTGCTGACGCTGGGTCCGGGCGAGGTGGTGCGCCTGCGGCCGGTGCTTGGGCCGGGGGCGGAGGAGCGCTTTCAGATCGTCGAGTCGACCCTGCACCAGAGCGATCTCGTCGTTGTCGAACGCAAGGAAGAGGTGGTGATCTCTTGGTTTTCCACGGCGGGAAAGTTCGGCGCCCCGCGCACGACGCCACAACTGACCAAGACGCTCGACAACACCTTCACCGCCCCCGCCGCGGCGCCAGAAGCAGGTCGGCTATCGGTGTTCGTCGTGGCGCGGGATCAGCGCGGCGGCGTGGATTGGACCACGGTCGAGGTCGAAGTGGTACGCCCGTAGCCTCAACCATCCGAACCGCCTGGTGCGGACCCGCACGCCAGGTGGTGGGGAAGGGGAGGACCGGGCAAACCGCTACCCCCCATCCCGATCTTGCGTGCTGACGGTGGCGCCTTCTCTTTTTCGACGCCCCTGCGCCCTCGCTGACCAACGCTCGGAGGGTCGACCGTCAGACCGTCCGGCCGTTGCGTGAGGCCCGACGGTCGGAAAGTCGGCACCAGGTCATCGGCCCTCGCGCCACGTGAGAAAACCGCGCCGATCCAGCGCTTTCGCCGCCTCTACCAGCCCCCCGGGCGTTGGCACGATCCCCGCAGTACAGGGAGTCATCACGGACCGACGGACGGTCCGCCCTCACAAAGGAGACTCCCATGATCGAAGTCATCGTCGCCGAGCGTTCTTCTGATGAGCCGACCTTGAAGGAGGAGCTCGAGATCCCGACTTCGTTCCTCAGCATCTGCGCCTCGACGGCGCGGTCACATTTCAACTCCGGGCACTACTGGTTCGCCGAGAGCCTGGCCCGCGGCCTCGTCGCGGCGGATCAGCACCACGTCGGCTACCGCACGCTGCTCGTCGGTTGCCTCTCGAAGATGGGTCACATCGGCGAGGCCATCGCCCTGGTGGACGAGGGCCTCAAGTACCGACCCGAGCTCCCCGATTACGTCGAGCTGCGCGAGGCGCTGGTTCGCATGACCTTCGCGCAGGCGTGACGAACCCGACTCCTCAATCGAGCACGACGGTCTTGCAGTTGGCGGGACAGGACGGTTGGCCGTCACAGGCTTCCCGTTCCGCGGTTTGCACGATGCCGTCCCCGCAGCGGGCGGGCAGGGTGCAGTCGGCGTTGCAGGTCCCGTAAGTGCCCCGGTTCTTGTCGCTTCCGAGGTCGCAGGCCTCTTCGGCTGTCACCACGGAGTCCCCGCAGATGTTCTCGCAGCGGCTCACGCCAGCCGCGAAATTGGCCAGAGTCAGGCGGTAGTGGGAATGGACCGTGCGACGCTCGGCCTGAAAGACCGCCATCTCGTAGACCTTGCCGCGTTCGAGCCCGAGGTCGACCCGGTGAGTGGCCGGGCAGGGGGTCACCAGATCGCAAACCGAGGCGCTGCCATCGGTCGGATGCAAGACGATCTCCGCGCCGAGCTCCTGGTGGACGCCTCCTAGATCGACTGCCAGCCGCTTGTTCACGAAGACCCAGACGTCATCGTCGCCGCTGAAGGCGAGTCGTTCGTTCCCCTGGTACTGGAAGAAGGTCCTCACCTCCGATGTGAAGTGGAAGTTGCGCACGATGCCTGCATGGTCGGGCCGCAAGGTGTAGTTGCCGAAGCCGCGCCCGTCGAGGGGGAAGAAGTTGGGATTGCTGGCGGTGAAGGCGGTGCCGACGCGAGGCAGCCTCAGTACATCGATCACGGTCCGGTTGTAGCGTTGATTGTCGCGGAACCACATCGCGAAGAAGTCCTCGGTGACCCCGGCGTCGCCGTTCACCGTGAAGTTTCGAGGCTGCGCCACGTGCCGCGGTCGACCTTGCGGATCCAGCCGCGGCTCCACGATGCCCGGCTCTCCGAACCCTTCGAAGCGCTCGAAGTCTGGGTGCCCGTCCACCTCGCCATTGGCTTTGAAGTCCCGATAGACAACGGGCAGCACCAGCGCATCTTCCCTGGTTGGCGCCGCTTCGCAGCGGTAGCCTGTCTCGACCTTGCAGTCAGCACTGCAGCCGTCGCCTGGCTGGCGATTCGCATCGTCGCAGGCCTGACCCGCGGCGGCGTCATCGGGCAAGAGCAGACCATCACCGCAGACGCTGCTGCAGGCCCCTCCGGCCGCGGGGCAGGCGGGCTCTGGTCGACAGAGCGGCGTGCAACCGTCGCCGATCTCGGCGTTGCCGTCGTCGCACGGCTCGTTGCCTTCGACCTTCTGGTTCCCGCACTGGGTGCGCGTGCACGCGCCACCTCCCGGCGGACAGACCCACCCGTTGCCCTCGTTGACCGGTGGGCCTTCGACGAGGCAGCCCTGCGAGCAACCGTCGTTGGGCTGTGCGTTGCCGTCATCGCATTGCTCTCGTCCGACGCGCACGGCGTCTCCGCAGCGGGCCGCCCGGCAGACGCTGCCCGCGGGGCAGATCCAACCTGTCTCGACACCACAGTTGGCATCGCAGCCGTCGCCCGACATCGTGTTGCCGTCGTCGCATTGTTCCTTGCCGACGAGTCTTCGATCGCCACAGGACATGGCCTCCCGACAGGCTTTCCCTGGCGTGGGGCAGGAGAAGCCCGCCTCCACCGCGCAGCCGGGCCCGCAACCGTCGCCCGGATTGCGGTTGCCGTCGTCGCAGGTTTCGGGAGGCTCGATCTGACCGTTACCGCAGGTCCCCGACCCCGCCGGTGGCAGCACCGTCGGCCCCGAAGGCAGCACGATGCCGGCGTCGCTGGCCGGTGGATCCCCGGGCTCACGCGCGGTCTCGGGCGGTTTCACCTCCCGGACCGAGCTCGGCTGGCAGCAGAGGGTGCCGAGCGAGATTCCGAACAAGAGCGCAACCGGAGCCGAGCCGTGAACCCGAACGAACGTCTTCCACATGGCAACTCCTGGGGCGGAAGCGCGATGCCCGTGGCGTCCGAGGTCCGTCGGCGCGCAAGAGCGACCTACCGTTGAGGCGTCCAGGGCCAAGAACCTTCCGGCCTCGCGCACCGACGGTCGGATGGGCCCGTCGGGATGTCGTAAACTCGAGGCGATGATCTCGAGGCGTCTTTTCGTGGCGGCCGCTGCCAGCGTTCCGTTCGTGGCTCATGCCCAAGGCAAAGCACTCCGCTTTCGCGGCTCCGGACGCGCCACGGTCCCCCGCGATACCTTGCCGGAGCCTTTGCACGCGCTTTTGCCGTGGCAAGGGATCTACGCCGCTGGGGGCGGGCTGGTCTCGCCGTCGTGGCGCGTGGTCGTGACGCTCGACGGTGAGCTACGGGCGGGGAGCAATGCCAAACCCGGTTCCTCCTCCATTGCGGTGCTCGACAAGAAGAAGCGGCAGCTGGACCCGGCGACGCTCAAACAAGTGATCGCGCTGGCCGACGGGGCCTGGCGCGACAAACGCGAAAAGAAGCGACTCGACCCCGCTTCGAACAAGAAGGGCCTCCCGAGCGACGTCGACTATGGCGAGCTGCTGGTCATGGTGGACGGCACCGAAGGGTACTTCTTCGACGCGCAGGGGCCCATCAAAGGGGGCGCCGCCGAGACGCTGGTCAGGCTGCTGCAGGCCGAAGCCGCCAAATGACCAGCCGCCCGGGCGATGGAGCCGGCAGGCGCCAATCGCCGGCGATCGTAGCTTCGCGCCCACCACGCCGACGGCCCCGGCCCGTGGTGAGGTCCGCTGGTGAAGGGCTGCCCGACGTGCGCGATGGGCTCACGCGCCTCGAACGGACGATCTTGCTCGAGCTGGCGCGTGCGTCGAAGGAGCTGGGCCGCAAGAACGTCCCTACGACGCTGCTTCATGGTCGAGTCGTCGAGAAGATCAGCGTGGGAGTCGACGAGTTCCAGGCGACCCTCGCGCGCCTTATCGGCCGGGTAGGGAAGTGAAAGTGCCTCGCAGCCGAAGCAAGGGCAGGCCGACAAAGCCGTTTTTTCCGCCGCGGCCGCGCGGTCTGGTCGGCCGGGGAGCCGAGCTGACGGCGCTGTCCGCCCGCCTCGCCGCCGGGATCGATCGAATCGCCTTGGTGGGTGCCGGCGGCAGCGGCAAATCCATGCTGGCTTGCGCGCTCGGACACCGGGTGCGCAGTCGCTACCCAGGTGGCGTGCATTGGTTTCGCGTCGGTGCCTGGGACGCCTCGACGCTGCTCGAGATGTTGGCCCGGCGCCTGGGCATTCGCATGGGTGGCGATCTCGATCGAGGCGAGCACGTTCGGCAGGCGCTGCTTTCGCGGCCGCCGCTATTGCTTGTCCTCGACAACCATGAGAGCGATCGAGCGTTGGCGAAGTTGCTCAATCGCCTGCAGGGTACCCCGGCGACTTTCGTCATCACGGCGCGCCGGTGTCTGCTGTCGGGTGTAGAGATCTACCCGATCATTGCGCCGTTGGTCAGCTCGAGCCGAAGCGCCTTTCCGCGGGTGGCATCGTTGACTCGCCTCTTGCGCTGGCATCCCCTCGCGCTCGATATCGCCGATCGTTTGGTAGCGACTGGCGCCATCGCTGTTTCCGCTCTGCGCCGGTACCTCGTGGACAGCGGCGTCGAAGCGATCTCGGTGATGAGTCACGAGGACGACATCGCGGAGGTGCGTCTACTCATCGACTGGGCTTGGCCGCGGCTGTCGCCGTCCGCGCGCGCGATGCTGGCTGCTCTCGCGCATTGCGAGGGGGACGACATCGACGCCGAAAGTCTCGCCGCCCTCTCTCGTGTTCGCTCTGCGCCCGGGGCAGCGATCGAAGCGCTGGCGCGGTGGCACCTGGTACAAGAACCGCTGGCCGGTCGCTACGCTCTGCACGCTGTCGTCAGGCACATGGTCCTCGGCCGCACGCGCTTTTCGCCGCAGCGCCATTTCGAGCATTACGTGCGTCTGCTCGAGCGGCACCCCGAGCGCACCAACCTCGAGCAGACTCATCTGTTCGCGGCGATGGACCACGCCAATCGCAATTCGGACCTGCCAGGAGCCCTTCGTCTCGAACGGCTGTTGGCCCGCCTCGATCCCGGCTGATGAGGATCTTTACTGGCAGGCTTCACGGTAGGCGTCGAGATCGTTGCGCTTGCGAATCGCGCTGATCCGGCGTTGCACGGCTTCGGGACAGAAGCTCGCCAAGGGCAGGACGTACTCGGCTTCGAACACCGGTTTGCCTTTGGCGATGAAGCTCTCGAGGAGGTGGCACTCCTGGAACTCGAAACATTGCTCGCTGACGTGGAAGTCGAAGTCGCTCGAGAGGTCAGCTGCCTGCTCGACGTCGTTCTTGAGACCGACTCCGAGCCCGCGCGAGTGAGCTTCGGCCGCGACGAAGCGGTTGTAGAGCAGTTGATCGTAATACGTGAGCGGAAAACCCGAAGGCTCGTGGGCCTTGAGGTTGTACCCGTCCATGTTGTCGGGCTCGACGGCATCACACCCTTTGCGGAATGCCATCTCGAGGCGACCGCGCACCATCGGCGCCAGTTGCGTGATCTGCCGGATGTCGAGCCAGTTCTCGTCCGGAAACCCGTGGTACTGAGCTCCCAGCAACGACTTGGGGAACTGGTCGGCGTCGGGGCGCCAGTTCTCCCAGGCGCCGAGGTTCACGTAACAGATCACCTTGCGGCCTTTGGCTTTTAGAGCGGCAATGGTCTCGGCAGTGTTCTCGAAGAGATCGACATCGTAGACTTCGACCTCGACGCTCTGGTCGACGGGCACCTTGAGTTGCCAGTCCCAGGTCATCCCGACCCGCGGTTTCCACCAGACGCCGGGGCGCGGGGCTGGCGGCATCGCCACCGGAGGCATGCCCGCATCGGGCGGGGGCGCCATCGACACCGGGGCGGTGTCCTTCGGGCCAGCGCTGGCTCCCGCGTCGTTTGCGGCCGCCGGCATGGGGCTGGCCGAATGGGGGGCCGAGGCGTCTTCGGGAGGCGGCGCCGCGGGAGGGGGAGCCGGCGGCTTCGTTCCGGCGTCTGGCTTGGGAGGCAGAGTCGGCGGCGTGCTGCTCGGAGGCCGCGCCACACTCGTTCCGGCGCCCGGGTCGTCAGCGATTCGACACCCGGCCGTGCCAAGGAGCAGCATACAGGCTAGTCCAATGCGCATGGCGCGGACGCTAACACCGTTCCCATTCGTACAAGTCTCGCGTGACGACGCGACGTGTTGCGCGCCGCCAACGATGACGGACCCGAAAAGGGGAAGCTCGCGAAACGGGATCGCGGTCCATCACCTCGCTTTTCCGAGGGCGAAGCCATCGTTGCTGTGACGCTTGGATCGTCCGATACGCAGTCGAATCGACGCTCGCCCAGAACTCATCGCGGCGGCGCTGCAGGCGTACGCTCACCCTGCGTGAACGAGATCTGCCGGGGCGCTGCCCCTGGGCTAGCCACGGTGATCGTCAGGGTGCTGCCGACCTTGCCGCCGAGGAGGAAGTTGAGGGCACCCGTCCCGAGCTCCTTGGCGTCGCGGCCAGCGATCGCGTGGATCCGGTCGCCCGGCCGAATGCCGGCGGCGGCGGCGGGCCCGCGGGCGCTGCGGACCATCGGCCCAGCGTCATCGACATCGGCGTAGACAGCGATCGCGGCGCGCTCGGGTGAGCTCATCAGTGCGCGCCAATCGCCTCGCATCAGCTTGATTACGCCGGCGTCGACGGCGGTCGCGCCTGTGGGGACCGTTACCCGTTTGGATTCGGGAACGTGAGTGGCCGCCATCGGGTTCACAACAACGCGAACCTCGGCTGCGGCGGGCGCGTTGTCGATGCTGAAGGCGCCATGTGCATCGGTCGTCACCGAGCGATCCACGACGATCGGACCCGCCGCCCTCACCTGGGCGCCGACCAGCGGTGCCCCCGAATCGAGGTCGATGGCACGGCCTGTGACGCGCAACCCGGTCGCGACCGTGATGCGCACTCCGGTCAGCGTCTGTCCGGCGACGGCGGTAATCACCGCGCTGCCAATGCGGCCGTCGGCGGCGACCGCGATCAGCTCGTGCGTGCCGCCAGTCAAGCGGCGCACGGTGAACGCGCCCTGTGCGTCGTGCACGCTTTGTCGCGGCTTCATCCAGCCCTCGCTCTGACGGCGACGCTTGGCGACGGCGGTCTCTCCCGGCGGTGGGCCCGGCAGGACGGTCAGCGTGTAATCGGTGATCGGCCCTCCTGTCGCGTCGGCGACGACGCCGCTGACTCCGGTATCGGGCGGCAAGACGAGCCGCACGTTGCGAACACCAGTCTGCACGCCGGCGACTTCGGCTTCGGGTGATTCGGGATGAATGGCCCGCAGACGGTATCGACCCGCCGCCAGATCGGGGAACGTGAACTGCCCTTCGTGCGAGGTGAACGTGGTTTCGTCTCGTCGTGACGGCATCATCGTTGGCCCCTCCCGCTCAGGCTGCGCAACGACTTGCGCGAGACCGACAGGCTCGCCCTTGGTGCCGATCACGACGCCGGCGATGATGTGACCACCGCGCTCCACGACGAGATCGACGCCTGACTTCTCTTCGCCGTCCGCGAGGGAGAACGTTCGCTGGTTGGGTGGATCGGCACCCTGTCGCCAGCCCATGCGGCCCTGCCGATCCGCCGATACGATCGCCGTGCCAGGCGGCACAGGGCCGAGCCGGTATCGCCCTTCGGCATCGCTCAGCGTCTGCCGGGGCGAGCCTGCGGCACGCAGCCCGCTTCCCACGACGGCAACGTGCACGTCGCTGGCAGGTCCGCCGTCGCCGTAGAGCACTCGTCCGCTGACGTATCCGCCCTTGCCGAGGACCAGCGTCAGCTTCTTGTTCTCACCGGGGGCCAGCGTCTGTCCGTCGAGCCGGGCGGCGCCAACACCTTCCTTGTGGGCGATCAGCCCAAACCGCCCCGCCGACAGCCCGCGCGCTTCGAAGGTCCCATCGGCCCCGCTCGTGGCGGAGGTTACGGACGTCATCGGCCCCTCGACCGACACCGCCAGACCGACGTCTTCGATGCCGTTGCCGGCGCTGTCCACGACTCGTCCGGCTATGCGAGCGCCCGCCGGCAATTCGATGATCACTCCAAGCCGATCGCCTTTGACGTCGAGGCTTTGATTGATGCGGGCGTGATTGGCGCTGCTGACCTGCAGTTGGTAGTTTCCCGGGAGCACGCCCTCGTGAACGAACGCGCCGTCCGCGCCCGTGCGCGCGCTCTGGGGCTGAGAGCCGACGCCATCGGGGATCAGCATCGCGGTGGCATCCTTGATTCCTTGCCGCGTCCCCGCGGCCACCACCTGGCCGCTGACCTTGTGAGCGGGCGCCACTTCCACCTCGATGCCATCGACCACTTGTGCGAGGCCAAGTGTGATGACACCGCTGGATTGCCCAGCCAGGGGACCACGGCGGGCGATGAGCT
>JANNNO010000524.1:0-14263 GCA_031398585.1 Myxococcales bacterium | reverse complement strand
GCCCCTCACCCGCCTCGCCGTTGGCGAGTCGACCTCTCCCCGCGAAGCGGGGCGAGGTGAAGAGCGGACGCGGGGCGAGGTGAAGAGCGGACGCGGGGCGGACGCGGACGCGGAGGCGGAGGCGGAGGCGGAGGCGGAGCGGAGACGGACGCGGAGGGGGAGCGGAGGCGGAGGCGGGGGCGGAGCGCGGGGTTAGAAGAGGGTGCCTTGGTTGCCGGTGGGGGGTTTGGTGGGGGGGGAGAGTTTCAGGTGGTCGTAGGCTTGGCGCGTGGCTTGGCGGCCGCGGGGGGTGCGGATCAGGAACCCTTCCTGGATGAGGTAGGGTTCGTAGACGTATTCGAGGGTGTCGCGGTCCTCGGCGAGGGAGGCGGCCAGCGCATCGATGCCGACGGGGCCTCCGTCATAGCGCTGGATAATTGTCGTCAGCAACCTTCGATCGCCCGCGTCGAGGCCGAGTTCGTCGATCTCGAGGCGCGACAGCGCGTAGTCGGCTGCTTCGCGTGTTACCCGGCCGTCGCCGCGCACGTCGGCGAAGTCGCGCACGCGATGCAAGAGGCGATTGGCGATGCGCGGAGTCCCGCGTGCGCGGCGACCGAGCTCTCGGGCGCCGCCTTCGTCGATGCTGATCCCGAGCTGACCTGAGGATCGTTTGAGGATCGTTGTCAGCTCGTCGGCAGAGTAGTAGTAGAAACGCTCGACGATGCCGAAGCGGGAGAGCAGCGGCGAGGTGAGCTGCCCGGTTCGCGTGGTCGCGCCGACGAGAGTGAAGCGCTCGATGGGAACCGTGATCGCCGCAGCGCCGGCGCCGGCTCCGGTGACGATCTCGATGCGATAGTCCTCCATCGCCGGGTAGAGGCTCTCTTCGATGACCGGGTTGAGGCGGTGAATCTCGTCGATGAAGAGCACGTCGCCCCGCCCCAGCGAGGTCAAGATCCCCGCAAGATCGCCCTTGCGTTCGAGCGCCGGCCCGGACGTCACACGCGCCTCGGTGCCAAGCTCGTGCGCGATCACGTGTGCCAGCGTCGTCTTGCCGAGCCCAGGCGGACCCGACAGCAGCACGTGGTCGAGCGTGCCCGATCGCTTCTTGGCCGCCGCCACATAGACCGCCAGGTTCTCGGCGACCTTGCGCTGCCCGATGAAATCCGCGAACGAAACCGGCCGCAGAGCTGCATCGCGAGCATCTTCCTCGCGCGAGCTCTCGGGTCCCATCATCCGGCTCCCCGACCGCAAAGCTGCGTCGCGATCGTCCTCACGTGAGCTCTCGGATCCCGTCATCCGGCCATCCGGCCGCACATCCGCATCGCGGGGGTCACGTAAATTCTCGGGGCCCGCCTCGCGGCCCCCCGGGTTTGCGGAGCTGCCGTACGCCGGGCGGATGATGGGACGGCCCCCCTCGCCTGCCGCTGGGGCTTCGCGATCGCCTCGTTCGTCGCCACCGTCGTCGTGCCGTCTGCGTGCCATCATTTCCTCCGCAACGCAGCGAGCGCCTGTTTGATCAGATCCGCGACCGGTTCGTCAGCATCCATCTTGCCTAGCAGGGTTTCGAACTCGACGGGCTTGTAGCCGAGCGCGAGCAAGGCGCCGTGCACCTCGCCGAGCCGCCCCGGGGGCACGATTCGCGGCGGTGTCATGGGGACGGCGATGCCCCCACCCCGGTTGTCGCGGATGCCGAGCGCGGCGATCTTGTCGCGCAGCTCGACCGCCAGCCGCTCGGCGATCTTGCGGCCGACGCCGCGAATCTGGGTGAGGCGAGCCACGTCACCACCTGCGATGGCGCGCACCAGCTCCTCTGCCGGCAGGCCGGACAAGATTGCTAGGGCCACCTTGGGCCCCACGCCCTGCACCGACAGCAGCGCCTCGAACAGCCGTCGTTCATCGGCGTCGACGAAGCCGAAGAGCTGGGGCGCGCTGCCTTCGACAGAGTGCATGTACGTGAAGACGCGAACCTCGGCGCCGACCGCGGGCAAGGCGCGAAAGGCGGCGGTCGTGACCGTCACGGCGTAGCCAACGCCCCCCACGTCGATCACCACGGCCTCGAGATCACGCTCGGCCAGAGTCCCTCTTACGAAGGCAATCATGTCGTCCTCCGCCCGAGTCTCCCACGAGGCGCCGCTGGGCGTGTTGCCAGACTCGCCTGCGTTCGCCCGGAGCCCATTGCCGACCCCGTCGACACAAGCGCTGCCGTCACCGAGGGGCTCGACTTCGGCGCCGAGGCCCCGCGCGCGCGACGCAAGGCTCGTTCGACCCCCAGCAGACGGGCGTGGCAGACCGCGATCGCCAGTGCGTCGGCAGCGTCAGCCTCGGGCGCCCGACGTAATCCGAGCAGTGTCTTGACGAAGAAGCCGACCTGCGATTTTGCCGCGCCCCCGCGTCCAGTGACGATTTGCTTGACCCGGGCCGGGGGATACCCGGCCAGCGCCAGACCGTGTTCTTGCGCCAGGTAGAGCGCCACCCCTCGGGCCTCGCCGAGCGCGAGGGTCGCCTGAACGTTCTTACCGAAAAACGCCTGCTCCATCGCGACGACATCCGGCGCTGCCTCGCTCAGCAGCTCCCGCAGGTCGCAGCCGATGGTGTGAAGGCGCTTTTCGCGCGGTTGCTGCGCAGACGCCGTGATCACGCCGCAATCCACGTAGCGAACCTGGCCGTCCTGGTAATCGATGACGCCGTACCCGAGCCGCAGCGTTCCCGGATCGATGCCAAGGATGCGCAAGCGGCCGGCGCGCGGGGTCCCATCGGATCGATTCGCCATCACGTGGCGGGCAGATCCGCTTCGTCGACTTCGAGATTCGAGTGAACGTGCTGGATGTCGTCGTTGTCTTCCAGTACGTCGATCAGCTTGAGGGCGCTGGCCGCGTCCTTGCCAACCAGCTTCACCGTGGTCGACGGCACCAGAGTGACCTCGGCACTGGCGGGCGCCGGCAGCCCCGCCGCCTTCAACCCGTCACGCACGCGTTCGAACTCGCGCGGGTCGGTCACCACGACCAGGACGTCGCCCTCGACGCGCACGTCTTCGGCGCCGAGCTCGATGGCGGCGTCGGTCATCTGGTTCTCGTCGACGTGGGCGGTCTCGAAGGCGATCAGCCCCTGCTTCTTGAAGATGTAAGAGACGGAGCCCGAGGCGCCCAGGTTGCCGCCGTTGCGCTGGAGCAGATTTCGCACTTCGCTTGCGGTTCGGTTGCGGTTGTCGGTCATCACGTCGACCAGCACCGCGACCCCGCCCGGGCCGAAGACCTCGTAGGTGAACTCCTCGTAGTTGACCTCACCGAGCTCGCCGCTGCCCTTCTTGATGGCCCGATCGATCGTGTCGTTCGGCATGTTCTGGCCGCGGGCGTTGTCGACCGCCGTACGCAGCCGGGGATTGGCGCTCGCATCGGCTCCCCCCATCCGAGCCGAAACGGTGATCTCCTTGATCAGCTTGGTCCACATCTTCGACTTCTTCGAAGAAGTGGCTTCCTTCTTGTGCTTGATCTTGGACCAGCGATTGTGGCCAGACATGCTGTCTTTACTATCATCTTTTGCACCAGCACGGCGCGAGAGCGGGGCCCAGGCGGACCGCATCGGCGGAGGCCCGGCTCCCCCGTCGACGCGCCTCGAAAAACCGGCTAGGTAAGAGGTGTGACCTCTTCTTTCGATCTGGTGCTCGCGTCAGCATCCCCCCGGCGAGCCGAGCTGCTCACGCGCCTCGGGCTGCGACTCGACATACGTCCGGCCGACATCGATGAGACCCCGCGCCTCGAGGAGACCGCCGCGGTCTACGTGCAGCGCATGGCCGACGAAAAGGCCGCGGCTTGCCAAGCCGCCACCGGCGCCGAGCTGGGCGAACTGCCCTTGCTGGCCGCCGACACCATCGTCGTGCTCGACGGACGCATCCTCGGCAAACCCACCAGCGAGAAGGACGCCGCGGACATGTTGCAGCGACTGGCCGGCCGCCGCCACGAAGTCGTGACCGCCTATCACATCCGACGCGCCGACCAGGTGGTGCGGCGTTCGGTGACCACGCTGGTGGCCTTTCGGCTCATTGCCCCGGGAGAGCTTGGCGCTTACCTCGCTTCGGGGGAATGGCAAGGCAAGGCGGGCAGCTACGCCATCCAGGGCATCGCCGCGCTTTTTGCCACCGAGATCCGCGGCTCCATCACCAACGTGGTCGGCCTGCCGATTCCAGAGGTCATCGCCGACCTGCGCGCAGCCGGAGGGCTCTCGGCCTGGCCACCTCAGGCCTTCGGGGTCGTGGGGACGGGATCTTGACCCGGACGGAAGAGGTCACTGAAAATCTCGCCCGCGTCCGTGAGCGGATCGCCCGCGCCGAGATCGCGGCGGGGCGAAGGCCGGGATCGGCCCGTCTGGTCGCCGTCAGCAAGACCAAACCCGCTGCTGACGTTGCCGCCGCGCTTGCCGCCGGTCAGGTCGATTTCGGTGAAAACTACGCGCAAGAGCTGCGCGACAAGCGCGACGCCTTTGCCGCCGACGGTGGCCCGCGCTGGCATTTCATCGGTCCGCTTCAGAGCAACAAGGTGAAGTACCTGGCCGGCAAGGTCGCGCTGATTCACACGCTCGACAACGAGGCGCTGCTCGACGAGTGCGACCGCCGCGCCGGCGTCGCTGCCGCTTCTCAGGACTGCCTCATCCAGGTCAACGTCGCCGGGGAAACGCAAAAACGCGGATTGGCGCCGGACGATCTACCGCGGATACTGGATTCATTCGCGCAAAGGCGTCACCTTCGCTGTGTGGGCCTCATGGTGATCCCGCCGCTGACCGACGATCCCGAAGGCGCGCGGCCGCACTTCGCGGCGCTGCGAAAGCTCTTCGAGACCGAGGCGGCTCGCGTGCGCGACAACGTTGCCCTGACAGAGCTCTCGATGGGCATGAGCCACGACCTCGAGGTAGCGGTTGCCGAGGGCGCCACGCTGGTGCGGGTCGGCACCGCCGTCTTCGGAGCGCGGGAGGCGCGCGGGTGAGCGAACACGAAACGTTCATGCGCCTCGCGATCGAGGCCGCGGTGGCGGGGGTCAATGCCGACCAGGGGGGACCGTTCGGCGCGATCGTCGTCAAGGACGGCGTCGTCATCGGACGAGGCTGCAACCAGGTGACATCGAGCTGCGATCCGACCGCGCATGCGGAGATTCAGGCGATTCGCGAGGCCTGTGCTTCGCTGCAGGAGTTCCAGCTCGAGGATTGTGATCTGTACGCCAGCTGCGAGCCGTGCCCGATGTGCCTCGGCGCCATCTACTGGGCCCGACCGCGCGCTGTTTATTTCGCGGCCACCCGGCAGGACGCAGCCAAGGCCGGCTTCGACGACGCTCTCATCTACGACGAGATCCCGAAGTCCCCGGCGGCGCGACGACTCCCGATGCAGTCGATTCGCATCGCGGAGAGCGACGCTCCCTTTCTCGCCTGGGCGCAAAAGGAAGACCGCGTCCGTTACTAGATCCGCGGCGAAGGAAGGGGCCGAGCAATGAAAGGCGAGGACCTCCGCACCCTCCCCCCGGGCGACCCGCGCGGCGCCCCTTGCACCCTCGACTGCGACGGCGAGCTGGTGCGGGCCTACGAGGGTGAGCCGGTCGCGGTGGCGCTCTTCGCCGCTGGAATTCGGGTACTGGCGCGATCGCCGAAGTACCACCGCCCACGCGGCCTCTTTTGCGGCGACGGCCACTGCGGCTCATGCCTCATGCGCATCGATGGGCGGCCCAATGTCCTCTCCTGTGTGACGCCTGCGCGAGCGGACTTGCGCTGCGAGCGACCGAACACCTTCCCCGACCCCGAGATCGATCTGCTGGCCGCGGCCGATTGGCTCTTCCCCGGCGGCATGGATCATCACCGCCTGATGACCGGCAGCCGGCTCGGCAACGATCTCTTCGTCAAGCTCGTGCGGCAGATGGGTGGCACGGGGCTTCTGCCGACCGAGACAGCACCGGTTGCGGCAGCCGCGCGCGATCTCACCGTCGACCTCTGCGTGGTCGGTGCGGGGCCGGCCGGCCTCAGCGCCGCCACCGCATTCGTGCGGGCCCGGCCGGGAAAGCGCGCGATGGTCTTCGATGAAGGCGTGCGAGCGGGAGGCTCGCTGCTTGCGGAGCCGGGCGGAGTGGCGCGGGCTGCGGCTCTGGCGCAAGAGGCGCAAACCGCTGGCGTGCAGCTCGAGCTTCGCTCCCGCGCCATCGGTGCCTATCGAGACGCGGCTTCGGCGACATCGGCGGGATCGGATCGGCCGGCAACGCTGGCGATCATAACCAGCGGGTCCGCGGGCCAAGCGGGGCTTCTGCGCGTGCGCGCCGGGCACTTTCTCTACGCCACTGGCTCTTACGACCAGAACCTACCGCTGCTCGACAACGATCGACCCGGCATGCTCTCTGCGCGTGCGGTGGGGCGCCTGGCATTCCTCCACGGGGTCCGTCCTGGCCGGCGCGTCTACGTCTTGCCCGGGCCGCAGCCTTTCACCTATCTCGACGGCCTGCTGGCGGGACTGGCGGCGCTGGGCGTACCTGCGGATCGGGCAGAGCCGGCCACCGAGATCGGCGAGACAGTGAAGCTGGCCAGCGGGCGCCGCCTCGATCTACGCAAGGACGTCATCGCGGTCGGTGCCCTGCCCTCGCCCGCGTCCGAGCTGCCCCGCCAGCATGGTGTGAAGGTGACGTTCGAGCCAACCCGTGGCGGGTTCGTCGCCGTCCGATCCGATGACGGTCTCGGCGCGCCGGCGGTCTCGATCGCTGGCGACGTCGTGGGATGGATGGGGCCTGCGGAGGCAGCGGCCGACGGCGCTCGTGTAGGTGCTGCGCTGGCGGCTCGCCGTGATTGGCCCTGAGCCACAGGGTCAGACGGCGCGCGCCCTCGTCCAGTGCGATATCGCGTCTGCGGCACTCCCGCTGCGGCCGGTTCGACGGCTTCCCGGCGGCCAGGTAAGATCCCGGCGATGCCCGACCTGCTCTCACGGCGCCGTCTTTGCGTCACCGTCGTCTCGTCTGCGCTGATGGCAAGCTGTGCGGGGCGAGTGCCTCCGCCCGCGGCCCCGGCCGCCGCGCCCCCGGGAGCTGACAGCGCCGGCCTCGCCCCCCCGCCGCTCGCCGATGCGGCTACGACTTCGGCAAAGCCGGCCGACCCTGCCAGCACCCGCGCCGAACAACGTCGGGCGATCTTCGAAGCCGCCTACAACCTGGTGCGGGACAAACACTACGACAAGAGCCTGGGCGGCCTGGACTGGCCGGGGCTGCGCAAGCGCTACGAACCTCTCGCCATCGCGGCGCCCAACGAAACGACGTTCTACCGGCTGCTCAACGAGATGATCGGGCAGCTGGGACAGTCGCACCTCGAGGTGATGGGACCGGGCTCTCCCGGGCGCGTCGCCTTCGACAGCGACGGTCCCGCGCAGACCGGCGGCGCGGCCGAACCCGGCCTCACCGTGCGCGTGGTCGAGGGCCGACCGACCATCACCCAGGTGCGCCCGGGATCGCCGGCGGCGCGGGCGGGTCTGCGTGCGGGCTTCGTCGTCACGCACATCGGCGGCTGGGAGACACGGACGACTGGCTGGTCGGCGCGTCCCTTGCGGCCTATCGAAGAGCGCTTCTACGCCCGCGTGGCGGCGATGCGGCGCCTGGGCGGCGTGCCCGGCAGTCGTGTGACCGTGCGCTACCTCGGCGACAAGGACATCGCGGGCGAGGTCGTTCTCGAACGCGAGCTGCCGCCGGCCAAGCCGATCAAGCTTGGCCACCTGCCTCCCCTCTTCCCCGAGGTCCACTCGTCGCAGATCGGCGACGTCGGCGTGTTGTCGTTCAACCTCTTTCTCAGCGAAGGCGTGCTGCCGCAGGTCCAAAACGCGCTGGCGGGTTTTCGCGATCGAGGGGTCAAGGCACTGGTCCTCGATCTGCGCGGCAATCCGGGTGGTCAAGGCGCCGTCGCCATCCCGATCGCCGCAGGCCTCACGGACCGACCGCTGACCCTCGGTACGCTCCGCTTTCGCGACTTCGATCAGACGTTCACCGCGTCGCCTGCGCTTGGCGCGCGGCCGTTCCTGGGGACGGTGGTGATCATCACGGACGAGGGGAGTGCGTCGACGACCGAGATGTTCGCCGCTGGCCTGCAAGAGGCGGGACGCGCCACCATCGTCGGCGATACGACCTTGGGAGCGGTCTTGCCGTCCCAGATCGAAGCCCTGCCAGCCGGGGCGGTCATGCAATACGTGGTGGCAGACTTCCGCACGCCCAAAGGCGTCCTGCTCGAGGGCCGCGGCGTGCAACCCGATCGGCGCGTGGTCGAGACCCGAGGCGCGCTACTCGCCGGCCGCGATCCGGTGCTCGACGCTGCTCTGGTGGCGGCGCGCTCGGGAAAGCGACGATGACGATGACCCATATGACGACCAAGAAGATCGTGTTGGCGGCGGCCGCTGTTGCCAGCGCTCTGCTGGCTTCCGACCCGGCGGCGGCTGCACGTGGGGTCAACGAGATCATCGCGGATCACATCACCGCGCTGGGAGGCAAAGCGGCCCTCGCTCGCCACAAGACTCTCGTCGTCAAACGCAAGATCACGATAAAGGGCATGGGCATGGAGGGACTCGAGGAACGTTACGCCGCCAGCGGCGATCGCTTCTTGTCGATGACCTCCATCCCCGGCATCGGCACCGTGAAACAGGGATCGGACGGCAAGACCTTCTGGTCCGAGGATCCGATCAATGGCTTGCGCCTGCTGAGCGGCGCCGAAAAAGCTCAGGCACGAATCGACGGCAGCTGGAACGCCGAGCTCCGCCTCACCGAGCTCTACAAGTCCGTGGCCGTGGTGCCTGCGCCCGAGAGCGCCCCCAAGGGAGTGGCGCTGGAGTGCCTCGAGCTCACACCCGGTGAAGGGAGGCCGATGACTGTCTGCTTCGATGCCAGTAGTCACCGCCGCGTCTTTCAGGCGGGTCGGCAGACGACGCCCCAAGGTGAGATCCCATTTTCAGCGCGCTTTTCCGACTGGAAAACCTTCGACGGCATCTCGTTGCCGACCTTCGAGGAGACCACGGCTGGCCCGACGACGATCGAGGCGCGGGTGAGCGAGGTGAAGTTCGGCGAGAAGCTCGACCCCGGCCTCTTCAAGCTCAAGCGGCCCGCGGCGTCCAAGGCGAAGGCGCCGGCGGCGAGTCGAGGCGCGCCAGGCGCCACACCATGAGAGGCAAGGTCATCCTCTGTCGCTGCGAGGACGTCACCTTGTCCGACGTGGAGCACGCGATGGCGACCGGCTTCTCGGCGCTCGAAGAAGTGAAACGCTACACCGGCTTCGGCACGGGTCCTTGTCAAGGCAAGGAATGTCTGCGCGACATCGCCCACCTGGTCGCGGCCCGCGCGCCGGCCGGTGAGCCGATAGCCCCCTTTACCAGTCGCGCCCCTCTCGGCCCGACCGAGCTGGCCGTGCTCGCGGGCGATCGCGATCCGCGGGAGGATTAGCCTGCCCCGCCGTTCGGTCCCCAGCATCGGTCGCTCAGCGCCGCTCGGGCGCACCGACGTGGACATCGCCATCATCGGCGGCGGCATCATGGGATTGGCGACGGCCTACGAGCTCACGCAACAGGGCGTGACCGATGTCATCGTGCTCGAAGCGCATCACCTCGGCTGGGGCGCCTCGGGCCGCAACGGCGGTGGTGTCCGCCAGCAGTGGTCGACAGAGCTCAACATCCGTCTGATGCAAGAGTCGGTCGAAATCTGCCGCAGCTTCGCGCAGGAGCTCGGCGTGAACATCTGGATGCGCCAGGGCGGCTACCTCTTCCTCGCCAAGAGCGACGCACAGCTGGCCCGGATGGAAAAGGCGATCGCGCTACAGAACCGCTGCGACGTGCCGACCCGCCGACTCGACATGCGCGAGGCCAAAGAGATCGTTCCCGAAATCGATGAAGGCCCCTTCGTCGGTGCCGCCTACAACCCGACCGACGCGATCGTCTTTCCCTGGCCGTTCCTCTGGGGCTACGCGCAGGCCGCCGCCCGCCGCGGCGTCGAGATCCACACCGAAACGCCGGTGGAGCGCCTGGAAGTCACGGGCGCGGGATTTTCGTTGTCGACCCGCAAGGGCCTCGTGCGCGCCCGCCGCGTGCTTGCCGCCACCGGCGCCTTCACACCCAAGCTGCTCGCCCCGCTGGGCGTCACGGTGCCGACCTGGCCGCAACGGCATGAGATCCTCTCGACCGAAGGCATGAAGCCCTTCTTGGGCCCGATGATATCGGTGCTGGATACCGGCCTTTACTTCTCTCAGTCCCTGCGCGGCGAGCTAGTGGGCGGCATCACTTTGCCGGAACCCCGCACCGACGAGGTCGACCTCTCCTCCACTCTCGGCTTCCTCGAGGCCATGGCGCGCGGAATGGTCGAGGTCATGCCCCGGCTCGGCCACGTCAAGGTCGTGCGGCAGTGGGCGGGGCCCCTACGACCTGTCGCCCGACGGAAATCCGCTGGTCGGGCCGCTGCCGTCGCTGCCCGGGCTGTCACTCTGTGGGGGCTTCGTGGGGCACGGTTTCATGATGGCCCCGGTGGTGGCGCGCCATCACGCCCGTCTGCTGGCGGGCGGGCAGCGCCACGCTCTGTTCGAAACCTGGCGCCCTGACCGGTTCAGCGCCGCTCCCGCCCAGCACGACGACGAGCTGAACATCGGCTGACCGGCGGACCGTGCCGCCGGGGCCCGCGTTTGATAGTCTCCTTCGAGATGAGCCCCGCCCCTCGCCTCGCTTTTCCCGGCGCCTCGGTCGAACGTCGCACGGCTTTGTTGGGATCGCGCATGACCGCGGCCTGGCTGGCCTGGAGCCTGGCCGGTCTGTTCGCCGCGGCCGCTTGCTCGGAGGTCGCAGAGGAGTCTTACACCTTCGAGATCACCGGTCCTGCTGACGCGTTCGTGGGCGCCACCGTGGCGACCTTGTCGCTGGCCGACCGGGAGATCGCTCGCACCGCCGTCAACGGCAACATGCCCTTCTCACTCGAAGTGGGTGGGCTCGATCCCGTCAACACTCCATTCGGCATCTTCGCCGTCCGCGGCCTCGACGCCGCTGGCAACCTCGTCGCTTTCGGCCAGACGCCGGAGATCGAGATCGAGACGCGGCCCAACCTGGTGCGGATCTTCGTGCAGAAACCGGGCACGCTGGTGAAATCTCCCGTCGATCTCGGGGTCCAGCTGCGAGAGCCCGTCGTCATGCGTTTCGAGGCCGTGCCCGGCCCCGGCTATCTACGCGGGGTCACTACGCCCGTCTTCGGGCTTGGTGCCACTACGGCTGGCGCGGCGTCGTCGCAGCTCTTTGCTTACAACCCGATCACCCATCGGACGGTTCCTCTCGAGTACGCGGGCAAGGCTCGCTACCGAAGTACGGGTCTAGGTCGTCCCGACGGGATCTCATTCCTCTTCGGGGGCCTCTCAGCCGTGCCGCCGCCCGAAGGCCCGGAAATGATGCCGCCACCGCCTTTGCCCCCGCTGGTCGAGACCATCGAACAGCTCCAGCTCGAGCGCGGAAATTTCTCTCAGTTCAGTCTGCGCGCGAACACGGTCCCGATTCCCGGCTTCGCGCGAGCCGGAGTGGCCATGACCTCGCTTGGCAACTGGCAGTACGTCTTCGGCGGCATCGATGCGACGGGCCCTGTCGCAAAGACCACCCGTTTCGCTCGCGACAATGCGCAGCCCGTGGAGCTGCCACCCATGATGGCGGCGCGCACCGGACACACCGTCACCGCCGATCCCACCGCCATCAGCACCGCCGCCATCAACGAGGCGCGCATCTTGATCTACGGGGGCGCAACTCCCGGCCAACCGGTCGCGGAGCTGCTCGACACCGACCCCAACCCGGTCTGGGCAGCGATCGCGCAGCCGGCTCCCGCGGGTGCCGTTGGACTCGCACACCCGGGGACCAACCGGAAAGATCACCAGGCGATCATCCTGCCGGTGCGCACGACCATGGGAAACAACGCTCAGTTCCTGATCCTGGGTGGTCGCGCGGACGACGGAAGCGTGCGAGGCGACTCCATCCTCTGCATCCCCGCCGAAGCGAGGTTCGAGGTGAGTCCCATCACGCTGCGAACCCCGCGCGCCGACTTCGCCGCTTTCACCCTGCGTGACGATCTCGTGATCGTTGGCGGCGTCAACTCCGCCGGTCAGCCGGTGGCGACTGCCGAGATTTACAACGCCAAGACGCTCGCTTTCATCGCCGAGGTACCGGCCACGCCACGCGCCCGTCCCGGCGTGACCACGCTGGGCGGGACCTCCGCGATCATTCTGGGAGGGGATGCCGCCGGCACCCCCGTCACGGCGATCGAGATCTATCAACCGCTGCGCAGCCAGTGATCCGACGATGTCGGCCGCAGCGGGACGCATGAACGAAGCGATCCGCCGGCTGTGGCAGGAGCCCCCCGGCCCGTGGGGTCGACCGAGACGCCTCGTGATCTGGGTGGCGGTGCTCGGCGTCTACGGCGCCGCGCTCGGCTTCGTCCCCCTGTTCGATGTGCTCGGCTTCGACTATGCGTTTGCCATCGGCGTCCTGGCCGGGCCGGCCGCGGTCGATCTTGGGCACGGGGTCGGCTGGGCGCTTCGGCGTGCGACGCCCGGACAGCTGCCGGCCGCGGGAGCCCTCTGGCTGGCAGCCGCGCGCGCCGTGGCCGTCGCTCTGGTGACGCTGGCGCTTCCGCTTGTCACGTCGCTGCTGTCCGCCCTGCGGGTGCGCAATTGCAACCTGGGGGCGGGGTTGGCCTTCTTCGCCCTCCTGCCGGTCGGGACCGCGCTGTTCGCCGCCCCCGTTGGCATGCTGGCCGGCCTCTTCGTGCCCCGGCGCAGCCGCCTGTGGGCCCTGCTGATCCCGCTCGTTTCGGTGCTCTGGGCGTCGTTGCGCCTTTACCACGACCCTCCCGCCTTCGCCTTCGATCCGTTCGCCGGATACTTCCCGGGGCCGATCTACGACGAGGCCATGCGACCGCCCGCGCGGCTGCTCTTCTTTCGACTCACGAATCTGGTCTGGATCACAGCCGCCCTCGCCACGGCCGCCGCTCTCGTCGTCTGGCGCGCGTCGTCCTCGTCGGTCCGCGCGGCTCGCTTCGCCGCGCTCGCTCTGGCCGGCACCCTGCTCACTGCCTCGCTGGTGCTCTACCTGCAACGCGGGCCACTCGGTTTCCACGTCGACGAGGAACAGCTGAACTCCGTCCTGCGCCGCGAGACCGGTTCCCAACGCGTGATCATCCGCAGTGATCCCGCCGTCGACGGCACAGCAGAGGATCGCGCCCTGTTGCTGCAGGATCTGGAATTTCGCTACCACCAGCTCTCCCGCACGCTCGGTGTGGTTCCCGACGGCCCGGTGACCGTTTACGTCTTTGCCTCCGCCGAGGTAAAAAAGGATCTGGTCGGTGCGGGCAGCACGCTTTACGCCAAGCCCTGGAAACGCCAGATCTTCATCCAGAACGATCGCTTCCCGGCCCGGCACCTTCGTCACGAGCTGGCTCACGTCTTTGCCGGCGCCTTTGGTGATCCGATGTTCGGGATCTCGCTGGCTTGGCGCTTTCCCTTGCCGCGACTCTCGTCAGGTCTCGTCGAAGGCATCGCCGAGGCCGCCGACTACGGCGATCCCGGCGGCAGAGCGACTGTCCATCAAGAAGCACGCGCCATGATCCTGGCCGGTCTGGCGCCGCCGCTGGCGCAGGTCGTGGGGGCCGGCTTCACGACGGTGTCGGGAGCGCGTGCCTACACAGTGGCGGGTTCCTTCACGCACTTTCTCCTCGCTACGTTCGGCGCCGAGAAGCTTCGCGCGCTCTATCGTTCGGGCGGCGACTTCAACGCCGTCTATCAGCGTGATCTGCCCGATCTCGAAGGTCAGTGGCGAAAGTTCCTCGAGCAGCAGCCGGTCGACGAACGAGAAAAGGCCCGTGCAAAAGAGCGCTTTCGCCGTCCTGCCATCTTCCAGAAAGTCTGCGCACGCGACATCGCTGCCCGGATCGAGCTCGGCCGGGCGCAGCTTTACACCCTGCCCGACGAGGCAGCGGCGATCTTTGCTTCGATCTGCAGCGACGATCCCGACGAGCCCGGCCATCGATTGAATCTCGCCGACGCTGATCTCGCGGCCGGCAGGACGGAGGCGGCGCTGATCACCGCAAAAACGATGGCGGCCGACGAACAGCTCACCGATCCGCTGCGCGCGCGGGCGTCGAACCTCGAGACCAACATCCACTTTCATGCTGGGCGCTTCGGCGAGGCCGCAGCGGCGGCGCAAAGAGCGCAAAGCTTTGCCACCGAAGAGGGCGAACAACGCACCGGCATCGCCCGCGTGCGTGCGCTGGCCGATGCCACCGCGCGC
>JANNNO010000514.1:0-5773 GCA_031398585.1 Myxococcales bacterium | reverse complement strand
CGTGGCCGGTGGCAGCGCTTCGGAGATCGCGGCGCTGGTGGCCGGTGCGATGGCCGCGTCGGGCGAAATGACGTTCCCGCTGTTCGGGGTCGACGATCGCATCATCGACTTTTCCCAGTTCAAGCCGCGCGGTCACTACACCACCGACCCCCGACTGCAGCGCTACTTCCGCGCCATGATGTGGCTGGGTCGGATCGACTTTCCCTTCCTGCACACCGATGCGGGCAGTGGCAAACAGGTGCTGGTCCGTCGCTCGGTGGCCGCCGGCTTCGCGCTGCGCGGCCTGATGGACAGCGCCGCCATCGACCGGTGGAAGCGGCTCGACAGCGTCATCCGTGCGTTCGTCGGCGAGCCTGATTCCATGACCCCGATGGAGATCGATCGGCTCAAGACGGAGCTCGGCCTCGACAGCTACGACGTCTCCGGCATCAGCGACGACGCGCTCACCGCGGCCATCGTCAAGGGCGCCTACGGCAAGCAGAAGATCCTGAGCCAGATCGTGATCCAGGCGCCCCACGAAGGCGCCTGGCCGCTCGACGCCGTCTTCCTCTTCTTCGGGCAGCGCTACACCTTCGATTCGCACGTCTTTTCCAACGTGGTCTACGATCGCGTCGCCAAACGCATGATGCCCAACCCGCTCGACGTCGCGTATGCGGCGCTCGGCAACGACCATGCGGCCAAGCTGAGCGAAAAGGATCTGCGCGCCTATCCTTACGTTGGCGCGCTGGAATCGATGCGGCAGCTAGGCGACGAGCACGGCTCCGCCTTCTGGGATGCCAACCTCTACAACCTTTGGAGCGGGGCCCTGCGGACACTTTCCCCCGGCGTCGAGATCGCGCAAGGCGGTGGCCTTCCCGCGGTGGCGCGCACGGAGCCGTGGGCTCGTCGCATCCTCAACACGCAGCTGGCTTCGTGGGCGCAGTTGCGTCGCGACACCATCCTCTACGTCAAGCAGTCGTACACCAGCGGCGTCGCGTGCGAGTTCCCCGACGCCTACGTCGATCCTTACCCGGCGTTCTTTGCCAAGCTGCAGGCGTTCGCGACCGCGGGAGCAAAGGTAGTCGAGAGCCTGTCGTTTGCAGAAGGCGCCTATCGACCCAACCTCATCCGCGACTACTTTGGCAACCTGGGGCGCGTGACCAGCACTCTGCGCGAGATGGCGGAGCTGCAGCGGACGGGCATGCCACACAAGGCCGAGCATCTTGCCTTCATCAACAAGGCGGTGGATGTCCAGGTGATCGGTTGCGGCGGGCCGCCCGGCTTGCGCGGCTGGTACGCCGAACTCTTCTTCGACCCCGACAACGCTCTCGAGTTCGAGCCCACCATCGCCGACGTACATACGCAACCGACGGACCAGGCTGGCTCTCCCGTCGGGCACGTTCTCCACGTCGGCACGGGTTGGGTTCGTCAGATGGTGACGACCATCGACACCTGCATGGGACCGCGCGCTTACGTCGGCCTCTCGTCGTCGTACCACGAGCACGTGACGAGCAACTACGAACGTCTCAACGATGCCGACTGGGCAAAGCGCTTCGAGAACGACAAGGTGCCCGCCGACGTCCCGTGGATGGAATCGCTGATCGCCAAGTAGCGCTCGGCGCGGTCGCCCGGTCGCGACCGGTGGCGCCTTGTGCCGCGGCCCGTGCTGCGTGAGACTCTCTGCGAGGGTCTCATGACGAAGCGTGTACAGCGGCCGGGCGTGCGGGCGGGTTACGATCAATGGGCGACGACGTACGACGCCACGCCCAATCCCCTGGTCGCGCTGGATCGCCGTCACACGTTGCCGCTGCTGCGACCGCGCGCTGGTGAGCGGATCCTCGATGCCGGGTGCGGGACAGGCGGGAACCTACGTCACCTTGTTCGTGCGGGCGCGGCGCCGCTTGGTCTCGACTTTTCCCGCGGCATGCTGACGGTGGCTCGTCGCGCGCTGGCCGACGTGCCGCTGGCCCAAGCTGATCTCGATGATCGCTTGCCGGTGAGGCCGGGCGCGTTCTCTGCCGTGCTCTGCGCGCTGGTCGGCGAGCACCTCGCTTCGCCCGCGCGCTTTTTCAGAGCCGCCCATCAGGCGCTCGCCGCCACCGGTCGCCTCGTCTTTTCGGTCTTCCACCCCGCTTTGGCCGAGGCCGGTAGCGAAGCCAACTTCGAGCACGAAGGCGCCGAAGTGCGCCTCGGCGCCCATCGCCACTCGGTGGCCGACTACCTGAGCGCGGTCGAGGACGCCGGCTTCGCCACCGCTCGCGCTCACGAGTTCCGCGGTGACGAAGCCCTCGCCCGCCAGGTCCCGGCCGCACGAAAGTATCTGGGGCATCCCCTGCTGCTGGTGGTCGACGCCACACGCGCGTAGAGGCGCGGATCGCCGGGCGCGCGCAGACCCCTCACCCTAGCCGTCTCCCTGGCCCTCTCGCCGCAAGCGGTCCGCAAGCGGGGCGGGGGCCGGACTGGTAGAGGACGTGAGCGAAGGGGTCGGCGCGCGCGTGATGGCGGCGGGGTTAGAAGCGCACGTGCATGAGTAGGGCGAGGGAGCTGGCCTGCGTGCGGGAGCCGCCGGGGGGAATCTTGCCGAGCAGGTTGTCGAACGAGAAGCGCAGGCCGATGTCGACCGACTCGCTAACGTTGCCCACGATGCCGAGGCCGAGCGGGATCTGGTAGGCCTCGCCCAGGCCGTCGAGTGGTCCCGTGATACCGCTGAGGAGTTTGAAGGTGACGGGCGGGACGATCTGGAACTGCAGCTCGAACGGGAAGAAGAGGCGGTCCGCGTTGACCACGCCGCCTTCGCCCGTAGCCAGGCCGCCCAGCGGCGCCGTGATCGCCTTGTCACGATCCGAAAGGGCGATGCCGATCTGCGGATCGAAGAAGAGCGCCACGTCCTCGCTGAAATGAAACTTGCCCGCGAGGCCCACGGTCAGCATGAGCGGTGTCGGGTCGGCGATCTGCAGAACGAAGAAGCTCGTGTGCAGCGAGAGGTGAACGTCCCCAAACAGCAGGCCGTACAGCATGTCGAACCCGACGTTGTTGTAGACCTTGGGACAGCCGCCCGACGTCCCGGAGAAACAGAGGCCGGGCCCCGGGCGCGTGAGCCAACCCATCGGCCCGTTGTGGAGCAGGCCGAGCTGCAGACTGTCGGTCACCGCGTGATAGAGGTCAGGTGCCAGCGAGAAAGGCTCGGCGACGCTGCCCTTGCTGGTGTTGACGTGAAAGAGAACGCGCGCGTGGGTGAGGCCTTCGGGACCCTGCACCCCGCGACGAACCGACAGCAGCCCCGGCGCCGCGCTCGTGACCGGTGGAACGTCACCACCGCCAGGAACGACCTCGGCGCGCGCGAAGCTCGGCGAGACCGTCGGCAAAACGACGACACTGCCAACGAAAGAGACTGAGAGTAGAAGCAAGTTCCATTGCCGCATGGGCATCCTCCTCGAAACGAGTTGTGATCAGGGGAAGGGCGCTCGCTGCGCAACGATCCGGAGCGACAGCTGGGGCAATGTGAGTCCTCTGCGCGACCGGGGCATGCACAGCGCGCGCCGCACGCTCTCCCGTCCCTGTCGGCGGGGGCGCTGGCAGCGGCCATCCAGCGGCCCAACCTTGCCGCAACAACAAGGCGAGGTGGCCTATGCGTGGTCGGTTTTCGGCTGCGAAGACGTGTCGTTGGTGGGTTCTGGATTCGTGGGCGGGTCGGTCTTCAGAGGTGCCCTCGCGGTCCTCGCATTCGGCCTGACCCTTCATGTGTCGGCTCCCACGCAAGCGCAGAGCGGCAGCGACTCCGACCGCACGCCCAGCGGCACCGGCGGCACAGGATCGACTTCCCCTCGTTGATCGCGCCGGCACCGCCCTCCGCGCTCGACCTCTGCTCTTCACCTCGCCCTCGGGGAGAGGTCGACGGCCGTAGGCCGGCGGGTGAGGGACCCCGCCGCAGCCACCTGGCCCCGCGCCACAAGCGGCGCGTGTTAGCGTGCCCCTACTATGCAGCTGCGCGTGATTCTGTATGCCGACCGCCTCTTCATCAGCCCGTACGTGCTCAGCAGCTTCGTGGCGTTGAAGGAAAAGTCGATCGACTTCGAGGTGAAGCCCGTCGACCTCGGGGCCGCCGAACAACACGCCCCCGGGTACGTGCAACGCTCGCTGACCTCACGAGTCCCGACCATCGCCGACGGCGACTTCTCGCTCTCCGAGTCGAGCGCCATCGCCGAATACCTCGACGAGGCTTACCCCAGCGGAGCCCGCCTCTTTCCCGCTGATCGCCGCGCGCGCGCACGCGCCCGCCAGGTGATGGCGTTCCTGCGCAGCGATCTCGCTCCCCTGCGCGAGGAGCGTTCGTCCGAGAGCGTCTTTTACCCGCGCCCTGCCCTACCGCCGCTCTCGCCCGCCGGCCGCAAGGCCGCCGCCAAGCTAATTCACGTCACCAACCAGCTGCTCGGCAGCTCGACTGAAACCGCATTCGGCACCTGGTGCCTCGCCGACGTCGATCTCGCGATGATGATCCAGCGCCTCATCAAAACCGGCGAGCCGGTCCCGGCGCCCATCGTCCGATACGTCGAGGCGCAATGGAGCCGCCCGTCGGTCAAAGCCTTCCTCGATCTTCCCCGCGCGCCCTATCAGCCCTACAACTACTGAACCGCGCCTTCGCGCAAAGCCCCGCGCCTTCGCGCAAGCCCCGCGCCTTAGCCACCGCGGATCTCGAGATCCTTGCGCCAGCGCGACTCGATGAACGAGGTGGCCGCCATCGCGACAAAGCCGATCGCGACAAGCGCCATGATCACGGGGCCGAGTCGCGCGCCGATGAAGCGCATGACCCCGCCCATGCCGCGCGCCTCTGCCGGGTTACCGAGCACCGCCACTCGGTAAAAAAGCGTCGCCATGGTGCCGAAGAGCGTCGCCTGCACCAACGACGCGAATCGGATCAGGAGCGCGGAGGCTCGGCAGCGCGCAGGTCCCATCTTCTCGGTCAGCAGATCACCGCAGACGTCGCGGACCACGAACGCACGTGCGAGGAACAACACCGTCAGCAACCCAAGGACGACCGCGAAGGCGAGCAACATCTTCGGGCCGTAGGGCATCGCAAGCGTCTCGGCGGTCAGCCGTTTGGCGCGCGCATCGCCCGAAGTTGCGCCGAGCCCCACGAAGAGGCGGCCCGCGCCGATCCCAAGCAAGACGTAGCCAAGGCCGCTCAACACGTCGCCAGCGCGAAAGAAGGCCGTCGTCAGGCTACGCGGCCGCCGCATGGGGTCCAGTAACCCTTGCACCAGGCGAAGCCCCGCATACGCGAAGAGCCCGATCGTCAGCAGAAGAAGCACGGGGCGGCCGAGCGGGTGACCGGCCAAGGCTTTCATCGCACCGACCCCGTCGGTGATGCGTCCCCCCTTTTCGCCCAGCAACGCGGCCATCGCCAACAGGCCCACGAGCAGTTGGACGACACCCTTTATCACCAGACCGAAACGCGCCAACGCAACGAATCCAGGCCTTGCCGCCAACCAGCCCCCACGCGCCACCACGACGGACTGCGAGAGCAGAGAAGGCGACGACGACGAAGAGGAAGAGGATCCAGGCGTCACGCCCGAAGTCTGGGTCCGCCCATGCCACCCCGCTAGGGCCGCACCCTCCCCATCGCATTCTCGCTCGGCGCCCCTCGTCGCCGAATTTTGGTCGAACGAGGCGCGCATCCCCATCTTGTGCCGCAGGACATGACAGCCATCGGCGGCCGCGACATCGTCGTGATTGGAGGGTCTGCGGGAGCCATCGAAGGCACCGTCTCCCTCATCAGGGCTTTGCCTCGGGCGCT